>CAZSOV010000082.1:0-27932 GCA_964608505.1 uncultured Verrucomicrobiota bacterium
GATGATCGGGCGGGGCGAGCAAACGACCGGCTGGCATGGCGGTGAGACTGCCGGACACAGCGTCGCCTGCAAGTTAGAAATCCCGGAAAATGATCGTAGTTTCGTTGACGGCTCCGGCGCGCCGGCGCGGGGGCGGGGTGGGGTTCAGGGGGGTTAGCGCGCGACGACCTGCAGTCCGGTCCGGGTCGGTGCGTGCGCGAAGGAAAGCACGCCCCCGAGGACCCCGGCTCCGCGGTACGGGTCGTCCCGGATTAACAGGTTGCCGTCCAGATCGAGGAAGTCGGTGAGTTCCGCGAGATGGGCGGCGGCCGCAATGAGCACGCTCGACTCGATCATGCAGCCCAGCATGGTGCGAAGGCCCGCCGCCCGCGCGGCCCGCAGGGCGGCGAACGCACCCGCCACGCCGCCGGTCTTGACCAGTTTGACGTTCACGGAGTGGAAACCACCGACGACGGACGGCAAGTCCGCGGCGAACCGATAGGATTCATCGGCCATCAACGGGAGCGGGCTGCGGGCGAACAGCCATTCCCGGTCCTCCCGAGGGGTGGAGGCCGGCATCGGTTGTTCGACAAACTCCACGTTGCCGTCCTCCGCCAGCCATTGGAGACTCGTGAGGGCACTTTCGCGCGTCTTCCACGCTTCGTTCGCATCGACGCGTACGGTCTTCGTCGGCGCGGCCGAGCGCAGCGCCGCCAGGTTCTCGCGGTCGGTCAGGCTGCCCACCTTGAGCTTCAGAATCGGATACCCGGCAGCTTCGAGGACCTTCTCGCGTATGGCGTCCGGCGAATCGATGCCGATGCTGAACGAGGTCAGGTGCCGGCCCTCGGTAAAGGGCAGCCCGAGCAATTCGTGCAGGGATTTTCCCGCGCGCCGCGCCGCGCCGTCGTGGAGTGCCACGTCGAGGGCGCATTTCGCCGCGGCTTCGGACGGTCCGGGCGAGATCGTCTCGAGATAGGCCAGACTTCCGGGGAGATCCTCGAAGGACAGCCGCTGCGGATCGATGCGCCGAAGAAACGCCTGGACGGTGGCGACGTTCTCGCCGTACCGGGTGGACGGGGCGCTCTCCCCAAGACCTTCGATGCCGTCGCGGTCCACCAACCGCACGAGGACCACCGGGAATTCATCCGTCCCCGGCCCGCCTCCGGGACCGGTCCGGCTTGCGATCGTCCAGCGACGCACCAAACGGAGTCCTACCGGGCGAAACGTCAGCTCCATGCGAAATAAAACCCAATCCCGGTAATCCCCCGCAAGGAACGAAACTGGATCGTCCCGAGTCGTCGGAACGCGCCGGGGCCCACGTCGGGAAGGCGGGAGCCCGGATCGCGTGCCGGTTGTCCCCGGAGGCCTCGTGGGCTACCGCGTGGCCATGTCCGCGGGCGCGGGGGATTGACCCTGCCGAAGCGCGGCCAGCGCAAACTCACTGGCGGCGTTCTCGGCCGAGCGCCAGGCATCCAGCCGTTCGAGGGCCGGGGGAGGCTCGGTCAGTCGGCGGAACCAGGAGGAGGAACCGGCCCACGAAACGCCCACCAGCAAACCGCACGTGAGCAGGAGCGAGCGGATGGGGTGGGTCTTCCTCGGCGAGCCGGGGGTCGTCACGCCATCCCAGTGCACCGGCGACGCGCCGACGCGCCGGGGGCTTCCCAGCGAGGGGAGGGCGTGGCTGGACGGCATCCCGGGGCCGCACAAGGCCGAGGCCGAGGCCGAGGTCGGAATGGCACCGAAGGATGGGGACGAGGATTCCGAATTGGAACGGTATCCACCTGTCTGCACCGTCCCCGTGGTTTCGGGACGAACCAAGCGCCCATGGCAACCGGCGTCCGAACTGCCTGCGCCCTGGCTTGTGGAGAAGCTCGTCCGGGCGACACGAATCTGGGGGTTAATGGCTCGTGGTTCTTTCTTGCCGCGTCGTTGGATGCTTTAGCGGGTTCCGCCTAGGGAATCAAACCATTTGTCGGGAGTCCCGCTACGCCCCCAAACACGGTCTCCAGGACGTAGGAAGGACGACTACCCGGCGATCGTCCCGGCTCATTTGGTGCGCCACGGATCCCCTTCCCCCTTCTCGGGTCGGGGCTGGGAAGGACGCGTTTCGCCTGGTTCCGGACGCTCCTGGAACTTGGGCCCGAGTGGGTTGCGCTACGCTAGGAGCGGCACGCCACGCCGAGCAGGGAGGCGATGGCTGCGTAGGAGTCCACTATCCGATCCGCGTGGCGGAGCTGGTCGGGTGACAGGCTGTTGGTGATCGCGATTACCTGCATGCCGGCGTCTTTGCCGGCTTGGGTGCCGGCGGCCGAATCCTCGATGACCACGCAATCCCCGGGCGGGAGCGCAAGGCATTCGGCGGCCCGCAGGAAGACGTCCGGGTGAGGTTTGGGACGGGCGACGTCCTGCACGCTGACGACGGCGGAGAAGAACCTCCGGAGACCGTGCATGAGCAGGACCTCGTCGATGACGGCATGGTTGGAGCCGGAGGCCAGGGCGAGGGGGTAGCGGTCCGCCAGGCGTTCGACGAGGCCGGGGATGGAGGGGAAGATCGGCTGGCGGGCGCGGAGCAGTTCGAGGAAATGTCGCTGTTTCCAGGCGAGCAACTCTTCGAGAGGTTGCGGGGGACGGTGTCGGGCGATGAAATCGACCCAGAGCGCACGATCAGATTTACCGTAATAATCGGGGAAATCGACGCCGTGGCGGCCGTCCGGAAACCCCATCTCCGCAAAGATTTCGCGGAACGCGAGCTCGTGGAGGGGCTCGCTGTCCACGAGGACGCCATCCATGTCGAACACGATGGCGCGGGGAGGTCGGGCAAGGGGAAGCACGGGAATCGAGGTCATGGGCCGGCGCGGCGGGAGTCAGGAATCAAGGGACGTCGGGGTCCAGTCGGCGAGCGGGGTGTATCGGGCGAGATCGAGTTGGAGGGCGCATCCGAAGGGTGCTGCGAGAACCCCGCGGGTTGGGATCCTTCCGTCGCGAATGGCGAGGGTGGGGAAACCGAGGGGCGAGGCCTGGTACAGGTCGGCGTGGGCTGCGAGGACGGCTGCCTGGACGTCGGGCGCGAACATGGAGAGGCCGCGGAAGTAGTGGTGTCCGTTACGTTCGCTGTGGCGGAGGCCAAGGCAGGCGGCGACCGCGAGATCCTGGAGCATGGCGACGGGACCGACGTTGGCGAGGTCCTCGCTGCTGAGCACGAGGCTCCGCTCCGGGGCCCGGCGTCGGCGCGACTCGAGCAGGCAGGCGTTGGCGATGCCCCGGAAGACCCCCTTGCAGTTCTTGTGGCTGACGCCGGAGTAGCCCTGCGCCAGGGCCGTCACGAGGGCGCCCGGTTCGCCGTCGGATTCGTCGATGATCATGGGAGGGCGGTCCGCCCATGCCAGGAGCTCGGTCGCCGCCGCCCCGGAAAGCGCGACGTCCCGGTGGAGCGGTTGTTCCACGAACAGCCGGCCCCCGCGAAACTCGCCCAGCGCGGCGTCGGCCTCGAACCGGTCCCAGAACTCGCGGAACGCCGCGACGGATTTGAACTGTTCATTGCCGTCGAGCGTCCAGAACGGCTTTCGAATACCGGCTTCCTCCAGCACCCGCGCGATGTGGCGCAGCCGGTCGAGGTCGCGGTCGAGGTGCCCGCTGAGCTTCAGCTTGAACGCGTGCAGCCCGTACCGTCGGATCGAGGCCGCGAGCGATTGGGGCAGACCGTCGTCGAGACGTTCGCCCGCCGGGATCTCGGCGTCCTCCAGCGGATCCGCCAGGCCCACGGTATGCCGGACGGAGATGCTCGGGACCGGTGCCTCGGGAAGGAAGTCGGAGGGGCTTGCGGGTGGCAACTCGGGGTGGACTTCCGGCAGGCGGATGCCGAATCGGTTTTGGCGCAGGGCCCGGGCAAACGGGATCTCGAGCGCGCGGCACAGGCCATCGAGAACGGCCCGTTCGATCAGGGCGGTTCCGAGGCCGGAAAGGAGGCCGGGGAAGGCACGCGACCCGCCCCAGGCGACCTGGTGGAGGTGGACGTGTTGCCAGAGCTCGAAGGCGGACTCGCGGGTGCCCGCCGCCACCGCGGAGTCCGCGGCATGGCGGAGGACCTCGAGCATGTCGGCGAGATCCGCGGCGAACGTCGTCTCGGGATTCTTGGTGAACCACTTCGGAGGAAGCCCCTCCGAGGCGAGCCCGCGCGCGGGCCGGCCCCCGATCTCCAGGTCGACCTGGACGAACACATGCGGCAGGGCGGACAGGGACGCGATGCCGTACTTGAAGGGCATGCGGGTCCGCATGTCGAGTACGCGGAACTCGCATCCCAGCGCGCGGACTTTCGGTACCTCGCTCATGGTCCTGGTCCTGGTCACCGGCCCAGGTACTTGTCGCGACCCTGGACGAGGGCCTCGAGCTTCCGGTCCGCCACGGATCGTTTGAGCATCCAGAATCCGCAGTCCGGATGCACCCATTTCACGCGACCCGGGCCCAGCCGGCGTTCGGCCTCGGCCATGCGCGCGGCGACCTCGTCGGGGGTCTCGACGTGATTGACCTTCACGTCGATCACGCCGAGTCCGAGGGCGATGCGGGCGTCGACGCCGCGGAGGGCGTCGAGATCGGCGAGGGGACGGTGGGCGAGTTCCAGGACGAGATGGTCGGCATGGAGGGCGTTGAGGAAGGCGAGAAGCGCCTGCCATGTGCCGCTCTGGATGGTCTGACCGCCGTAGTTGCCGAAGCAGAGGTGAACGGCCTTTTCCCCGCGAAACGCGTCGAGAACCCGGTTGATCGCGGCCGCGGCGAGCGCGCCGTCGCCCGGGCGTCCGGTGACGTTGGCCTCGTCGATTTGGAGACAGGCGCAGTCGACGTGGGCGGCCTGGGCGGCCAGGACGTCGGCGAGGGCGAGGAGCAGGGTCTCGAACTGGCCGTAATGCCGGTCGAGCAGCGTGCGAGCCAGCATGTAGGGGCTGGTGATCGTGAACTTGACCCGGCGTCCCGCGAGTCGGACGAGGCGGGCCGCCTGGCTGACCAGGTTCAGGGCACCTTCGCCGATGGGGCCGGTGACGACTCCGGCGGGTTTGCGACGGAAACCCATTCCGGACTGCGCTCCGAACGCCTCCCAATCACTCCAACCCACCGCGGACCGGATTCCCGCCAGCGGGCGCACGAAGAAATCGATCATCCCGTTCGTGTCCGGGTGGCTGACATCGAAACGATAGACCTCGCCGTCGGTGGGGAGGTCGATGCCGGCCTGGCGCTGAAGGTCGAGCACGACCCGGGTGGCATCTTCGACGGCCTGTTCCGAGGGCAGCGCGGCGAGCCAGTCGGGAACTGGATAGGACCCGACCGTGGTGGTCTGAATGGGCAGGACCGGGGCGGCAGGCATGGGGTGAGCCTCTCCGGAGGGCAGGGTCCTGACAAGGGCGGCGTCGGAACCTAGGCGCGTCGGAACCCGGGCTCCGGCATTGTCCTCCCGCGTTCGGTGTCGGACGCTCCGGCCATGATTCGAAAGGCTTTCAAGATGTGGGTGAATCCGGACGCGCACGCGGAATACGAGCGCCGACACCGTCCGATCTGGCGGGAGCTGGAAGAGGTCTTGCGGGCCCACGGAGTGCGGGCGTACTCGATCTTTTTGGACGCGGAGACCGACACCCTTTTCGCGTACGCCGAGGTCGAGAGCGAGGAACGATGGGCGGCCATTGCGGAGACCGAGGTTTGCCGGCGCTGGTGGTCCCACATGCGCGACCTAATGCCGACCCATCCGGACCACCGGCCCAAGGCGGCGGAGTTGCGGGAGGTGTTCGTGCTGGAGCCCGCCGGCGAACGTTGAAGCGGAAGGGGCGGGGGTCGGCGTCCAGTTCAGGGTCCGGGTCAGGGTCCGGGTCAGGGTTTCCTGACGCGGATACTGCCGCCGGTGGTGCGGAGCTTCAGGACGGGGCCGCCGCCGTTCACGGGTCCCGCGAGCGTGCCACGAATGCCGGCGGTGGAGGTCGTGACGGGCACGGGAAATTCGCTCCTCACGCCGCCGCCGGTCGTGGCGGCGTCGAGTTGGAACGCGGCGTCGGGCGGGAGGGTCAGATTCACGCTGCCCCCGCTGGTGCGGAGGGTGGCCTCGGCCCTGGGCGCGGAGGTGAACGTGGCATGAATGCTCCCTCCGGCGGTGCTGGCGACGAGCGGGGCGGACGAGGTTTCGACGGTGATGCTGCCGCCCGAGGTGTGTGCCTCGGCGGGGACGGAGACTCCCCGGAGCTGAATCGAGCCACCCGACGTCTTCGCCTTCAACCGGTCGCCCGCGACGCCGTCGAGTTGGATGCTGCCGCCGGAGGTGGCCGCATCGACGTCTCCGGTCAGTTGCCCGCCGCGGATGGAGCCCCCCGACGTCTGGGCCTTGACGGTTCCGGCGAGGGATTCGAGGTGGATGCTGCCGCCGGAGGTTCGGAGGGCGTGCCTGCCGGCGAGTTGCGAGACCCGAATGCCGCCCCCCGCGGTGGTGGCGTCCAGATCGAACCTGCGGGGCAGCGAGATCCGGAACTCGATCTCCAGATCCGGTCCCCGCCAATTCCAGAGGCGTCGTCCGCCCTGGCCCACCTTGGAATCGATCCGCAGCGTATTGCCGACCTGGGAGAACCGGACTTCGTGGTTCGCCAGAATCTCCGGGGCCCGATCCTCGGCGCCGGGACGCACCTTGCGAAGGACCTCGAGCTGGGCGGTCCCCGATTCGGAGCCGGTCACCGTGATGCTGCCGCGGTCGGCCTGGATGACGAGCTGCCCGCCGTCGGCCACGGTGTATTGCTGCCGGAGGACCTCCTGGAGTCGGAGGGGATCGGCGGCGAGGGAGGTCAGGGGGCCGCCGAGGAGGAAGGTGGCGGCGAGGGCCAGGAGGGGGGCGAGGCTGGCGGATGGGGGCATGGAAAGGCCGGGGGAGGCGGTGGATCTCATTGGCTCCACGACACCCTTGGCGGACGGGTGGTTGCAATGGTTTTTCCGGGGCTCTGGCGGAGGCGCTCCGGGGTGGGGCGGAGTCGTCGCAACGGACGGGACAGGTCGGCGCCCGAGGTTTCGGAGGTTCCGGAGGTTCCTCGAAGGGAAAAACCCTGATCTGAGTCAAAGAAACCGGTAGACGTCTCCCCATTCTGATCCCGTGCATATCCCCGACACCGAATTGAACCGCGCGCGGCGCGCGTGGCGCCGCGGTCGAACCGCAATCTGGGCCATCGGACTGGCCGCGTGGAGCAGCGGGCCGCTGATTCCGACCGCGTCGGGGCAGGGCACGCCCGATTACGAACTGGCACCCATCGAGTACAGCACGCGCACGCCGTCGAACCGGATGTCGCAGGCGGAGGGCCGGCTGACGGCGAAGCGCCCGAAGGTGACGGAGGGGCGGTTTTTGCGGTGGCTGCTCGAGGAGAACGGCGTCTCGCCGGACAGCCAGGTGCTGGTCTTTGCCAAGACCAGCCTGCAACGGGACCTGATCGCGCCGAGACAGCCGAGGTCGCTGTACTTCAACGACGATCTCTACATTGGCTGGGTGCCGGGGGGGCTGATGGAGGTGACGGTGACCGATCCCGAGCTGGGCATGGTGTTTTACAAGCTCGAGTCCCGCGATCCGGAAGGTCCGGTGAAGTTCGAGCGCGACGGGGACTGCCTTGCGTGCCACGGGGGGTCGATGACCCGGAACTGGCCGGGCTTGATGGTGCGCTCGGTGTTTCCGGATCAACGGGGCGAGCCGATCACCTCGGCGGGCGGACATCTGGTGGGGCATGACACGCCGTTCGAGAACCGGTGGGGCGGCTGGTACGTCACCGGCAGGCATGGCCAGGGCCGGCACATGGGCAACGCCCTGGCCAAGGAGGCGGGGCGCGAGGTGGAACTCGACCGCGAGGCGGGCGCCAATCTGACGAGACTGGACGCCTTTTTCGACCCGACGCCGTATCTCCGGCCCGACAGCGACATCGTGGCGCTGATGGTGTTCGAGCACCAGGTCATGATGCACGGGCGGCTGTGCGAGGGCGGCCTGCGGGTGAAGCGCTGGAGCCACTACCAGCGCCAATTGCAGAAGGAAATGGGCGAGGAAGTCACCGAGCAACCCGTCGGGACGGCCCTGCGGGTGGTGACCAGCGAGACCGAGCGCATCCTCGAGACCCTGTTGTTCTGCGACGAGGCGGCCCTGCCCGAGGGCGGCATCCAGGGAGCCGGCGCGTTCGAAAAGTCCTTCGCCGGACGGCGCAAGACCGATGCCGCGGGCCGGAGCCTGCGGGATTTCGATCTGCGGACCCGGATGTTCAAGTACCGTTGCAGCTACATGATCTATTCCGAGGCCTTCGACATCCTGCCCGTGCATCTCAAGACGCGCGTGCTGACGCGCCTGGACGAGATTCTGCGCGCGCCGGAGCCGCCTCCGCGGTTTGCCCACCTGCCCGCGGAGGAACGCGCCGCGATCCGCCAGATCCTGCTCGCGACCAAACCCGAGTTTGCCGCCGTTGCGGGTGGCGTGGCTGGGAGGTAGCACTCCGCCGTTCCAGCCCGGACGCCAGCGCGGGGCGCCCGGGGCCGGCCCGGGGCCCGGTGGGCGGAGCTCGTTCGCCGCGCCGGGTCGCGACGGCAGCTAAGCGGGGCAGGGCCGCCGGGCCGCCCCACCGAGGTGACCGGGTGGAGCCCGCGTGGCGGATGGCACCGCGCGGGGACGTCAGGGGGACGGGGCGATGGTCCGCAGCCACCAGGTGTTGTTGGGGCGGTTGAACTGGTCCCAGGCCTCGGGGCCGAGGACCTGCTGGATGGACTGTTCGGTTTCCCGCCGTACCGCCTGGAGGGCCGCGCTCCGTTCGTCCGGGTTCATCCCGGCGCGCGTCCGGATTTCGGAGGCATGCGGCTCGGCCAGCTTCTTCATGTCGAAAACCTCGTTGGCGGCTGTCGTGGGAAGGTTGGCCTTGGACACGATGCGGTGGATCTGCTGGTAGGTGCCGTCCTGGGCACGCTGGTAGTCCGCGTACCGGGGCTCGCCCAGGAGATCCTTGATCGACTTGTCCAGCTCGGTCCGGGCGGCGGCGCGCTCCTTCTGCTGGGCTTCGGTGAGGTTCCCTTCCGAGAACATCGAGTGCTCCTCGTCGAAGGCCTCCCGAAGCTTGAAGATGTCCATGAATTCCTTCTCGGTCGGGTCGAATCCGGCGCTCTGCATGCGCAACATCGTGGCCGTGTTGGAGAAGCGCAGCTGGTAATCGAGGTATTCCTCCGGCGTGAGGATCGTCTTGATCGTGTTCTGCATTTCCCTCTGGGCCTTCATCATGGCCTCGGGGTCCGTCAGGGCATCCTGGGCGCCGTCCACCAGCCGTCCCTGGAAATCCGCCATGACCTTCGTGAGCCGTTCGCGTTTGCCCTCGGGCAGGAAGTCGAACATGGCGTCCATCGGATTTCCGCCGGCGGAGGCCATCATCTGGCTCATGGCGTCGGGCTCGATGCCGAGGGCCCGGAGCAGCGCCAGTTTTTCCGTCTCCAAGGCCTTCATCTGCTGGAGGGTCTCCGGGTTCCCGAGCAGGCCGGCCAGGGGATTGCCCGCCTTCCAGAACTCGAACTTCCTCGGGCCGCCCCGGACCTGCTTCTTCTTCTCGTCGTACAGCTTGTTCACGTCCGCCTGGATGATGTCCCGGATGGTCTGCTCGGGGCAGCCGATGCCGCGCAGATTGGCGATGTACTCCCGGTAGTCGGGGGATTCGACGGTCCGCCAGTCGAGCTGCCGCACGAGGGTGTTGGTCACGGTCGTGGCGGGGTTCGTCGCGGGGGTGCCGGTCGGGCGAATCGCCGCCGGGTGCGCTGGCGCGGTGCCGGACGCGACGCCGGGAGGCGTGGCGGTGTCGCCCGGGCCGGCGGGTCGGAGCAGGAAGAAGGCCAGCGCGAGGTTCAGGAGCAGGGAGGCGGTCAGCAGGAGGCGTAGGTTCATGGCGTGGTGGGTGGAATGGCGTGGTGGAATGGCGTCCGGTTTGTCCCGATGACAAGGGAGGGGTGGAAAGGGTTACGAGAAATCTGGTGATTTCCCGCCCGCCGAGGCGCCCTCCGTGCCGCAGCCCGCGGCGGAGGGGGGAACCGGGGCTTTCCGACCCGGCGTTGCAACGGGGACGCGGGCGACTAGGGTCCGGGTCCGGAGACCCTGGCATGACGCTGACGCTGAACGACGTGATGAAGGAACTCGCCGCGAAGGCGACGCCGACGACGAAGCGCACGTATCTGAGGCACGGTGCGCCGGAGCCGGTGTTCGGGGTGCGGATTGGTGATCTGAAGCCGCTGCAGAAGCGGCTGAAGGGCCGGCAGGATCTGGCGCTGGCCTTGTATGCGACCGGGAATACGGACGCGATGTACCTGGCGGGCCTCGTGGCCGACGGGGCGCGGATGACGCGGGAGGAACTGGACCGCTGGGCCGCCGGCGCGAGTTGGCACATGATCGCGGGTTGTTGCGTCGCCTGGGTTGCGTCCGAGCATCCGGACGGTTTCGAGATCGCACGGGAATGGATCGACTCGGACCGCGAGCTGATCGCCACGGCAGGATGGTCCACCCTGGCGGCCGTGCTGGTCACCGTGCCGGACGACCGGTTGCCGATGGAGACGGTGCGTTCGTTGCTGGATCGCGTCGCGCGGGGGATTCACGGCGCGCCCAACCGGGTGCGGTACGCGATGAATCAATTCGTGATCTGTTGCGGCACCTACGTGGCGCCCCTGGCGGAAAAGGCCGTCGAGGTCGCGCGAAAGATCGGGCGGGTCGAGGTGGACATGGGCCGGACCGACTGCCAGGTGCCCGAGGCCGAGAGCTACATTCTGAAATGCCGCCGCGGCGCGCCGGTTGCGCCCAAGCGGAAAACGACCCGATGCTGACCTCCGCTCCCGCCCGCATGTCGCGCCTTCCCTTTTCCTCGACGTTCCTCGCCTTGCTGGCCGCCGGGTCCTCCGGCCTGGCCCAGGATCCGGCCTCCACCGAGGGCACGCGGGCTCTTCCGCCGGCGGAGGCCCTGGGCGCCTTCCGGGTCCGGGAAGGGTTGCGGGTGGAATTGGTCGCCGCGGAGCCGTTGATCCAGGACCCGGTGGCCATCGATTGGGGGCCCGACGCCCGGCTGTGGGTGTGCGAGATGGGCGATTACCCGAGCGGCCTCGACGGGCAATGGCAGCCCGGGGGACGGGTGAAGGCCCTTTCGGATACGGATGGGGACGGCATCTACGACCGGGCGGTCGTGTTCCTCGAGGGACTGCCGTTTCCCACGGGGATCCTGGTCTGGGGCCGCGGCGTGTTGATCTGCGCGGCACCGGACATTCTCCACGCGGAGGATACCGATGGCGACGGGCGGGCGGACCGGGTGGAAAAGCTCTTTTCGGGATTCGCGACAGAGAACTACCAGGCGCGGGTCAACAGCCTGAGCCTGGGCCTGGACAACTGGATTCATGGCGCGAACGGCCTGCTCGGCGGCGTCATCCGGCGCGCCTCGACGAACTTCTTCCCGCGCCCGGCACCGCAGGAGCCCGTGGACCTGCGCGGACGGGATTTCCGGTTTCACCCCGGGACGGGCGCCTTCGAGACGGCGAGCGGGCTGACGCAGCAGGGCCGGGTGCGGGACGACTGGGGCCATTGGTTCGGGAACGACAACAGCAATCCCCTGTTTCAGTATCCGTGGGAGGAGCGGCATTTGCGGCGCAATCCCCACGTGCGCGCGCCGGACGCGGTGCGGGTGGTGCCGGTGGGCGAGGACCCGGGCCGGCTGTATCCGGCGAGCGAGCCGCGGGCGCGCTTCAACGATCCCGAGGCCGCCAACCGCTTCACGTCGGCCTGCGGCCTCGGGTTGCACCGGGACTCTGAGATCCTGCCGGAACTCTACGACCAGGCGTTCGTGTGCGACCCGGTCCACAATCTCGTCCATCGCGAGGTCATTGCCTTCGACGGCCTTCTGGCGTCGTCCCGGCGCGCCCCCGAGGAGGAACGCTCCGAGTTCCTGGCCTCGTCCGATCCCTGGTTTCGTCCGGTGCAGGTTCGGACCGGACCCGACGGCGCGTTGTACGTGGTCGACATGTACCGCTTTCTCATCGAGCACCCGCGCTGGATCCCGGCGGAGCGACTGGCGCGACTCGACGTCCGGGCCGGCGCGGATCGCGGACGCGTTTATCGCCTCCGACCCGTCGGCGGGTCGCTCCGGGGCGTGCGGGATCTGACGCGGCTGGATGCCGTCGAGGTGGCCGCCGCGTTGAACAGCGCGAACGGCACGGAGCGGGACCGGGTGCATGTCGAGTTGCTCCACCGCGGGGACGCGGCGGGCGTGCCCATCCTGGTGGGGCTCGCGACGGGAAGTCCCGAGGCGGGCGTGCTCCGGGGCGGCGGGCGCGGAGAGGCGGGTCCCTGGAGTCCTCCCGGAGCGGCCACGCGGCTCCAGGCGATGTCGGTGCTCGATGGATTGGGTCAGCTCGGTCAGGAGGTGTTGGGCCGTCCCGAGCTGACCCGGGACCCCCGGTTGGGGACGTTCCATTTCCGGCTTCTGGAATCCCGTCTTTCCGACGCGAACCACCCCGATGCCCTTGCGGCGCTTTCGTTGGCGCTGCGTCCGGTCGCCACCGTGGAGGAACGGATCCAGCAGGCGCTGGCGCTGGGGGCCTCCCCGGTCCCCGAGGCGGGCGGGCACCTGGCCCGGATGGCCTCCCGGGAACTCACCCACCCGACGCTGCGTGCGGCGATCCTGAGTTCGGCCCTGATCCATGCCCCGCGCATCCTGGACCTGCTCGCTCTGTTGCCCCCGGACCGGCCGGGACGCGACGACTGGCTGCCGCCGCTGGCCGCGACGCTGGCGGCGACCCACGCTCCGGAGGAGGTCGCGCGGCTCCTGGCCAGCATGGTCCCCGACGTGGGCGCGCCGCTCGGGGAATCGCTGCTCGCCGCCCTCGCCGAGCTCGCGGAGCGGCTCCCGCCGGGCGTCGTTGAACCGCGTCCCGGGGCGGAACCGGCACGTCCGGCGCCGACGGAGGGTTCCCTGAATGAACCGCGCGCCGTCGATGCCTCGGTTGTGCTGCAGTTTCCCCGGCGCTGGCAAAGGGTGCTCGACGCGGCCCGCGGGCAGGCGGGAGCAATGACGGGTTCGCCGACGGCCCGCGTCGCGGCACTCCGCATCGTGGGGCGCCATGGCGGGAAGCCCGCCGATCTCGATCTGCTGGGCCGCGTCGCCGTCGAGGACCCGGACCCGGCCTTGCGTCGGGTGGCGTTGCAAGGATTGCGCCGGCATCCCGGGGTGGACCTTGCTCCGCGGTTGCTGGCCCGCTGGCCGAAGGCCACGCCCGCCGCGCGCTCCGGTCTTGCCGCCTTCCTCCTGGAAACGGACGCCGGGACGCGGACGCTGCTCGAAGCCATCCGCGCCGGTCAGATCCAGCCGACCGAACTCGCGCTCGCCGACCGGAACCGCCTGGTGGCCGCCGCCCACCCGGAACTGCGTCGCCTCCTGCCTTCCCAGGAGGAACGGACCGGGCTCCTCGAGCGGTATCGGGCCGCGCTGGAACTGCCGGGGCGACCGGACCAGGGCCGCCAGGTGTTCGAAGCCCAATGCGCGTCCTGCCATCGTCTCGACGGGATCGGATTCGAGGTGGGCCCCGATCTCGTGGCGTTGCGGGCGAAGGACGCGGCGTACTGGCTCAGGAACATCCTCGACCCGAATGCCGCCATCGAGCCGCGGTTCGTCGCGTACGAGGTGGAACTGCGGGACGATCGGCTGGTGAGCGGGTTGATCCGCGGCGAGACCCCGACCCACCTCGAGGTGGTCGGCGGCAACGGCGTCGCCACCACCGTGACCCATGCCGATATCCGGCAGCTCCGGGCCTCGCGGGTGTCGCTCATGCCCGAAGGGTTCGAATCGGCCATCGGTGTTCAGGCGATGGCCGACCTGCTCGCCTACCTGCGTCCGGTGGCGCCCCCGCGCCTGACGCCCGGTCCGATTGCCTGGAAGGCCTCCCCCGACGGCGTCCTGCGGGACGCGCGGACCGTCGCGGGGTTCATCCTGGATCCCACGCAGCCCGAGGTCCAACGCGAGAATGCCGTGCGCAACAATCCCCAGTTCGCCGGTGCCCTGATCGCCGAGTTCACGCGCGACCTGGTCCCTGGCACGCCCGAGGAATACGTCCGCATCCCCTGGATCTGGCGGGTGGCCATCGCCTGCGGGCGTCGCAACGAGGCGGGACAGATTCTGGCCGTCCTCGACGTCAGCCTGCCCCGGACGAACGCGCCGCTGCACGACTGGCAGGCGGTCGCGCTGGGCGGCGGCATCATCAACGGCATGAGCCAGCGCGAACCCTGGCCCGGGCAACGCCTCGCCGCGATGCTCGCCGGCACTCCCGAGCTCCGGGCGCGCTGGCAGCGGTCCCTCGACCTCGCCGCGACGATGGCCGAGGACGCCCGGGTTCCGGAAGGCACCCGGTACGACGCCCTGCGCCTGCTGGGCGTCGATTCCTTCGAGAAACGCGGTGCCCAGCTGCTCCGTCATCTGGCTGCGGGCACCCCCGCTGAGTTGCAGATGGGCGCCGTCAGCGGCCTCGCCGATGTCCCCGATCCCGCCGCGGCGGTCGCCCTCGCGGACGCGCTGGTCCACCTGACCGGGCGGAACCGCGAGCTGGCCCTGGAAGCGCTGCTGCGCGACGAGGCCCGCGCCGGGATCCTGCTGGATGCCGTGGCCGCGAAACGGATCACGCCCGGCACCCTGGACGCGGCCCACGGCGAAACGCTGCGCCGTCACGCCAGTCCTCGCCTGCGTCGGCGCGCCCACGAACTCCTGCCGCCGCCGGCGCCTTGATCCGCTATCCGCTGCCGGGGCCGCGAGCCCGGTTCGGTGGCGACCGTTCAACCCGGCAACGGCGTTACCAGGAAATACAGCCTCCGCCGCGGGGCCGACGGTTTTCCGCCCTCCGACCGCGGGACCTTCTGCCGATCGGCGGGTTCCTCCACCGGCCCCCGCAGCAGCAGGGATTCGCCCGGGCGTGCGAGGCCATGGCCCACCACCTCGCGAACCCGGAGATACGGTAGCGGCACCTGGGCCTTCCAGGGGCTGCCTCCGGGCGCGCCCGGTCCGACCACCGAGTTGGTCGTGGCCGGCGGCGTGCCGTCGGCGCGGGGTTGGTTCGGGTCCTCGTAGCCGAGCAGATCCGTCAGGCGCCCGGCGACCTCGACCCGCCAGGCCCCTCCCTGCCTCGCGGCCACGATGTCGACGGTCGTGCCCACGGGAAGCACCTCCGTCCGGTAGTTGACGTTCGGTGGCTCGGTGGGGGCACGGGGCGGAGTCACTTCGACTCCCGCGACGATGGTCCGCATTTCGGTGATGGAGATCTGCGCCTTCTGTCCGGTCCTCATCGTGGCCCGGGGGGCGGACATGAGCTCGACGCCGCCCCGCCTCTCCAGACTGGAAATCAGAACCCGGGTCTGGCTGTCGGAGAGGGTCACGATCTGGCCTTCCACCCGTCGCCGATGAAGGCGGTACTGTTGGGCGTAGGCGGAATCCGCCCCCGGCAGGTCCCCGGTGGGAACCTCGATCACCGGCGGCGCATCGTTCGTGGCGGACTGCCCGAACAGCCAGTCCAGGCCGAGATCCTCCGGTCCCTGCTCGGAGACCTCGAGGACCTTCACCTCCACGCTCACCACCGGAGCCTCGGGCGACCCGGAGTCCGCGATCACCCGGGCGTCCCGGAAACGGGCCGTCGGAAGCTCCAGCCCCACGGCCCCGACGGGTGCCGGCGTGGTCGTGGTGGCCGGCGGCACCGAAGACCCGAGCGGGGAAGGCGTGCCGCGTTCCGGTCCCGGCGCGGGCGGTGGCTCCAATGCCAGGCTCGGCGAAGCGGCCACCGCGTGTTCGGACACCGGCTCCTTCGACGAGGACGGGCCGGACGTGCCAGCCCCTGCCGCGCTGAACTCGGCGACGGGCCGGGACACGCGGGCCAGGAGGAGTTCGAAGGGATTCACGGTCTCCGTTTCCGGCCATGCGGGCAGATGCAGCCCGATGGCGGCCAGAATCCCCGCCAGCCCCGCGGTGCGAAGGGCGGATTTCGGGCGGCTCCAGCCTTCCTCGGGCCCCAACAGCGCCCGGACCCGCTCCGCCAGGGGCGATGCCGAACCGCTGCCGAGGATGCCGAGGCCCCGAAGCGCACGGGGAGCGGCCAGACCGCGCGCGAGGTCCAGCAGCGCTTCGGCGAGGGCGAGTCGTCCTCCCGGCACGCAGGCGCTGGCGGCGTCGGCGGCCAGTTCCATGGACGTCCGGCACCGGTGCCGCGCCCACCAGACCGCGGGATGCCACCAGGCCAGCGCGGCCACCAGATCGCCGATGCCCAGCCAGCGCGGGTCCCGGGCCGCCAGGTGGGCAACCTCGTGGGCCAGCATCGCCGCGCGCTGCTCCGGTCCGAATCGCGACTCGAAATCCGGCGGCAATCCAATGTGCGGGTGAATCCAGCCGGTGGCCAGGGGTCCGGGAATCCCCGGCCAGACCCCGGCGGTCACCCGTCCTGCCCCAAGTTGACGACTCAGCCGGGCGAGCAACTCGGACGTGGCCGGCGACACCGGGCCCGCGCTCCGGCGACGGCGACGGAGCAGGATCCGGGCACCGCCCATCCGTGCCAGGAGCATCCCCGTCCCGATGGCCCAAACGACCGCCGGCCACCAGTCCACGCGGCCTTCCGGCGCGGACGGCGTCCGTTGCGTAATCCCCCCGTCCGTCGCGAAGGGCGAGGTGATCCCCCGCGGGTCCGCCGCGGGCAGGATCCGGGTCGATGCCAGCCGTGCGATCCGACCGGGGGCGTCCGGATCCGGGGGGGGCCGTGAGGTCCAGGCCCGGGCCCCGGCGAGTTCCAGTCCGAGGACGCAGCCTACGGACGCCAGGGCAGCCTTCCAGTACGCCGCGCGTGCCCCGGGTCCGCGGGCCCTGGCTGCCAGGGCCGCCAGGGCCAGCAGAATCACGGTGGATTCCGCCGCCACCCGACCCAGGAAGCGGCACCAACAGGCGAGGTCGGGGTTCATTTCAGGTTCCTCCGGGCCGCCCGAACCAGGCGTTCGATTTCGTCGAGGTCCTCGGGCCGGACATCGCGGGTGCGGAGCAGATGGCTCACGGCGCCCGCGAGGCTTCCCTCGAAGAGCCGTTCCACCACGTGATCCGTCATGCTGCGGCCCACCTGCTCGGCGGCGATCCGGGCGCGGTACAGAAAGGTGCGGCCCTCCTCGCGATGGTCGACGAGCGCGCGGGCCTCCATTTTGCGCAGCATCGTGGCCACGGTCGTGTAGGCGAGTTCGCGTTCGGGGCGGAGGCGTTCGTGGACCTCGGCGACGGCGGCTTCGCCACGTTCCCAGAGGACCTGGAGGATGCGCAGTTGGAGATCACCGAGCCGCAGGCGGGGCGGGGATTCGCTCATGACGACCGCGGTAATACTACCTGGGTAGTAGTGTGTCAATCCCGTGCACTCACTCATCCCCGTTCCCCGCACGACCCGGACGGACCGGACACCGGGTGCCACGGAGCACGGGGGCCAGGGAGTGGGAGGGACCCGGACATCGCCCCTATGCCATCACGACAAACTTTCGGGTCTTTTATCATACAATCCAATGATCTCCCGGGACGATCTCCCGGGACGTTTATCTGGCTGGGCGCGGTGCTTGCGATTGAAGCCCGGGGGATTTCTGGCCTGACTGGGTGGGATCGGGGTGGAACTCGGGGGTCGGACGCGGGTCCTCGGGATCTACAGCAGGCGGGCGCGGTAGAAGCGGTGGCGGGGGTCGGGCGAGGGCCGATCCTCGACGACGATCTGGCCGCCGGTGACGGTGGCGCGTTGGAGGTCGGTCCAGTTCAGAAGGTCGACGGAGGACTGGACCTGATACGTGCGGCCCTCGGCGCCCCGAAGGTTGAAGCGGACGAGGCCTTCGACGGCGAAGGAGATGCCGGAGAGGGTGGGTGGGTTTTCGGTGCCGACGACGAGTTGGGCGGGCAGGAGGCGGACGGGTTGATCGGGGAGCGCGGCGGGGGTGGAGACGATGGCGTTGGTGAGGAGCAGGGGAAAGGTGCCCTGGGCTGCGGCGCCGACGTGGGCAAGGGGGATCTCGGCGAGGACACCGTTGGCGAGGGGTTGGTTCCGAGTGGAATAGACGAGGAACCGCCGGCGCCCCGGCGCGACGTCGGCGGCAGCCAGGACGTGGGTTCCGAGGGCCCCCCCCCGGTTGGCGGGACCGAGGGTGGCCTGGCTGGCGGGGTAGAGGAGGTCGATTTGAACGCCGACGACGGGGACGGTGGCGAGGAGTTCGATGCGAAGGGTGCCTGCGCCGGAGGGGGCGAGGGAGAGTCCGACGACACGGAGATCGGCGGCCCTGGCGGTGGCGGTGGGGAAACCGACGGCGCCAAGAAGGGCGACGAGCAGGAGCCACCAGGGGCACCGACGCGAGGACGGGGGCGCGGAGCGGGGGAGACGTGGCGTGGGCGCGGCGTGCTTCATGGGGGTCACCGCGTAAACACCTGGACCGCGACCTGGGTATTGACGGGAAAGCCCACGACGGCGTCGAGGACGGCGGGGTTGACCTGGCGATTGTCGATTTCGAAGTCGAAGGCGCGCGGGTTGCCGTTGTCGGGGGTGAGCAGGACGCGCACGGGAACCTGGGCGCTGAAATCCCGGGCCTGGATGCGGACGGTCTGGTTGGTTGGGGCGCCGAAGGGCAGCTGCACGAAGACGGCGCCGTTGGTGCCTAGCGGGATGATGGTGGTGGACATGCCGATGACGTCGAGGCGGGGGCGCGGGTTGGGGAAGACCATCATGAGCGAGCCGACCGTGGTGGCGGCGGGGGGTTCGAAGCGGAGGGCGAGGTCGAGGCGATCGAGGGTGTCGACGCGCAGGCGTCCGTAGCCGCCGCCGTCCTGTCCATTGACGTTGAGCGTGCCGGCACCGGAGACCTTGGGGGCGACGAGACGGATGGCGCCGCCGCTGCCGCCGTTGTCGACGCCGGAAACGCCACCGTTGCCACCGACGGCTTCGAGGCTGCCGGCCACGTGGATGGAGGTGGAGGAGGCGATCAGGAGGGCGCCGCCCCCCCCGCCACCCCCCACGCCGGGGCTGCCCGCGTAACCGCCGCCGCCGGAGCCGCCGATGAGGGGGATGAGGAGGGGGCTGCCGTAGACGGCGGAGCGGTTCACGGTGCCTCCGGCGCCGATGCTCCCGAACGAGCCGCTGGCGGCGGCGTCGGGGTTGAAGCCGGGCGGGCCCCCGCGGGCGCCGCCGGGGCCGTAGCCGGCGCCGGGCGGGACGACGCCGGTGCCGGGGTTGCCTCCGTTGAAGCCGCCGGGGCCACCGAGCCCACCGACGGGCGGGGTTTGGGTGCCGTTGCGGGCGTTCAGGGTGATGCGTCCGTCGATGACGACATTGCTGCGGGCGAGCAGGTGGACGGGTGAATTGAGCGCATTGGCGGTGAAACTCAGGGTGGCCCCCGCCTTCACCTCGAGGGTGGTGAAGTGGAAGATGCCGTCGGGCGGCACGGTCAGGACCCGGTTGGCGGTGACGAGCAGGGCGCCGTCCGCGCCGGTGCTGCCGGATTCGAAGCCCTGGGCGAAGCCGGGGCTCGTCCCCAGCGCGAGGGCCACCGCGGAGGTGAACAGGAGGGTGGAGGGCAGCGTTTTCATGGGTAGTCGAGAGGAGCGAATTTCGGACACGCGTAGGGATCTTGAACCGCGGACCGCACGTCGCCGCGTGGAGGCACGTGGCCTACAGCCTGTAGGCCCGGTGCCCTCACCGGGCGGGTGCGGTTGCCGTGGGCGATTCATGGGTATCGGAGCGGGTTCATTGGTCGATCCTCACGGCGACGGGCGGCAGGGCGAGCAGGGTTCCGGTGCCCGAGCCCGGCTCGGTCGACCCAGCCGGGAGCACCAGGGAGACGGGGGGCACGGCGATGAGGGTCCCAACCGAGAACGACGTGCCATCCAGGGCCGATGGCAGGACGACCCCCAGAGGCGGATAGGCCACATAAGGGCCGGTGCCGAGGCCGGGTTCGGAAACGAGGCCGCTGGTCGCGACGGCGACGGGTGGCAGGGCGAGGGTCGTGCCACCGATGAACCCGGTTTCGTCGCGCGCGCTCGGGATGACGACGCCGAGCGGCGGAACCGCCAGCCAGGGGCCCAGCGCGAGGCCGGGCTGGGCCGGGTCCGGGACCGGCGAAGGGACGAGCAGCGAGGTCGGGGGCTGCGAGACGACGAGCAGGAAGGGACGGGACTGCGCGTCGGACGGATTGCTGCGCGCCGTGAGTTCCGCGTCGTCCGTCCACCCATCCTGGTCGGTGTCGCGGCTGAACGGATTGGTCCCGGCGGTCACTTCGAAACCGTCCGTGAGGAAGTCCCCATCCGAATCCTCGTCTCCGTCCCGGATTCCGTCGCCGTCGGAATCGGGGGAGGCGGGGTCGGTGCCGAGGAGGATTTCGCCGGCGTTGGAAAGAGCGTCGCGGTCGAAGTCCTCGGCGCCGTCGACGAGGCCGTCGCCGTCGGAATCGGGATTGCCGGTGCGCAGTCCGAGGGCGGATTCGAGCTCATCGGGCACGCCGTCCTGGTCGGCGTCGTTGCCGGAGAAGACGCGGAAGCGGGAGACGAAGGTCCGGCGCATGCGGTTGCCGGCGAGGTCGGAGAGCGGTTCGGAGACGACGACCTGGTAGCTGCCGGGGGGGAGGGGTGCCTCGAGGGCGAGGGTGACGGCGTTGAGTGCGTCGCGATAGGCGAAGGAGCCGCCGGCGACCGGCACGTCGTCGGCGGTGCCGGGCAGGGTGTCGGGCCCGGCCGCGAGCAGACGGAACGTGGCGGAATCGAGGGTGGCGAGGTCGATGGGTTCGCTGAAGAGGACGGTGACGCTCGAGAGATTGCCGAGGATGGCACCGGGCGCGGGGACGACGCGCGCGACGAAAGGCGGGGTGGCGTCGGGGACGAGGGCCACCTGGAATTCGTCGGTCCAGGTGGCGTTGCCGCCGGTGTCGCTGGCCCGGGCCCGGAGGGAGAAGGACCGAAGGGCACCCGCGCGCGGGGTTACGAAGGACGCCGCGAACGGGAAGTTGCCGTCGGTGACGACCTTCCGTCCGTCGACGTAGAACTCGACGTTGCGGACCTGGACGTCGTCGGTGACGGACGCGGAGACGCGCATGAGCTTGCCTTCCTCGGCGGCGACGAGGCCGAAGTTGGAATCGAGGCGGATGGTCGGGGGCTGCCGGCGGTTGTCGAAGGCGAGGTAATTGATGACCTGCAGGCCGCTGGCCGAATCCGCGACGTAACCCTGGCCGTTGTAGATCGCGACGCCGGCGGCGAGGCCGGGGGTGGGGAATTCCGCGAGGAACACGGCGTTCGTGCCGGAGGGGTCGAGGCGGTAGAGCGAGACGTGGTGGGGGCCGTCGTCGGTGCTGTTCGGGGAGACCGCCGCGAAGCCGAGGCCGGCACCGTTGGCCACGATCTGTTTCCAGCCGACCTGCTGTTTGACGTGGTGATGGAGCAGCGCCGGGGCGCGGGGGTTCGCGAGATCGAAGACGGTGAACCCGGTGGTGTGCGTGGCGTACAGGCGGTCGCCACCGCCGAACAGCCGGAGCCGTCGCCCGCCCGCCCCTTGGATGCCCGGGGAATCGACTTCGCCCAGTTTGGCGACCTGGCCCTCCGCGAAGGCGAACAGATGGAGCCGCCCGACGACGAGCACATGCACGACGTCGCCGAGCACGAGGACGTCCTGCACGGGTACCGCGGCCACGGCGATGCGGTCGAGGACGAGGCCGGTCTGGAGGTCGACGACGACGATCTGGCCGCTGGCCAGGCCCACGAAGGCGAGGTGGGCGGCGACGGCGACAGCGCGCGCGTCGGAACCGAGCGTCATCTGGCGCAGGATGCGGGCGGCGGGCGGATCGGCGATGTCGATGACCGCGAGGCCCGCGGGGCCGTCGGCGACCGCGATCAGGTTGCCGTCGCAGGCGACGGCCCGGGCGGTTCCGGGGGTGTCGACCTGGGCGACGATGACCGGGTTCATGGCATTGAAGATGTTGAACACGGAGATGCCCGCCGGGCCGTCGGCAACGATGGCGAGGTCGTTGACGGCGCAGATGTCCTGGGCGAGGCCGGGCGTGTCGGCGGAGCCGATGATGCCGAGGCGGGCGGCGCGACCGCTCAGCGGATCGAGACCCTGCTGCACCTCCGCGCCATCCAGGACACCGTCACCGTCGCTGTCCGGATCGGACGGGTCGGTGCCCATGACGAACTCGCCTTCGGCGTGCAGACCGTCCCCGTCGTCGTCGGAGGATATCGGGCGTCCGACGGGAACCTCGGGGAACTGGAAGGAGCGTCCGGTGGGCGGGGTTGCGAACTCGGCGAAACCGGCGTCCAGAGTGGCGGCCTGGAGGATCCAGAGCCGGAACCGGGTGGAGGGAGGGAGAACGAGGCGGTCGAAGGCGAACCCGCCGGCGCCGGCGGTGCCGCGTTGGGCGACGAGGTTCTGGTCGAGGTTCTCGAACAGGTATTAGTGAAGCCCCTGCTGGCGCGACGCGACGGGGGGACGGGGTTTGGGGAAGGCAGTCTGGGCGGGGAGCGGGAGGTTGGCTCCGCCGAGGACGAGGACGAGGAGGAGCGACGCCCGGGCCAGGACCCGGACCCGGACGAGGGCCGCCACCGGGCCGCGCGAGGGGACGACGCGCGCCGGCGGGGAGCCGGGGTGCGTTGCCGCGGGAGGCATCGGCATGGGGGGAGGCGCGCGCATGCGGATCGTCACCAGAACTGGTACCAGGGCTTGGGCGGGTTGGGTTTGACGCTGTCGACGACGTCGACGTCCCCGAAGCGGTACCGGGCGAGGTCCATCGTGGTTTTGTCGCCGGAGCAGAGGCTGCCGAGGAGATTGTCGTACCAGGAGCGGAGGTCGTCGGCGTAGTGCTGGCAGTTGTTGAAGAACATGCCGTAGCCCTTGTCCGAGTAGTGTTCGCGGTACCCGGCAAAGTTGCCGTTCTCGTCCTGCATCGCGACGGAAGTGGTCTCGAAGTACTCGTCGTGAATGAAATCCCGCGCCCAATCCATGATGTCGTCGTGGAAGAGGCTGCCGTCGACCGACATGTTGTAATTGTCGAGCTTCTCGTGCGTGGTGGACATGTCGCCGCCGCCGCCGACGCCGAAGCCGTAGTCGTCCTCGCCCGCGACGGAGCCAGAGCCCTTGCCGTCCGGCTGCTGGTACCGGCCGGTGAAGTAGTGCTCGTGCGACGCGGCCCAGTTCGGCTGGAAGACCTCGGGCACGACGAGGTCGAAGAGGCCACCGACCCCCTCGGTGATGAACTGGCCGGCGTAATCGCCGAAGCCGGCGTTCGAACCGTCGAGGGGCCTCCGGGCCATCCTGCCCTGGGTTCCGGACGGGTTGACCTCGCGGGTCGGGGAACGGTTGCGCGACGTCTCGGACCGGGTGCCCGGGGTTTCCTCGAGCCGGTTCAGGCGTTCCTGTCGTTGCTTGGCGCTTTCGAGCCCGAGCGGATCGACACGGGAGCGCGGGTTGTTGCCGGCGAAGAGGTAGCCGTTGCCGAGATTCACGCCGTCATACCAGAGGCCGAGCGGATCGTGGGTGAGGAAGCGTCCGTCGCGCGGATCGAGATAGCGGGCTCGGAAATAGTAGAGGCCGGACTCGGGGTCGTATTCACGGCCTTGGAACAACCGGTGATTGCCGACCGCGGACGCGGCGCGGGGGGCGAGGGCGGCATCGGCGATGCGCGGTGAACCGAAGTCGTCGTAGGCGTAGGTCTCGACGACGGCGCCGGCGGCGTCGGTCAGGGCGATCACGCTGCCCTGGTCATCGGCGTGATAGTAGTAATCGCGCCCGCCGAGTCGGGCCTGGAGCAGGGTGTCGAGTCCGTCGCGATGGACGTAGGTGGCCGTCGTGTTGCCGGCGCCGTCCTGTTCCTCCATCAGCTGGAGGCCGAAATAATGGTAGCGGGTCACGGACTCGGCGCCCGCGCCGACGCGGACGCGTTTTTCGATGCGCCGGCCCAGGGGATCGTACACGTAGCGGGCGTCCACGCCGTCGGCCCCGCGGTACCGGGTCAGGCGGTTCGCGAAGTCATATTCGTAGGTCGCGGCCCCGTCCGCCTCGGACAACCGGCTGCCGCGCCGGTCGTAGGCCAGCGCGCCGGAGGGGGTTTCGGCGTGGAGATTGCGCAGTCGGGTCGAGGAGCCCTCGGGGCCGAGCAGGTAGGCGCCACCGATGCCGGGGCCCTCGACGGACACGCGATTGCCGGCGTCGTCGTAGCGGTAGTCGCGGTTGCCGTCCGGTCCGTTCCGGGATTCCACCAGGCGATGGACCGAGTCGTAGGCGAACGTGCGCGCCGTGCCGCGCAGGAGATCGCGGGTCTCGGTGCGGTTGTCGGCGGGGTCCAGGACGTAGCCGAAATCGAGGAAGGGCCGGTCCTGACGATCCCCGTGGGTGACGCGGCTGAGGCGGGTGGAGCCGTCGTAGGCATGGGCGGCGACGGTCCCGTTGCCGAACTCGATGCCGGCAAGCCGGTTCATGCCCTGATAGGCCATCGTCGCGAGGGCGTTCCCGCCTTCCAGGAATCGGGAGGGACGGTTGAGGGCATCGATCTCGACGACGATGTCGCGCCCGCCCGGGTAGAGGAAGCGCCGGGGCAGGCCGAGGCCGTCGAGGACGGCGCGCAGGGTGCGTCCGTCGCGAGTCTCGGCGGTGCGCCGGCCCCGGGAATCGTAGGCGAACTCGGTGAGGGAGGCGTCGTCCTGCATCCGGCGGAGATTGCCGAGGCCGTCGACCGCGAAGGTCTGGCGGATGATCGAGGGCGCGACGCCGGCGGCGGGAACGACGGTGCGTTCGACCATCCGACCCAGGAGATCGAACCGGGCGAGGGAACGGGTGCCGTTGGGATCGAGATAGCCGACGGTCTCGCCGAAGGCGTTGCGCTGCCATTCCTCGGTCGCGCCGTCGGGATGCACGTGACGGATCTGGCGTCCGCGGGCGTCGTATTCGAAGCGGCTGACGTTGCCGTTGCCGTCGGTCAGGGAGGTCAGGTTGCCGTCGTCGTCGTAGGTCCGTCGCAGCACGATCTCGCCGGTCCGGGCGCCGGAGCCCTCGCCGGTGGCGGTAAGTTCGCGATGAATCCTGAGGATGCGGTCCTGTCCGTCGTGGACCACGCGGGTGACGTTGCCGCCGCGCAGGTCCTCGACGCGGGTGCGGAGGTTGCGGGAATTGTACTGGAACCGGCGGGTGGCGCCGGTGGGTTCCTGGATGGCGACGACGCGGTTGAGGACGTCATGGCGATAGTCGACGCGGAAAATTTCCTCGCGGCCCTCGATCTGTTCGACGCGGAGGATGGCGGAGAGGTTGGAATTGGGATCGTACTCGAAGCGCAGCCCATTGCCGGCGGCGTCCCGGTTCAGGAGCGGACGGTAGACGGTGTCGTAGGCCAGGGTGGTGACGCGCCCGTTGGGATCGGTGCGTTTCACGAGCAGGCTTGCCGCGTCGTATTCGTGGAGCGTGTCGGCGAAGCCGGTGCCGATGGCCTGCTGGGTGACGGGGTCGAAGTGATGCTCGCGACGGCGGACGAGGCGGTTGAGGCGGTCGTAGGTGAACTCCTCCTCGGCGAGGCGCACGTTCCGGGCCGCGCCGGTTTCGTCGAGGATCTCGCCGCGGCGCTGGCCGGCGACAAGGTTGTGGCGGCGGTCGAAGGTGGAGATTTTTTCGTTGCCCATCGGGTCCGCGATGCGGACGCGCCGATCGAATCCGTCGTAATGGAAGGTGGTGACGCGCGGGGAGGTCTCGCCGACGCCCTCGGTGCGCCGCACGAGATTGCCGTTGCCGTCGTAGTCGTACTGGACGACGAGCCGCGAGGGATCGTCGGGGGCGGCGATGACCTGGAAGACGCGGTCGCGTTCGTCGTGGACGGTACGGAGGACGCCGGCGGGGCGGCGTCCGGCGACCGCCTCGCCGGAGCGCTCGAGCACGAGATTGCGGCTCCGGTCGTAGGCGAATTCCTCGACGATGTCGCGGCCCTCCTCGAGTTCGCGGCGGACGCGGACGAGGTGGTTGAGGATCTCGTATTCGTAGCGGGTGGAGAGGTGACGGTTGGCGGCGATGGCGCCGGTCTCGTCGACGTCGAGCAGGTCGATGCGGACGACGTTGTCGTTGGCGTCGTAGTGGTAGTCGACGGAGTAGCGGAGGCCGGTGTCGGGGACGAGGACGGGCGAGAACTGGCGGACGAGCTGGTGGCGTTCGTTGAAGAGGGCTTCCTGGCGCTGGCCCCTGGGGTCGGTGACGGCGACGGGATTGCCGAGGAGATCGTACTCGTAACGGGTGGCGAGCTGGAGGTGATCGGCGTCGAGGGTTTTGGCCGCGAGATAGCCGCGCATGGGGCCGGCGGCGTGGTAGGTGTAGGCATCGCGGCGGCGGACGCCGCCGGACGGGGGATAGATTTCGTCGGTGAGCTGGCCGAATTCGTTGTAACGAAAATCCATCACGGCGCCGGGCTCGGCCATGACGATGCGGGTGCGGTTGCCGCGGGCGTCATATTCGAAGCGGGTGACGTTGCCGTTGCCGTCGACGTGGCGGGTGACGAACTGGCCGCGGCAGCAGTCGCCGAGGTCGGGGGCGTAATCGTAGGATTCCTCGATCACGTCGGCCGGGTTGGCCGGCGGGGCGGTGCCGCCGGGGAGGCCGCCGGAGGGGACGAGCCGGACCTTGCGCAGGTTGCCGCGGGTGCGCGGGTCGGCCTGGGGATTGAGGTCGGACTCGTAGACGTTTTCCTGGTAGTTGCCGTTGGGGAAGACGAGGCGTTTGAGCTGGAAATCGGCGTTGTAGGCGTAGCGCGTGACGAACGCGGCGGGATCCGTGGCCCGGCGGCGGTCGACGGGGCGGTTGCCGGTGCGGTCAACGGGCTGGTCGGTCCGGCTGCGTCCGGTGAGTTCGGCGAGGGCGACGAGCTGGTTGTCCCGGTCGAAGTGGTACTCCTTCACGTGGCCCTCGCGGTCGCGGACGAGGGTCACGATGACTGCCATGCCGTTGAGGGCGCTGGGCGAGACGGGTTCGTAGACGAAGTCGTAGTTCTCGCCGGGGGCGCCCCATTGCTGGCGCTCGATCCGGTCGAAGCCGAGGGCCGCGGGATCGCGTTCGGACGAGTAGGTGTTCACGAGGTACGGCCCCGCGCCGAAGGTGGGGTCGCCGGGGTCGTTGCGGCGCCCGTCGGTGATGCTGACCAGGTTGTGGTTCAGGCGGTCGTCGGCGGCGCCGGTCGTGTAGGTGTACGAACGCTTCTTGCCGTCGGGAAAATCGTTGCCGGTCACCGTGTTTCGCACCGCGGGCGTGACGGCGGAGCGGAGATCGCCCGGCAGCCCCTGACCATCGACGGCGGACTCGTAATGCTCGTAGCGCACCTCGCGCCCGGCGAAATCCACGAGCTTCGCGATGCGTCCGGCGGGGCTGTAGGAGAGGCGGATTTCGCGGTCGAGGGTGTCGAGAATCCGTACGAGGCGCCCGGCGGCATCGTATTCGAAGCGCATGGCGTTGCCGTTGCGATCCTCGATGCGGCGGATGCGCCCGGCGGCGGGTCCGTCGAGGGGATGGAACAGCCAGCGGTTCAGGCCCTCGAAGACGAGGGTGAACGAGCCGTCGGGTTCGCGGGTGAGCCGGCGGAAGAGGCCCTGGGAGATCCAGGAACCGTCGGCCTGGCGGAGGTAGACGTCGTTGCGGGCGGTACCCTCCTGCAGCAGGAAGTTCTCGCCGTTCCGCTCGAGGAAGAGGTTGTAACTGAAGTCCCACTGCACGCCCATCGCGCTCGCGACCGGGTACTGCGAGCGATAGCGCCGCGCCCAGACGAAATCGAAGCCGCGCCCGGGAATCCAGAGGTCGATCTCCTCGTGGTAGAATTCGCCGTTGAAGAGGTAGACCGGGTCGGCGACGGCGGGATCGGTGGGGGCCGGGCGCTTCCGATCCCGGTAGAGGATCACGTACCGGTTCTTGTGGTCGGGGCAGGGGATGCGGAC
>CAZSOV010000083.1:0-27350 GCA_964608505.1 uncultured Verrucomicrobiota bacterium
GTGGGTGACGGTCCGGATCGGCGGCGGCGCCGAGGTGCGGTTCGTACGTTTGGTGTCGCGCCCGTAGTTCTCGGGTTCGATCACGCCCTGGCAGTAGACGGTGCGCCCGAATTCCCCGCCCCAGACGACCAGCGTGTCCTCGAGGAGCCCGCGCTGCTTGAGGTCCCGGATCAGACCGGCGCTGGGCTGGTCGGTGTCCTTGCATTGCTCGCGGAGGCGGCGGGGCAGGTTGCCGTGCTGGTCCCAGCCGCGGTGATACAACTGGATGAACCGCACGCCGCGCTCGGCCATGCGGCGGGCGAGCAGGCAATGGTAGGCGAACGTACCCGGCGTCTTCACGGAGGGGCCGTAGAGGTCGAGCGTGGCCGGTGATTCGTTCGAGATGTCGGTGAGTTCGGGCACGCTCGTCTGCATCCGGTAGGCCATCTCGTACTGCGCGATGCGGGTGCGGATCTCGGGGTCGGCGTCGTCCGTGAGACGGCGCGCGTTCAGTTCCGCCAGCGTGTCGAGCGCCTGCCGCCGGCTCTCGGGCGTGATGCCCGGGGGATTGGACAGGTAGAGGACGGGATCGGCGCCGCCCCGGAACTGCACGCCCTGGTACTGGGATTCCATGAAGCCGGCGCTCCAGAGCCGGGCGAAGAGCGGTTGGTCGGCTTCCTTGCCGCTGGAGATCATGACGACGAAGGCCGGCAGGTTCTCGTTGGCGTTGCCCAGCCCGTAGCTCAGCCAGGAGCCGATGCAGGGGCGTCCCGGGTTCTGGAACCCGGTCTGGATGTACGTGATGGCGGGGTCGTGGTTGATGGCCTCGGTCGTGACGGTCTTGATGACGCAGAGATCGTCGACGACCGACGCCGTGTGGGGGAGGAGTTCGCTGACCCAGGTGCCGGACTTCCCGTGCCGGGCAAACTTGAACATCGAGTTCACGACCGGGAGGGAGCTCTGACCCGACGTCATGCCGGTGATGCGCTGGCCCATGCGCACGCTGGGCGGCAGCTCGGACTTGTGGAGGGACGCCAGGCGCGGCTTGTAGTCGAACAGGTCGAGCTGGGAGGGACCTCCGGCCATGAACAGGTAGATGATGCGCTTGGCCTTGGGCGTGAAGTGCGTGCGCCGGAGCGCGCCGCCGGACGCGAGGTCCGCCGCCCGGGCCATCCCGCTGCCGCCGTTCAGAAGGGTTCCCAGCGCCGCCGCGCCGATGCCCGTGGCCGCGCGCCCGAAGAAGTGGCGCCGCGTGACATTGAGTTGGTGCTCGCGAAGGGGATGCATGGTCGGGTCCTCAGCCTTTGGTGATCGTCTCGTCCAGGTTCAGCAACACGCCTGCCACGGTGGACCAGGCCGCCAGTTCGCAGGCGTCCCGCGCGTCCGACTTGAAGGCGCCGACGGCGAGATAGGCGGCGGCGCGATCCGGCGCGGCGCGGAAGCCGGCCAGCTGCTTTTCCCAGAGGCTGGATAGGGCGCGGAGCTCGTCGTCCGCGGGCGCGCGGGAGGTGACGAGGCGGAAGGCCCAGCGGAGCCGGTCCTCGGTGCCGCCGGCGCACTGGAGGATGCGGTGGGCGAGGGCGCGGGAGGCCTCGACGAACTGGGGATCGTTGAGGGTGGCCAGCGCCTGCATCGGCGTGTTGGTGCGGGGCCGCCGCACGGCACAGGTTTCGCGCGTGGGGGCATCGAAGGTGAGCATGTTGGGCGGCGGGCTCTGTCGTTTCCAGAAGGTGTAGAGACTGCGCCGGTAGTTGCCGTCGCCGCGGTCCTGTACGTACCGCTGGGCGTTGTTGTAGGACACCGCCTCCCAAAGGCCGGGCGGCTCGTAGGGTTTCACGCTCGGACCCCCGATCTTCTCCTTCAGCAGCCCTGACGTCGCGAGGGCAAGGTCGCGGATCACCTCGCCGTCGAGACGGTGGCGCGGACCGCGTCCGAGCAGGCGGTTTTCCGGATCCCGCGCGTGGGCGTCGGAGGTGGTTCGGGAGCTCTGGCGGTAGGTGGCCGAGGTCGCGATCAGGCGCTGCATGCGTTTCACGTCCCAGCCGTTCCCGCCGAACTCGGTGGCCAGCCAGTCGAGCAGTTCGGGGTGCGACGGGCGGTCGCCCTGGGAGCCGAAATCATCCGAGGTGCGCACCAGCCCGGCGCCGAAGTAATGCTGCCAGTACCGGTTCACCGTCACCCGGGCCGTCATGGGATGGCGCGGGTCCATCAGCCATTTCGCCAGTCCGAGCCGGTTGGTCGGGGCGTCGGCGGGGAAGGGGAGCAGCGTCGAAAAGACCGCGGGCGGGACCTTGTGCGAGGGTTTGTCGTATTCGCCGCGGACGAGGAAGAAGGTGTCCCGGGGCTGGGGGAGTTCCGGATGGACCTCCGCCCATCGGCGGGGTCATTGGGCTGGGAGGGAGGGAACGAGGGCGAGGCGTTCGCCGGCGCGGGTGGGAAAGCGGAGTCGGTCGCCGCGGAGCGTCTCCGGGGGGTGCCCCTCGTGCCGGAGGGAGACGGCGCGTCCCGGCCAGGGGTTGAGGAGCGTGCAGACGCGGCCCTTCTCGCTTTCCAGAGTCAGGGATGGGATTTCGCCGTCGCGGAGTTCGCTGCTGACGAGAAAGGCGCCCTCGGCGCGGAGGCGGCCGAAGCGGACGGCGTGGTCGCGGGGCCAGACGGGGAAGATCCGGAGGACGCCGTCGTGGGTCTGGAGGAGCATTTCGTTGATGGTGGCGGGAACCCCGGAGCAGTTCTCGATGCCGCCCCCGCCGCCGAAGATCATCAGGTTCGGCAAGCCGTGGGATCGGAGCTGGGTCCGGAGTTTGTCGAGGATGTCGCGGGGGTCATGACCCACGCGGACGGCGCCCGGGAACGTCATGCTGAAGCCGTTGAAATGGCCGATCCATTCGCGTTCGGGCCATTCGCGGACGTCGTTCCGGAGGACCTCGAGCAGCTCGGGATCGGAGCCCAATCCGACGACGCCGGAGGGCCAGACCATGCCCATGAACTCGATGCGCGTGTTGTCGCGACCGGGCCCGATGCGCTGGGCGGCGGGGCCGGCGTCGGCGCCGCGGACGCGGCGGACGCCGTTGACCAGGGCGGTGGGGAACGGGCTGAGTCGGGCGAGGATGTCGCGCCATTTCGGGTGGCGGTCGAGGTCGGAGCCGAGTTCGGAGGAGAGTTCGAGGAGGCCGCCGAAGAACATCCGGACGAGGCCGAGGGAGAGGCAGTTGTTCCTGTCGCTGCCGCCGTCGCCAACCTCGCCGGAGGCATCGTTGGTGATGACGTAGCGGTCGTCCTCGAGTTGGAGGTAGGACTCCCAGAAGTTCGCGACCTCGAGGAGGAAGGGGTGGACCCGACGGGCGTACGCCAGGTCGTGGGTATGACGGAAGCGCAGGAGCATGTTCGCGGCGGCGAAGGCGGCGTTGCTCTTTTGACCGAGGAACATCCGGTTGCCCTCGCCGGGGATGGAATGGCCGTCGGGCATGAAGGAGGTTTCGAGGCCCTTGGGGCCCACGCCGACGTCGTAATAGACTCCGGGGACGGAAAGGTAGCGGCGGGCATTGGCCCGGGCGGTGGGGAGATAGTCGAGGATGGGCGCGTCGTAGGGGTCGGCGAGATCGGGATGGTTGGAGGAGAACACGCCCCACCACGGCGCCTGATGGTTGTAGTTGAGGTGGTAGTCGGCCTGCCACGACGGCGCGTCGGCGGTGATCCAGTTGCCGAAGAGCGACGGGGGGAACCGGGGATTTCGACTGCAGGACGCGAGGAGGTACAGGGACCCGTAGTAGTAGCGCTCGATCAGGGGGTCGCCGAGGTCGACGAAGGATCGGGACCAGAACTCCCGCCACCAGCGCCGGTGCGCCTCGCCCAGTTGATCGAGGCGTTGCGGGGTGAGTTCGGCGACGCGTCGGCGGGCTTCGGCGAGGGGGTCCCGGGCGTCCTCGCTGCTGACGATCGCCGCCGCGAGCAGGATGGGGCGCGCGGGCGACAGGATGAAGCGATCCGCCGACCAGCCGTCACCGCGGCTCCAGGGGAGCCCGGGTTGTCGATGATGGAACAGCCGCAGGGCGATCGCGGCTTCGGTGGTTTCGCGGGACGGCTTGGCTTCGAGCGCGATGGAATTCGTGGTGGAGACGAAACGGCGCGTGGCCCAGTAGCCGTCGGGCAGGTTGCCGGTCGCGGTCTCGGCCTCGTTGCCGGTCATGGCCCAGAGGTTGACGTCCACGCCGACCAGGGCCGTGGGGGCGAAGGGATTCGCGTCGGCGGGATCGCCGTCGACGGAGAGTTCGATGACCAGGAGGTTCTCGGTGGCGGCGACCCAGGAGCGAACGCGGACGGTCGTTCCGGCGCGCGTGAACGGCGGAGGGTCCTCGACGCGCAACGCGGTCCGCAGGGTGTGCCGGACCTCGGCGGTCTCGAGGATTTGCTCGGCGTGGTACTGGCCGTCGACCAGCGCCGGAAGGGAGATGTCGATGCCGCCGATGGGCGCGGGGTGGGCATTCGGATAGACGGTCTTGGTCTTCCAGAAGTCGTTCTTGGCGATCCAGAACCGGTAACGTTCGGGCGCGTTGGTGACGGAGAGGTCATGGACGTGGACGTTGGCGCCGCCGGGGGCGCCAAGCCCGATGTACTTCCGGCGCTCCACGACGCCGCCGATGGCGACACCGACGTCGCCGTTCCCGAGCAGCGGTCCGTCGGGCATCTTTCGTGTGGGCATCAGGATCGGCGGCGCGTCGAACACCCCGCGCTGGCGGGCAACGATGGACAGGGCCTCGGCGGCGACGGAGGGATCCGCCGGGAGTCTCGCGGTTTCGTTCGTGCCCGGCGCGGCGTCCGCCCTGACCGCGTGGATTTCAGCGAGCGCGATCCCGGCGGTGAGAAGGTGCGAGAGGATCGGGGCGAACGGGGCGCGACGGCGCCTTTCCGAGGCGACGGAACGGGGTGGCGGCACGGAGCCGAGAGGTGCGTCGGGGCCAGGGTGGGAAATCATGGTTCGGCGGGCCGACGGTGTGCGAAATCCCGCGTGGATGCCATGCCAGGGCCGAACGCCACGAAGGAGGGGGAGAGGGCGATGCGGCAGCATGGGGTGGGGCCGGGATGCGCCTCGACCTGACCTGGCCCGGCGTGGTCGGACGGTGGCGGGAGGTCCGCGGACCCGGGCTCACCCGGCGTAGCGCGAGGATGGACTCGCCGCCGCGGGCAGCGGTCCGACCGCGACGAGTTTCTTCCTTCGGGGATCCAACGACAGACTCAAGCCCTCAAGCGTTCTCGCGCCGAGCATCAGGAGGTCGCCCTTCTCCGCGAAGACCACCTCGTCGACGGTAAAGCATCGGTCCACCCGAATGATCGCGAAACCCACCGAGCGGGTGATCCGCTGCTCATTGGCCATCACGAACTCCAGGTCCTTCTTCTCCCGGGTAACGCCCAGCCGGTCCAACAGGGCTTCCGGAACCCATGTGTATTCGCTCCCGGTGTCGACCAGCAACCTGGGGACGGCCACCCCCTTGGACCGATCCACGATGTGCTCCACCCGGGCTCCGAGCTGGAACGTACCCATGGCGGCCAAGGTAGAAGGGCGCGCCTTCCGGACGAGGTGATTCTTGGAGGCCGGTCCCGGCGTCCCGGCGCGTCTCGTGTCGGGACGGGCTGGCCGCGGAAAGGGGGCGCGTGGGGTCTACACCCCATGGCGGGCGGGGTGGTTCTCGGTTTGATTGAGCTGTCGCGCGTGGCGGACGCCGGACGCACGGGGCGAGGTGGGGGATCGGGGTGGGTGCCTCATGACTCGTTCGGTGTCGTCCGGGTCCGTCGGGCGCGGCAGGAAGCCAGTTATGGGTACCATTTTCCTCGTTTTGCTGGTGCTGATGCTGCTCGGAGCGCTCCCGGCCTGGCCGTACAGCCGGCAGTGGGGTTATTATCCGAGCGGCGCGCTCGGCGTGGTCGTGGCGGTGCTGCTGGTGCTTTTCCTCATGGGCCGGCTCTGAGGGCCGGGGGGAAGCGAACGGAGGGCAGCCATGGAATGCGTCTCGCTCGAGAGCACGTTGGGAAGGCTGCTGGCTTGGTGTGCCCGGCAGCCGGCGACCGATCTGCACGCGCAGGCCGACCGGCGGTACGCGTTTCGGGTGGACGGACGACTGCAGCGCATTCCGCCCGAGGAGTTCCTGCCGCCGTCGCACGACGACATCGTCAAGATGCTGCGGGGCGCGTTCTCGGGTTCGATCTGCGACCGGATCGAGCGGGAGCACGAGACGGACCTGAGCTTCCTGTGCGACCGGACGCGGTACCGCGCCAATTTCAGCAAGCAACAGGGCGCTCAGTCGTTTTCGTTTCGCGTGGTCGCGCAGCGGATTCCCAACCTGAATGATCTTCGGCTGCCTCCGGCGGTGGCGGACCTGGTCGCGGAACCGCGGGGGTTGCTGCTGGTGACGGGCGCCTCGGGGCAGGGCAAGAGCACGACGGCGTGCGCGCTGCTCCAGCGGCTCAACGAGACGGCGGCGCTCCGGATCGTCACGATCGAGGATCCCATCGAGTACCTGTTCGTCGAGAACCAGTGCCAGTTCGAGCAGCGGGAGGTCGGGGTGGACACGGCCTCGTTTGCCGACGCCATCCGAAACGCGGTCCGGCAGGATCCCGAGGTGATCTTCATCGGCGAGATCCGCGACCGGGCGACCGTGCAGACGGCGATGCAGGCATCCGAGACGGGACATCTGGTCCTGGCGACGTTGCATGCGGACTCGGTGCCGCAGGCCTTGGACCGGATTCGTGAACTGCATCCGGCGGCGGAACAGGCCAACGCCAGCACGCTGCTGGCGCGGAGCCTGAACGCCATCCTCTGCCAGCGGCTGATACCGGGTGTCTCCGGCACGCGGGTTCCCTGCCTGGAGATCATGCGCCGCAACACGGCGACGCAGGACGCGGTCGCTCGGAACGACCTCCAACTGCTGAGCCGGGTCATCGAGGCCTGTGGCAGCGAGGGCATGCAGAGCTTCGATCAACACCTCATGCAGCTTCTCGGCGAGGGGACGGTCACGCTGGCCGCCGCCAAGTACTACGCGGTCAACTGGAACCGTCTCGACATGGAGCGGCACGGTTACGCGTCGTCGCTGCCCGGCATCCTCAAGCCCGACCCCGGGCGATAGCGCCGCACCGCGCCGCGGCGGACCGACCGACCGTCGTCGTCGAGGTCGCCGCCGCCGGGGAGGGGCTGCTGCCGCGCCGGAACCGTCGGTCCCGTGACTCGGCGTGGTCCGGGCGGCGAGGTTGTCCTACTTGCAGCCGCAGGCGGTCGTGGCTTCCTTGATGGCCTTCTCGACCGCTTCCCGCGTTTCGCCGGTGCGCTTCTGAATGCGCCCGAGCAGTTCGTCCTGCTTGCCCGCGACGAATTGCAGGTCGTCGTCGGTGAGCTTGGCCCACTTCTGCTTCAGCGTGCCCTTGATGATGTTCCAGTCACCCTTGATCTCGAGTTTGTTCATAATGAGGTGTTGTGGTTCCGCCCGCGATTTTCGCCGACGCCGACCCGGTCGGTGTCGTGTGGTCGCCGGTGGAACAGGCTGAACGTACGTCGGCGTCCGCCTCCGTGCCATGGGGTGTAATCCCACTACCCATCAGGAAAGGGGTCAGGCCCACTTATCTATACTTTCGCGCAGACGAGTATAAATAAGTGGGACTGACCCCGCGGATCCGCGAGCTGGAAGTGGGCCTCGACCGAGGGAACGGCGTGGGGCAGGTTGGAGGAAACGGGTGACCGCGCGACGCGACATAGTCCGACGGATGTGGAGGTTGGGCTGGCTTGGAATCGTGGCCGGGATGGGGTTGTCGGCGGGCGCGGGGGCGGGGGAATCGGGAACCGGAACCGCCGCGGGGGGCGGGACGGAGGCCGGTGGGCGGGAGGCGTTGCTGACATTGCCGGAGGTGCCGTCGCTGGGTTCGTTGCTGTGGGATTTGGGGGCGTCGGTGCGGACCTGGGGGGGGTACAAGGACAACCCGCAGCTGAGTTCGGTGGCGGAACGGGGATCGGCCTTGATGGCGGCAGGAGGGGATTTGTACGCGACGCGGCTGCCGGCGGACGGGCGGGAATTGACCGTGTTCGCAACGCTGGAGCATACGGAGTACGTGGGGGAGGGGTTCGCGCCGGAGACGATGGGGATCGTGGACGTGCGGGGGGTGCGGCGGTGGGACGGCGGCTGGTTCGTGGGCGGGGAGGCGCAGTATCTGTATTTTCGCCAGGTGTTCGACGCCTCGGACATCACGGGGGTCCTGGCGGTGTTGCGGGCGGAGGGGCATCTGGCGAGGGCGCGCCCGTCGGTGGGTGCCGAGTGGGACTGGGGGGGCAAGGTGGAACTCGCGGGGGAAGGCGGTCGGCAATGGCTGGCGGCGCCGCTGGACGATTATTGGGACGGCGGGGCGCGGTGGACCGGGACGCGGGATTGGGGGCCGCGGGGAAGTCTGGCGGTTTCGTACCGGTTCCGGGCACGGCGGTTCGACGAGCGCGTGCGGACGGACGCGGACGGGAACGCGGTGGAGGGGTTGATGCGTTTCCGGCAGCACGAGGTGGAACTGGCGTGGCGCCGGACGTGGGACGAGCGGAAGCGCTGGCGGACGAGCGTGAAGCTGGGCTGGGTGGACAATCAGGACAACGGGGGCGGGTACTTCGATTATCACCGGATCCAGCTGAGTCCGGGGGTGCGGTTCGTCTCGGGGCGCTGGGAGGCGCGGGCGGAGGCGCGGGTGCGGGGGTACCTGTATCCGGTGCAGGTGGCGGAGGCGGGGGGTGAGGACCGGCTGCGTCGGCTGGATTTCGGGGGAACGCTGCGGGGCCAGGTGCGGGTCTGGAAGGGCCTGCGGTTTTTCGCGCAGTACGAATATGACGCGTCGGATTCGAACGAGACGGGGGCGGACTACGACGTGAACTCGGCGTGGGTGGGATTGGAACTCGAGTATGAACCGACACGGTGACAGGCGGGAGGAGACGCCGCCTCCCGGGCGGGAACGGGAGCGGGCGTCCGCGGTTGGGGCCTCGGGAGGGCCGCGACCGGGCCGGGAGAGCGGGCGGGCGGCGGGGTTGGCGATCGCGCTGACGTGGGTGGTGATGGCGGCGCTGGTGGGGTTGGGAACACTGGAACTGCGGGACGAGATCCGGAAGGCGCTGGTCGGGCGGGACGCCGACGCGTTGCTGGCGATGGCGCGCGCGCAACCGGACGGGGACGATCCGGAATCGCTGCTGGCGTCGGATGTGTTCGGGGTGTTTCTGGCGATGTCGCGACTGGACGGGATCATCGCGGCGCGGTTTTTCCGGGCGAACGGGGCGTTCGAGGCCTCGGTGCCGGTGTCGGTGCACGAGGCGACGGTGCCGGCGGAGGTGCTGGCCATCCTGAGGGAGGGGCGTCCGGTGAGTCGGTTCGTGCCGGAGCTGTGGTTGGAGGACGTGCTGCTGCCGGTGGGGGAACCGGGGACGGGGGCCGCGGCGCAGGTGGTGCCGGCCGTGGAGGTGTACGTGCCGCTCGCGGCACGCGGGAGCCGGGATCTGGAGGGGGTGGGCGGATTCGTGATCGACGGTCGGGGGATGGCGCGGGAGTTCGCGCGATTGGACGCGCGGTTGGTGCGGCAGTCGGGATTGGTGTTGGCGTCGGCGATGGTGGTGACGGGGGTGGCGTTGGGCTGGGTGTTTCGCCGGCTGGCGCGTACGCAACGGCTGTTGGCGGTCCGGACGGGGGATTTGCACAAGGCGCACCGGGAGCTGGCGCAGTCGGCCCGGACGGCGGCGTTGGGGGCGGTGACCGCGCACTTGATCCATGGCTTGAGGAACCCGGTGTCGGGCCTGAAATCGTTCATGGACGGACGGGTCGAGGGCGGGGAATCGGACGAGGGTGCCTGGGGGGAGGCGCAGGCGGCGATGCGGCGGATGCAGACGTTGATCGACCAGGTGGTGCGGGTATTGCGGGAGCACGAGTCGGACCTGGCCTACGAAGTCAGCGCGCGGGAAGTGGGGGAGGCGGTGTTTGCCCGGGCGCGTCCGCTGGCGGAGGACCGGGGAGTACGATTGCGTCTGGAGGGGGATCCGCGGGGCGCGCTGAGCAACCGGACTTCGGGCCTGCTGGCGTTGCTGTTGACGAATCTCGTGGAGAACGGGGTCCAGGCGACCGACGCGGGCGGAACCGTGACCTTGCGCGTCGGATCGGAGGATGGAAGTTTCTTGCTGGACGTGATCGACGAGGGGGTCGGGTTGGAGGCCCGGGTCCGGGATCAGCTGTTTCAACCGCAGAAATCGACCAAGGAAGGTGGCAGCGGATTGGGACTGGCCATCACCCGGCAGCTTGCCCTTGCCCTGGGGGCCACGGTTAGCCTGACCTCGACGGGGACGTCCGGAACGACGTTTCGTGTCCAATTGCCGCATGAATCCAGCCAACAGTCGCGGGGTGCCGAGGGGGAGTGAGGGGGCGATGGTCCCGGGGAGGGCGCTGCCGGGCGGCTGCCGACTCCGGGGAACCGTCGGTGGGCATGGGCCCGGGCGGGCAGGGGCAGGGGCAGGGTTGTGGGCCGGGTGGTGGCTGTCGGCATGGGCGTGGCTGACGGTGGCTGGCGGCATCGTCCAGGGTCAGTCCCTGCCGGAGTGGCGGTGGTCGCATCCGGAACCACACGGAAACAACGTGGCGGATCTGGTGTTTCGCTCGGGCTGGTTCGTGCAGGTGACGGATCACGGCGGGATCTACACGAGCACCAACCGGTTGATCTGGGAGAAGCGCGCTTCGGGCACGAACCGGGACCTGCGCGGGGCGGCGTATCTGGGGAACCGGTTGCTGGTGGTGGGCGAGAACGGAACGGCGCTCTGGAGCGACGACGCGGTGACGTTCCAGGCGGCGACGGTCACGCCGGCGACGACGGACTGGTTCGAGGGGGTGGCGGCCTCGGCGACGCGGGCGCTGGCGGTGGGGGACAACGGCACGCTGTACCAGACCACCAACGGTCTGGCGTGGACCCGGGTCACGGGGACGTCGATCACGAACTGGCTGAGCGGCGTGACGTACGGGGCGGGGTTGTTCGTGGCCGTGGGCGAGCTGGGATTCATCGCGACCAGCGCGACCGGCACGAATGCCTGGACGCGCCGGGCATCGGGCACGACGGTGAACTTGACCCGGGCGATGTTCGGGGACAGCCGGGTGGGCGCGGACGTGCGATTCCTGGTGACGGGGGAGAACGGGCTGGCCCTGGGGAGCAACAACGGGACGACGTGGTCCCTGGACGGCAGCACGGGGATGACGAGCGGGCTGCTGGCGGGGGCGGTGGGGGTCGGCGAACGCGTGGCGGCGGGAGAGGAGGCGGTGCTGCTGCGCAAGTCGGGTTCGGGCTGGGCGGATCAGCTTTCCGAGGTGTTGACGCCATCGCCGGCGCCGGCCTGGACTTACGCGGCGGCGGCCTACGATGGCGCGCGCTTCGTGCTGGCGGGACGGACGGGAGTGACGGTGGAGAGTTGGCGGACGAATTCCGGCGCGTTGGCGGGGCAGACCTTCTGGTTCCGGAACGATGATTCGCCGCGGAACTGGCTCTGGGAGGTGCACCGGTTCGAAGGCACCTACATCGCGGTGGGCGATCGGGGGACGGTGTTGACGAGTCTTTCGGGGGTCGATTGGGCGCTGGAAGCGGTTCCGCTCGTCGAGGAGACCGTCCTCTATGGCATCGGGGGTTCCCCGGAACTCGCGGTGGCGGTGGGCGCGGGCGGGACGATCCTGACCAGCGCGGCGACGTACACGAACCTCGTGGTCCGCCAGTCGCTGAACGTCGGCGGGCGCTCCCTGGACTTCGGGTGGACGAATCGCCTGTCCTTGCTCGGCCTGACTTGGGAGGCGGTCCCGAGCGGGACAACGAACGCGTTGCAGGGCATCGGCTGGAACGGTTCCCTCTACGTGGCGGTGGGCGGCAACGGGACCGTTCTGCGCAGCGCCGACGCCCGCCAGTGGGCGCGGACGACGATTCCCGGGGCCGGCTTCCTGAGCTCGGTGTCGCCCATGAACGGCGGATGGGTTGCCTCCGGCGCCACCGGCGCGGTTTACACGAGCACCGACGCGGTCGGCTGGACGAAACGTCCGACGGGCACGACCCAGTGGATCTACCGGGTCCGATCCGTGGACGGCGAACTCGTGGCGGTGGGTCAAAACGGGACGCTGTTGACCAGCACGAACGGGGTGGCGTGGACGCCCCGGGTGTCCGGGACCAGTTCGTGGCTGACCGATGCCCACAAGGTGGCGAACCGTTGGTACGTGTCGGGGACGCAGGGCACGATCCTGCAAAGCGACGACCGGGTCAGCTGGACGGCGGTGCCGACGATCACGGGCAAGGCCCTGTACGGATTGAGTTCGAGCGGCGGCCAGTTGGTGGTCTCGGGCGCCGAGGGCGTCATCCTCCGGTCGCTGGTCGAGCCGACCCTGAATCCGGTGGCCATCCTGTGTTACGAACATCTGGCGGACGGAACTCCGGTGGTGGATGTGTTCGGATTCCGGGGCACGCCGGAGCAGACCTTCCGGCTCGAGAGCGGCGGCGATCTCGGGGCCTGGGTCACGGAGACGGATGCGACGTTGGACGTCGGCGGGTCGGCGATCTTTGGGCGGGTGGCCGCGGAGACCCGCCGGTTTTACCGGACCAAGTCGCCGCCCTGAGGCAGGCCGAGGCTGAGGTGGCCGAGGGCGAGCAGGCCGTAGTAGGTGTACTCCGCGTCGAGGTGATCGTCGGCCCAGTGGCCATGGAAGCCGCCCTCGGCGGTCCACAGCGTGTCGATGAAATCGAGGCAGCGCTCGTGGATGCCCGAGGGCAGGCGGCGATCCAGGGCGGACAGTGCGTGCAGGACGGTGGCGGTGGACAGGAGGTCGGGCAGAGGGGCGCCGGGGACGGCGATGAACCCGCCCTGGGGATGGGCCTGGGCGAGAAGCCAGTCACCGGTCTCGGGGGCGACGGACAGTCCGAGATGCCGGAGGATCGTGACGGCGCCGGCGGTGGCGTTGGCGGCGCCATGAACGGCTCCCGGGAGGTTGCTCCAGGCATGGTCCGGGGTGGCCAGGGCACGCAGGCTGGCGAGCAGTTTCAGCGGATGCGGCGGGGTCTGGCCCAGGTCCTGGTAGGCCCCCAGGGCGACGAAGGCGCCATAGGCGGTGCCATGGGCCAGCCGGGCGTCGCCCTCGTATCCGCCATCGGGTTTGCGGAACGCCTCGAGCCTCGCGAGCAGCGCGGCGGGAAGGCCGGGCGGCATGTGTTCCGGACCGAGCGCGGCCCAGCAACGGGCCAGGGCGCCCAGGTGCACGAAATCTAGACCCGCCCCGTCGCCGAACGTTGCGAGCCAGGGCCGGAGGCGGTCGGCGGGAAGCTCCTCCTGCAACGCCTGCAGTCCGGCGAGGGCGAAGATCGTGTAGTACAGGTCCGGTCGACCGGCCCGGTCGCAGGCGCCACCGTCGGGGGTCCATTGGCGGCGGAAGAAGTCGCGGACGAGATCCGTGGAATCCCCGAGGAGTCGGGGGGCGAGGCGGGCGACCTGGAGGAGCTGAAGACGGAGGCTCAAGGGCGGGGCAGGCGGGTCCGCGACGGAGGCCGGGCTAGGCGCCGACGGGGACCGCGGCTTGGACCGGCGCGGCGGCCACGGCCACTGGGGCGTCGGCGGCGGAGGCGTGGTCGGACGGGACGTGGGCGGCTTCCTGCTGGTGTTCCTTGCACCAGCCCTTGATTTCGATGTCGTTGAAGATTTTGCCGAGCGTGCGGCGGAGGAGGCCCTTGAGGCTGGCGTGTTCGAGGGCGGCGAGGGCGCGGATGGCCTCCTCCTTGTAGCTTTCGAGGAGGTGGCGGCAGCGGTCGTCGGCCTTGAGTTCGCGGACGAGCGCGGTGAGGCGGGCGGCGTCGAGGCCGGGTTCGCGGCGCCAGAGGCGGTCGAACAGGTCGCGCGCTTCGCCCTGGGCGCGATCGCGGGCCACGGCGAGGACGAGGCTGGGGCGGAGCCCGGCGACGTCGGTGCCGTCGGCACCCTCGAGATCCTCGAGATCGTCGCGGACCTGGTAGGCGATGCCGAGGGAGCGGGAGAACGCGCCGAGGACGTCGGCGACCTCCTCGTGTTTGCCGGCGTAGAGGGCACCGAGGCGGAGGGCGACCTCGAAGGCGGGCGCGGTCTTGCGCTGGAAGATGTCGACGACCTGGACGGGGGAGAGGGGCCCGGGTTGGCGGGCCCAGGCGAGTTCGGCGCCCTGGCCGCGGCAGAGTTCGCGTTGGGCCTCGGCGGCGACGCGGAGCATCTCGACGCGGACCTCGGGGGCAACCTGGCAGGAGGCGAGCAGTCGGTAGCCTTCGCCGATGAGGAGGTCGCCGACGTTGAGCGCCTGGGCGAGGCCGTGCTCGGCCGCGAGGGTGGGCTGGCCGTAGCGGAGCAGGTCGCCGTCCTCGATGTCGTCGTGGATGAGGGAAGCCTTGTGGAAGCACTCGACGGCGAGGGCGACGCGGCGGAGATCCGCGGGGAGGGGGGCGCCGGGCTGCTCGCGGAGCGCCTGGAACACGGCAACGGCGAGGAAGGGGCGCCAGCGTTTGCCGGCGCGCATGAGCCAGTCGCGTCCGATGCGTTCGGCCTCGCCGTGGGCGGGGCCGAGGAGCAGTTCGAGGGAGGCGGGGGTGAACCAGAAATCCACCTCGTCCCGGAGCGCGCCGAGGTCGAGGCGGCGGGTCTGGTCCTCGGCGGTGAGATGGATGTATTCCCAGACCCAGTCGAGATCGACGTTGGTATCGATGCAATCGTCCTGGAGGAGGGGGACGGCGACGCCCGGGATGGCGGCGGCTTCCATGTAGGGGAAGGCGCGTTCGAGAACGGAGAGGCAGGAGACGCCGACGATGGCCTCGATCTTCCCGGTCTGGATGAGGCTCATGACGATGGCGGAGCCCTCGGCGACGAGCACGGCATAGCCGAGTTTCTCGGCCTCGACGGTGAGATCCTGGATGGAGCAGAGCCCGCACTGCTTGCAGAGGAGGCCGAACTCGTCGAACGGGGCGGGGCACTTGGCCTCGACGCGCAGGCACTTGGGCAGGAGGAGCAGGCGGCGCTCGAACGGGACGCGGGCCAGTTGTTCGCGCCACATCTCGTTGTTGATCAGGACTCCGATGAAGTCGCGGAAGATCGGGTCGCACTGAAGGTGCGTGACGACGCGGTCGGCGTGGGCGGCGAGTTCCGGGACGGGAAGGGGGGGGACCGGTTGGAACTCGGCGACGTAATTGCGGACCGTCTGGAGGATGCGCTGGCGGAGGGGGAGCGTGGGCGGGATGTTTTTCTTGGTGGGCCGCCACGTCTGGAGCGGCACGAGTTTGGGCAGGGCGCCCGCGGAGGATCCGGAGCGGGGCGGGCCGAACGCGATGGGCTGGGCGGCGGCCGGGGAGGCGGGGGCGGCGACCGAAGCCGGCGCGGGTGTGGCGGAGGGCGAGGACATGCGACGGAGGAGTGCGACGGAGGTTGAAGGGGCGGACGGAGGTTCGGTCAACGGGTCGGGACAGCGGGGGAGACGGCCGGGGCCGCGAGCTGGTTACGCAGGTCGAGCGCCTTCCGGGCGGCGTCGTGGCCGACGTCGCGGTAGGCGCCGAAATCGGAGAACCAGTATTTTTTGGCGAGTCGATACATCCAGTGTTTTTCGGGGACCTCCTCGCCGGGGAGCCACTGGCTGAACCGGGGCGTCATGGCGTCGAGTTCGGCGAGGGCGGTGCCGCGGAGGGTGGTGTCGCGGGCGTGGTGGCGGTGGACGAGGTCGCGGACGAGGTCGGGGCGTTCGAGGACGACGCAGCCGCGGGTGTGGCGGCCGGAGACCTCGCGGAAGTCGCGGAGGAAGGCGGAGTCGCGGAGGGTGGCGTAGAGGCCGCGGGGATCGCGGATGTTCTCGACGCCGAACTGGAGGATGGGACAGGGCTCGATGTCGCCCTTGGGGCTGACGTGATGCGAGATGCCGGTGACCATCGGGCAGAGGGCGCGCCCTTCGTGGTCGTAGTAGGCGTCGACGATGGCAATGGGAACGCGGGACCGCATTTCGACGACGAACTTCCGGACCTGGACGAGTTGGTCGGGGCGGAGGGCCAGTTGGGGGTTCATCACCGGACCGACGGGCCGGTAGGTATGGTACCAGACGTAATGGACGCCGCGGCGGACGAGTTCGCGGAGCCAGGCTTCGGAGAGCAGATCGGTGATGTTGGTCTGGCAGACGGAGGTGGCGACGCCGGTGAGCAAGCCCTGGGCGACGCAGTTCTCGAGGCCGCGCAGGGTGCGTTGGAAGACCTCGGGCTTGCCGCGGCGCTCGTTGCTGACGATTTCGTTGCCCTCGATGGAGACGAGCGGGGTGGCGTTGCCGAGTTGGCGGAGGCGGCGGGCGATCTTCTCGGTGATGAGCTGGCCGTTGGTGAAGATCTGGAAATAGGCGTCGGGATGGGCCGCGAGCAGATCGAGCAGTTCCGGGTAGAGGAAGGGTTCGCCGCCGAGAATGCCGAAGAACGCGTTGCCGTGCTCCTTCGCCTCACGAATCGTGCGGTTGAGGGTGTCGAGGTCGATGGACTCGCGGGGGGCCTCGACGTCGACCCAGCAGCCCTGGCAGCGGAGATTGCAGGAGTTGATGATCGAGAGGTAGAGGAACGGGGGGAAGTACTCGCCGCGCCGGACGCGGCGCTTGAAGCGTTCGACGGAAAGGAGGCCCTTGAGGCCGAAATTCCAGGCGAACTTCCAGAGGCAGCGGGGACTGGCCGAGCGAACGGTGCGGAAGGCGAGCGCGGGGAGCATGGGTCAGGAAACGGCGGGGGTGGAGCCGGCGGAAACCGGGGGCGCGACCAGGGCCGAGGCTTGCGCCTGGGCCTGGGCCTCGGCGGTGCGGGCACGGGCTTGTTCGGCCTTGCGGGCGATTTCGTCCGGGGACGGCAGGCTGGCGAGGACTTCGGGGGGGAGGTCGGCGACGATCTGACCGAGTTTGACGAGGCACTTCTGGCGTTCGGCCAGCGCCTTGTCGGAGTCCCGTTCCTTGGAGAACCGGCTGCGGGCGCGTTCGGAGCGGTCGCGCAGGAGGGAGTAGACGTCACCGCCGAGCAGGGCGGAGATGTCGATCTTCATTTTCTCGCGCTGGAGATCGGAATCGCTGACGGCATCGCCGTTGATCGGGCCGGCCTTGTACTTGGGGAACATGATGGCGGCCTCGGGACAGACGCGGGAGCAGGCGGGGCAGTTGGTTTTGCAGTTGTCCTGTTGCTGGGCCTGGATGCGCCCCCCGGCATCGACGCCATAGACGCCGAAGAGGCAGAACGACAGGCACTGCATGCAGTTCGTGCAGCGGTCGTAATCGATGACCGGGAACCACGGCTTCCACGCGCCGAGCGTGACGGCCCGGGCGGCGGTCCGTGCGTGCTCGGCGGCCGTGGTCAGGGCCTCGGTGCCGCCCTCGGCGAACGCATGCCAGCGCGCGGACGGCGCGGCGGAGGCGGGCTGGGGCGAACGCCCCGTCACGAGCGAGGGTCCGGGCGGGAGTCGGGAGCCGGGAGCCGCCGACCGATCCCGGCTGACCGGGAAGCCCTTCTCGAGCAGGGCCCGAATGGCTTCGAAGCGGTCCCGCTCGGGGAAGGCCGGGGCGTCGTGGGTTTCGTGAAAAACGACGCTGAGAACGGGATCGGAGAGGGCCATGCGTGGGGGGGAAGATAGGAAGGTTGTGGCCACGCTCAAGGGGCGGGCGCGAAAGGGGGAGTTGGCACCGGGGAAACGGGGAGCTCCGGCGGTCGGGTCGCGGCGCCCTCGGGCAGGTTCGGGCTCAGGTCGTCGGTTCCGAGCCGGGCGAGCAGGGCCTCCGGCGCGTCGGTGCGCATGTTGAGGACCTCGGTGGCGCCGCCGGGCAACGGCGCGCCGGCGCTGGCAAACAGCCACTTCACGGCCCGCGGAAAGCAGGCCGCGATCTTCAGCGGCCCGCCCTGGGCCAGGTGGGCGAGGCGGGAATCGCGCCGGGCGGCGAGTTCGCACAGATCGGGAACAGCCTCGAACTCCATTTCGGAGGCGCAGAGGCCCCGGAGGACGGCGTCCTTGGTGGGAACGGGCACGACCTGGGCGTAGCGGCAGTGGCAATACAGGATGCGCGGCGCGGGGGACGACATGGGATTCAGGAATCGGAGGCTTCGGCGCGTTGCTTTTCGAGAATGCGGTCGATGGTGGCGTCGAGGACGGCGATGTAGCCGTGGACATCCAGGGACTTGGGGTCCGGCGCGCCGTCGACGGCGTAGAGCCAGACGCGGTGGAGGTCGCGGGCGACGGGTTCGAGGCCGTCGGCGAGGGCGGGGTTGGGGCCGGCGAAGGTGCCGGCGGCGACGCAATAGAGGTCGCTGATGGCCTTGAACCCCTCGATGTTGCCGACGATGTCGCCGGGTTGGACGGGCAGTCCGGGGGTCAATTCGAAGCGAAGCTCGACCAGTTCCCCGAGCATGCGGGAGGCGAACTTGGTGAGTCCGACGACCCAGCGTCCGGCATGGCCGGGGTCCGGCGCGAGCCAGGCGTGGGAAGGGGAATACCGATGTCCCACGGGGAGGTGGGCCACGAACGTCGCGCGCTTATAGAACAACGTGTCGCTCACGATCGGGTCGCCGGCGGTGCGAGGTGAAGGGACGATAACGGCGTCGTTCCCGGTGAACAGGAGAAATCTTGTCTGAATTCGGAATTGCGGGCTCGCGAGGCCCGACGACGGGAGGTTAGGAAGGCCCCGCGGTGCGGTATTTCGATCACAACGCGACGTCCCCGGCCTGTGCCGAGGCCCTTCACGCCTGGACCGAGGCGGTGTCCCGGTTTCCAGGGAATCCCTCCAGCCCGCACCGCTTGGGCGCGCGCGCGGCCCGCGCTCTGGACGAGGCCCGGGAACGGGTGGCGGCGGTCCTCGGGGCGCGCGCGGAGGACGTGGTATGGACCTCCGGAGCCACCGAGGCGAACAACGCGGTGTTGTACGACGTCGCCACGTCGGGTCCCGGCGAAACCTGGTGGTCGGCGGTGGAACATCCGTGCGTGGTGGCGGCGGCGAAGCGGTGGCTGCCGGGGCGGCACCGGTGGATTCCGGTGACGCCGGAGGGGGTGCTGGATCTGGACTGGATGACGCGGTGCTGGGACGAGGGGACACGTCCGGCTCTCGTCGGGGTGATGGCGGCCAACAACGAGACCGGCGTCCTGCAACCGTGGCGGGAGGCGCTGGCCTGGTGCCGCGAACGCGGGGTGCGCTTCCATTGCGACGCGGCCCAATGGCTCGGGAAACTGCCGGGCGCGGGTCTGGGGGCCGCCGATTTCCTGGTCGGTTGCGCCCACAAGTTCGGGGGCGTGCCCGGCGTGGGATTCCTGGTCTGCCCGGCAGGGACGCGTCCGTTGCTGGTCGGCGGGCCGCAGGAGGAGGGACGACGGGCGGGGACGGAGAACGTGGCCGGGGCGGTGGCGTGCGCCGCGGCGCTGGAGGCCCGGGAACGGGCGTTGAGGGAACAGGGACCGACGTTGCGGGCCGTGGCCCGGGACCGGTTCGAGGCGACGTTGCGCGCCGCCGTTCCCGGAATCCGGTTCCTCGGGGCGGGCGCGCCGCGATTGTGGAACACGTCGGCGTTCCTGATGCCGGTGGTCGATTGCCGGCGGCGGTGGGTGGTGCGGTTGGACAAGCTCGGCTTCGCGGTCTCGACGGGGTCCGCGTGCGCGAGCGGCCAGGAGAAACCCTCGCACGTGCTGGCGGCGATGGGCGTGGATGGCGCCGGGGAACGGATGCTGCGGGCGAGCGGCGGCTGGGAGACCGAGGCGGGGGACTGGCAGGCGCTTGGCCAGACGTTGGCGGACGTGGCGCGGGAATGGGGCGTCAGCGAAGCGGCGCCGTCGGGGCCACCGGCGGATCGCCCCCCCGGAACAGGTCCTTGAGACCCGACGCCGCCTCGCGGAAGAGGACCCGGAGGAGCAACGGCGTGAGGTCGGCCTCGGAGCGCACGTTGCGGAGGATCTCGTTGGTGAGCCCGACCCGAAAATCGCGGCTGGCGCCGGGAATGCCGAGGTCGACGAGGCGGAGGGTGCCGAAGGTGAGGTTGAGGGTGTCGATGCCGGTGAAGGTGAGTCCGGGCGGCCCGGCGAGGACGGCGTCGCCGAGGTTGGCATGGCGCCGGGCGTGGTCGGCGATGGCGTAGATGTTGGTTTCGCCGCGGGTATTGCGGACGAGGGAGAACTCGGAGACGTGGAGCCGGGCGAGGCGGAGCCGGTATTCGCGGCGGGCGAGGGCGTCGGTGTCGAGTTCGAGATGGATCTCGGGGGCGGAGAGGAGGGGGCCGCCGCCGAAATCGGCGGAGTTGTAGAGCTGGACGCCGGTAAGCGAGATGGAGCCGGCGAGGAAGTGGGCGCGGGCGCCATCGAGGCGGGTTTCGAGGCCGGTGACGGTGCGGAGGCGGTAGGCCACCCATTCGCGGACCAGGATGTCCTTCGCGAGAATCAGTCCCACGACGAGCACCACGAGGAGCACGACGAGGCGGAACAGCCAGCGAAAGGCGAAGCGGATCACCGGGGGAGGGCGGGGTTGGGGGTGGAACGAAGCCGGGTCAGTTGGGGACCACCTCGATGTCCTCGGGGCGGATGTCCAGGCACTCGTCCTGATCCTCCCAGACGAGGGCGGGGTAGTGCTCGAGGAGCTTGGGGAGGTGGGTGCGGGCGATCTTGGCGAGCAGCTTCTCGGCCTTGCCGGCGGCGTCGTCGAGCGCCCGGTCGTAGTTGCCGCATTGCTTGCGCTGGCGGTCCTCCCAGTGAGCCACCTCGTGGATCTCCGCGTAGTCATCCGCCCACTTCTTGAACGCGATCCGGAGCGGGGCCGGCAGGTCGTCGAAGGCAACCGCCGTGCCGCTGCAATGCTGGCAGACGAGCCCCGACTCGAGGATGTCGCGGGAGAACACGGGGAGCAGGGGGGCGCGGCAGCACTCGGCCTCCCGATAGGCCATGGGCGGGTTGGCGAGGCGTTTGAGCCAGACCTGGCGTTCGTGTCCGATCTGCGCGGCCAGCCGATAGGCGCTGACCAGCGGATGCGACATCCGCCAAAGCCGGCCTTCGAGCTGCCCCAGCGTCTGCGACATCCAGCGGGCGAGGGTCAGGTCGTCGAAATCCTCGAAGACCCGCCCGTACTCCTCCCACAGTCGATCGACGGGCGAGTCGGAACCTTCAGACATGGCCGCGAGCCTTATGCCGGGCCGTCCATTTGTCCAACCGCGGTTTCGTTCCGCCGCCCGGTCTCGCGGACCGCCCAGGCGGTTCGCACGCAACGCCGCAACGACCGCGACGCACTGCAAGCGGGGGACAATGGGGTCAAACATCGACATTTGACATTTGCAGCCGGGAGGAGCCCGGCGCGATCTCCTGGCCGGACCGCGGACGTCGGCCCGACCCCGAAACGTCCAACGTGCTGGTTTGACCTCCGTCACCGCGCAAGCCGCTTCCAGAAGTGGGGTCAAACATCGACATTTGACATTTGCAGCCGGGAGGAGCCCGGCGCGATCTCCTGGCCGGACCGCGGACGTCGGCCCGACCCCGAAACGTCCAACGTGCTGGTTTGACCTCCGCCACCGCGCAAGCCGCTTCCAGAAGGAAAGCGGCAGGGGACTGCCGCACTCCACGACCCTGGCGGGCCTGCCAAGCCTCGCCGCTCCCCGGCCCAAGATGGCTCCCCCCCGGCGCTTTGCCTGTGTGACCTGGCAATTCGCGTGGCGCGAAGCCCACAGGCGCCATGCCGAACCGGATTGTCCCGCCCGGTTTCCCGGCGCAGTCGCGCTGACGGGAGAGTCCCCAAGGCGTCCTCTTCGCCTTCCTCGTGGCGTTCGGGGGACAATGGGGTCAAACATCGACATTTGACATTTGCAGCCGGGAGGAGCCCGGCGCGATCTCCTGGCCGGACCGCGGACGTCGGCCCGACCCCGAAACGTCCAACGTGCTGGTTTGACCTCCGCCACCGCGCAAGCCGCTTCCAGAAGGAAAGCGGCAGGGGACTGCCGCACTCCACGACCCTGGCGGGCCTGCCAAGCCTCGCCGCTCCCCGGCGCAAGATGGCTCCCCCCGGCGCTTTGCCTGTGTGACCTGGCAACCCGCGTGGCGCGAAGCCCACCCGCGCCATGCCGAACCGGATTGTCTCGCCCGGTTTCCCGACGCGGCTGCGCTGACGGGAGAGTCCCCAAGGCGTCCTCTCCGCCTTCCCCGTGGCGTTCGTGGCGGCGTGGCGTGATCCATTGCGTCCGCGGACCGCGCAGGCGGTTGGCGCGCAACGGCGCCACGGACGCAACGAGAGGCAGCCCGGCCGAGTGCCACAGCCCAGGTTCGTGCATGCCTTGCGTGGCGGCGTGGCGCGGCGGGTTGACAGGGTCCGGTCGGGGGACGCAGCCTGAATTCCGTGCGGAGGAGCGAATCAAGCAGGCGGAGCGTCGGGCCGGTGCGGGCCCTGGTCATCGCGTGGATTGGAGGGTGGATGGCGGCCGCGCTGGCGGCGGAGGTGCGGAAGGCGGTCAGCGCGCTGCCGGCGCCGCCGGCAACGGCGCCGGTGATGGTGGGCAACGTGACGTTGACGAACACGGAGCCGACGGTGCAACGGCAGTTCGCGGAGGCGCGCCGGGCGGCGGAGGACGCGACGGCGACGAATGCGGCGTCCGCGCGGCAGGCGGAGGCGTGGAACCACCTGGGCAAGGTGTATCTGGCGTATCGGCTGGGGGCGCTGGGGGCGGCCTGTTTCACGAACGCGCTGGTGGCGCAGCCGACGCACGCCTCGTCCTGGTACGGGCTGGCCCTGGTCCGCCTGGACCAGGAGCGGTACGCGGAGGGCTTCGAGGCGGCGTCGAACGTGATCGCCTGCCTGCGGGCGGATCCGGGCGCGCCGCCGTCCGAGTTGGGGGAGGCGCGGCGGTTGCTGGCGGACGGGTTGGATCGGGCGGGACGACTCGAGGAGGCCTTGTCGCAGCTGGACCTGGAGCATCTCGGGGAGCCGGCGGATTCGTATTCGCCGATCCGGGCGACGCAGGTATTGATGCGGTTGGGGCGGACGTTGGAGGCGGCGCGGCGATTGGAGGGGATCCACCGGGTGTCCCCGGGGAACCTGACGGTGCGCGCGTTGCAGGCGGAGGCGTACCAGCGTTTGGGGCAGACCAACCGCGCGGCGGAGATCCGGCGGGATCTGGCGGGCCAGAAGGTGCCGCAGCTGGCACGGCCCGATGCCTGGCTGCGCTCGGTGGTGACGCTGAACCTGTCTTCCGCGGCCAAAGTGGATCTTGGCTATGCGTCGATGCAGCAGCGCCGGTTCCGGGCGGCGTTGAAGCAGTTCGAATCGGTGCTGGCGGTCGATCCGAAGCACACGCTGGCACGCACCTACGCGGGCAGTTGCCGCCTCCAGCTCCGGGAACACGAGCAGGCGCGCGCCGCCTTCGAGGAACTGGTGCGGGAAGACGCCTCCAACGACGTGGCCCGGACGGGCCTGGCGCTGTCCATGGCCCGGTTGGGGGACCAGCCGGCCGCGGCGCGGTTGTGCCGGGAGTGGCTGGCGCGCGACACGAACTCGGTGGCGGCGTTGTTCGCGGACGCGGAGGTGCGCCGAGAATTCAAGGATTACGCGGGCGCCGTGACGTCGTTGCGGGCGTTGGCGGCCCGGGAGCCGGACGTCGCGGGGCATGTGCGGTCGCTGGCGAACGCGCTGGCGGCGTCCGGGAAGAGCGCCGAGGCCGGGGCGGTGCTCAACATGCGGCTCCGGGAGCGGGGCGACAACCTGGAGCTGAGCCTGCAGCTGGCGCGGCTGCTGGCGACGTCCCGGGATTCGGCCACCCGCAACCCGGACGCGGCCTACGCCCTGGCGACCCAACTGCTCGAGAAGCACGGGACGAATCTCGTGCTCGCGGAAACGCAGGCCTTGGCGCTGGCCGGCGCCGAGGAGTGGGCCCGGGCGGAGGCGGCGCTGCGGGCGCTCGAGCCGCGGGTCACCGCGATGGTCGCCGCACGGCAACGCGGGCTGGAGGGGACCGAGGACATTCCGGACGCGTCGGATTTTCCGGAGCGCTTTCGGCGGGAACTGGACGCCGTCAGGAACCGCAGGCTCTATCTCGAGCCGTGGCCGTTCGCCGAGGTCGACGCCGCCGTGGCGGTACCGGCTCCGGGACGGTGACGCGAACCGGTTGCGGGTCGCGGGTTGCGGGGAGGCGGAGTCGGGTGCCCGGGTGAGGCACGAGGAAAGGGAAAGGGAAAGGGAAAGGGACGCGACGAGATGAAACCGACGTGGGCGGAGTTGCTGGGCGAGGCACAGGAGGAGGTGAAACAGACGCAGTCGGCGCTGCCGGCGGCATTGCGCGATCCGGCACGGAAGGTGCCGGTGGTGTACCAGCGCAAGCCCACGGACGCGTTGGTGGCGGACGGATTGGACGCGGATCTGCTGGGGCTGTTCGTGGGGGATCCCTACGCCGAGACCGGGGCCGGGTCCGGCCTGCCGGCACAGATCCTCCTGTTTCTGGACAACCTCTGGGATTTCGCCGAGGGCGACTGGGAGATCTACCTGGACGAGGTGCAGACCACCTATCTGCACGAGTTGGGTCACTACCTCGGATTGGACGAGGTCGATCTGGAGGAACGGGAACTCGATTGAGGCAGCGCGGACGGACGGCGGGGTCCGGGATGGGTTCAGGTTTCGAGCACGAGTTTGCCCGCCAGTTGGCCGGACTTGCCGAGGGTGGACTCCTCCTGGAGCCGGTGGGCCGTCGCGGCCTCCGAGAGGGGGAGGACGCGGTCGATGCGGGGATGGAAGCGTCCGGCGGCGAGCCAGCGGTTGAGGTCGACGGAGGCCGCGCGTTGCTCCTCGGGGGTGGCGGCGAACATGACGAACCCGCGCAGCGAACAGCCCTTGACGTAGAACGGGCCGACCGGGAACGCGGGGCGGGCCTCGCGTCCGGCCATGAGAATGAAACGTCCGCGCGGAGCCAGCGCCCCGACGGCACGGTCGAAGTCGGGTTCCCGCGTGGTTTCCCACCACACGTTCACGCCGCCGGGCACGGCCTTCGCGAGTTCCGCGGCGACGTTCTGGGTGCGGTAATCGAAGGCGGCCTCGGCCCCGAGATCGAGGCAGGCCCGGACCTTGTCGGGGGAACCGGCGGAGCAAAAAACGCGGGCACCGAGGGCCCGGGCCAGCTGGATGACGGTCGAGCCGACCCCGCCGGAGCCGCCATTGACGAAGAGGGTTTCGCCGGGTTGCAGAGCGGCTTCCCGGACCAGCCCGAGGTGGGCGGTGATGCCGACGAGCGCGCCGGCCGCGGCGGCGCGATCCGAGACGCCATCGGGCAGCGGATAGGCCCAGCGTTCGTCCACGGCGATATACTCGGCGAAGGTGCCCTGGCGTCCGAGCAATCCCTGGTTGCTGCCCCAGACCCGGTCGCCGGAGCGGAAATGGCGGACCTCGGGGCCGACGGCCTCCACGACGCCCGAGAAGTCGCAGCCGACGATGAATGGACGGGGCAGGTCCAGCTGGATCATCCCGGCCCGGATGTAGGTGTCGATGGGATTGACCGCGACCGCCCGGGTGCGGATCAGGAGTTGTCCGGGACCCGGTTGGGGGACGGGAAGATCGCCGAATTGGATGACGTCGGGGGAGCCGGTCTGGTGCAGGAACGCCGCGCGCATGGGGAGGATGTTGGGACACGACGCGGAGGTCGGCAATGTCGATGGCTTGGGCAGAGGATGGCTTCGGCATGGCGTCGCGTGGGGCGATGCGGCAGCCTGCTCGCATGCATCGCGAGGCGTGGCTCATCTTTGCGGTCCTGGCGGCGTCGGTCGGCCTGGGGATGTTCGGCATGACGACGTGGCGGAAGAACGAGGCGCTGGCGCTGGCCCAGACGGAGTTCGCGCGGGCCCGGGAGGAGCTGGGCAGGGCACGGGCCGAGGTGGATGGGCAGCGGAGCCGCCTGGCGGAGGTGCAGGCGTCGCTGGGGGCGGCGCAGGTCCAGGCGGAGCGCCTGACGCGGGAGATGTCCCAGGCCACGAACAACCAGCAGCGACTCGAGGCGGAGATGCGGACGGCGCTGCAATCGCGGGACGTCGCGATCTCCGAGTTGCAGGGCCGGCTCACCGTCAACATCCTGGATCGGATTCTGTTCGATTCCGGCGAAGCCCAGGTGAAGCCGGAAGGCATGAAGGTCCTGGACCAGGTGGCCGGGGTGCTGGCGGGCTTCACCAACCGCCAGATCCAGGTCTTCGGTCACACCGACAACCGCCCGATCCGCCTGAAGTACCCGAGCAACTGGGAGCTTTCGATGGCGCGGGCCGTGGCGGCGGTGCGCTACCTGAGCGAGCGCGCCGGGGTGGACCCGCGCCGGCTCGCGGCGGTGGGCTGCGGCGAGTTCCAGCCCATCGCGGACAACGCCACGCCCGAAGGTCGCGCCCGCAACCGTCGCATCGCGCTGGTCGTCCTTCCGGAGCAGTTCGTGCCGACCGACGTGACCGGAACCAACGTGCCGCCCGTCGTCTCGTCCGGAACCAATGTGCCGCCCGTCGTCCCGGCCGGCACCAACGCCGTCCCCGCCGGCCCGATCTCCTCCAATGCCCCCGTCCGGGCCGATCCCCCCGTGGCACCGGAGGCGGGGGTGGTGTCGACCCACCTGCCGCTCGCCGAACGGCCCGGGTCCGCGACGAACCCGCCGCCGGTGGAGGCGAACCTCCCTGCGCCGCCGGCGCCGCCGGTGCCGGAACCCGAGGCGAAGGCTCCGGTCGAGGAGCCGTTGCCCTGATCCCGCGCCGGGACGGAGGACTTTGGGATTCTCGGGCGGGTGGACGCGGCCTAGGGTTCGGGCATGGGCGACGCGCCGTTGTTGCAGATCGAGCTGCCGGGAATTCCGAAATTGAAGAGCGGGAAGGTCCGCGAGGTGTTCGATCTCGGGGAGCATCTGTTGTTCGTGGCGACGGACCGGATCTCGGCCTTCGACTGCGTGATGCCGAACGGGATTCCGCGGAAGGGCGAGGTGCTGACGCGGATTTCGCATTTCTGGTTCGACCTGCTCGCCGGGGCGGTGCCGAACCATCGGGCGGCGGGGGCGGGGGACCCGTTGCCGGCGCGGTTGGCGCCGCATGCGGAGCGGTTGTCGGGTCGGAGCATGATCGTGCAGAAGGCCCGCCCGCTCGCCATCGAGTGCGTGGTCCGCGGGTATCTCGCGGGGTCGGGCTGGAACGAATACCGGAAGAGCCGGACCGTGTGCGGGGTGCAGCTGCCGGACGGGCTGGTGGAATCGGCGGAATTGCCGGAACCGATCTTCACACCGGCGACGAAGGCGGAGACCGGTCATGACGAGAACATCTCGTTCGAGCAGGCGGCGGGCATCGTGGGGGAGGAGACGGCGGCGCGGGTCCGGGAGTTGAGCCTGCGGATCTACCGGACGGC
>CAZSOV010000084.1:0-27183 GCA_964608505.1 uncultured Verrucomicrobiota bacterium
CCGCTCCAGCGGTAGTCCTTGGGGTCCTGCACGATCCCTGCCCGCACCGGGTTCAGATCGATGTACGCCGCCATGGTGACCAGCGCCTGGCCCGCCCCCTCCACCAGCACGCTCTTGAAACGCTCCTCCCACAGCGTGCCCTTGCGCCCGGACCGAACGTTGAACCAAGCGGAGAAGCGCTGCTTGAGCATCTTCATGAAGGCGCTGACATCCCACATCCGGGCGTGGAACGAGGCGAGATACGCCGCCTCGCCGACCACATCGTTCGCCTCCCGATAGGCCTGAAAGCGCTGGCGTACCGTGCCGACATTCTGATGCCCGGACAACTGATCCAGCTTGGCACAGACCTGCTCGGCGGAAGGTCGCCGCTCCGGGGGCGGCGTGGCCTGGACTTCCAGGAGGAGATGGAAGTGATTGGACATGAGGCAGAAGGTGAGGACACGCACCTCGCAGAACGCCTCGCATTCACGGAGCAGTGCGACAAAGTGCTCCTTCTCCGCCGGTTGGAAGATAAACCGTCGATCCACGACGCGAGAGATGCAGTGGTACCACCCGACCGGAGCCTCCGGCGGAAACCTCAGGCGCGAATGCCGCATGACCGTCACCATCTCCCCGGTCATCACTCGCGCTCAATCCAAAATTGAAGGGACAGACAATTATTTGTATATAGTGTACCTGTCCCTTACTTCCAGTGATTGATTGCTCAGCGAGCGGGGACAGTTATGGTTGTAAGATAATTTACCTGTCCCTTGCATGTGCACCACGGAATTTCGCGACGGATGGCTGCGGTCGCGATTACGATCCGCCCGATCCGATCCCCTTGCTCGATCCCTTGCTCGATCCATCCTTTCGTCTTCCACAGCATGCCCCCTCCAGATCCAACGGTTCCCAACACCCAACCCTCCCGGCGCGCCCGGAACGAGCGAACCGAATCCAGCGGTGCCCGTCGATTTCCCGGCGCGAGCCCTTCTCAAATCGTGGTGGTGGTGTGGGGATGCCTGGCGGTTTGCATCGGCATCGGCGCCGCCGGGCCGACCTCGGATCGGACCGTCGATTGGCCTGCTTATCACGGCGATCCCGGAGGAAGTCATTATTCTCCACTGGATCAGATTGATCGCCGCAATGTCGGCCACCTCCAACCCGCCTGGGTTTACCGGTGCGCGGACTGGCGCCAGCGCCCCGCCTCGACGATCGAATGCAATCCGTTGGTGCTCGAGGGTCGGATCTACCTGACGACCCCTTCTCTGCGGTTGGTCGCCCTGCAGGGCGCCACGGGCGAGGTGGTGTGGAGCTTCGATCCGCAAGCGGGATCAGGCACCCCGGCAGGGGGAGTCAACCGCGGCCTGGCGTGGTGGGGAACGGGCGAGGAGCGTCGCCTCTTCCTGGCGGTGGGTCCCTGGCTGCACGCCGTTCAAACCAAGGACGGACAACCCGTGGAGGGCTTCGGTCGGGGTGGAAAGATCGATTTGCGCGAGGGGCTCGACCAGGAAGCCATCGATTTCTCGGTCCAAGCCCCAACCCCAGGGGTGGTCCATGGCGATCTGCTGATTCTCGGTTCGTCGATCCCGGATAGCCTTCCACCCACGGCGCCAGGTCACGTCCGTGCGTTCGATGTTCGAACGGGAGAGCGGCGATGGATTTTCCACACGGTGCCACACCCGGGCGAGGAAGGGTACGAGACGTGGTCTCCGGACGCTTGGAAGGTCAATGGAGGAGCGAACGCCTGGGGGGGAGTGACGTTGGATCCGGTGCGCCGACTGGTGTTCTGCGGGACGGGTTCGGCAAACTACGACCATTTTGGTGGAGATCGCGCCGGCGCGAACCTCTATGCGAACTGTACCCTCGCACTGGACGCGGATACGGGGGCCCGTCGCTGGCATTTCCAGATCGTGCATCACGATCTCTGGGACTACGACCTGCCCTGCCCTCCCGTGCTCGTCACCGTGAGACGGCATGGAAGACGGGTGGATGCGGTGGCACAGATCACCAAGACCGGTCATGTCTTCGTCTTCGAACGGGAGAGCGGTCGTCCCGTTTTCGCCGTCGAGGAACGCCCGGTGCCGGCGTCGGACGTTCCCGGGGAGTCCGCGTGGCCAACGCAGCCCTTCCCGACCCGCCCCCCGCCGTTCGTGAGACAGGGCATGAGTTTGGAGGATGCGACGGACTTGACGCCGGAATCCCGCGCGGCGGTGCAGGCGCGGCTGCGCGAGATGCGGTCGGAGGGTTTGTACACGCCGCCATCCCTGCGTCCGACGGTGGTGATGCCGCAGTTTAATGGCGGCGGGGAATGGGGCGGTCCGGCCGTGGATCCGGAGCGGGGCTGGCTGATCGTTCCGGGCAGTGCGGAGCCGGAGTGGATCCAGATGCAACCAGCCAAACTGAAGGAGGAAATCACGCTGCACGAACTCGGCGGGCACCTGTTTCGGGCGGTCTGTGGAAACTGCCATGGTGCCGCGCGTCCTGCACTCGCCACCACAGTGGAGCTACCCAGCCTGCGGGATGTCGGCCAACGCCTGTCCCGAGGCGAGATTCTGAAGCTCCTGGAAACCGGACGCGGGCAGATGCCGGCCTTTCCGACGCTTTCGGAGGTGGAACGGCGCGGTCTTTTGGCGTTCCTGTTCCATGAGCGGGGGGGAGAACGCCTACGCTCCTCGGACCTGGATCTGGCGTGGGCCAATCGCATCCCCTGGGCGGCCAACGGGCACCCCGAGTTCCGGGATCCGGAGGGCTATCCGGCGAGTCGACGTCCATGGGGCACGCTGACCGCCTTCGATCTCAATCGGGGTACCCGGGTCTGGCAGGTCCCGCTCGGAACGTATCCGGCCCTCGAGAAACGTGGTCTGCCGCCCACGGGCACCTTCAACATCGGCGGCCCCCTGGTGACCCGGGGCGGACTGGTGTTCATCGGCGCAACCATGGACGAGAGGTTTCGGGCCTTCGACATTCGGTCCGGCAAGGTGCTCTGGGAGTTCCAGCTCGACGCCGGGGGGTACGCAACACCCGCCACCTACGCGGTGGGCGGCCGACAGTACGTCCTGATCGCCGCGGGTGGAGGCGGGAAGCCGGGCACGAAGGCCGGCAACGGCTGGTGGTGCTTCGCGCTCCCGGAGTCGCGTGTTCGGACGGGACCGAACCGCCTTCGCAGCCCTTGAGCCCCTGCGCCCACCCACCCGCCTCCGAGGGTCCTGATCACGCGCCAGCCGGTCCCATGGCCGCGGTGGGGTCCCGTGCCTCGGGCGGATCCCACCGGCGAACGGGAGAAAGCCGAGTCAGGAGAGCTCGACCCAGGCGCGGGTCCGGGCGGACTCCACGGCGGCGTCCATGACGCCCTGGGAGCGCACACCGTCGTGGAACGTGATGGCACAGGGCCGCTGTTCGCGGATGGCGTTGACGAATTCGATCACCTGATCGTAGCGGAAGGCGACCAAGGGATCGCCGATGGACGGATCCCGCGGGGAACCGGGCCAGGTCCAGAATTCGCGGGGAACCATCAAGGGGGCGAGCCCTGGACCGCCCCTGCGTCCGGCCTGCAACTGGTCCCATTTGCCGGTGGTGAACTCGAAGGTGCCCTCGCTGCCGTTGATCTCGACGTAATCGAGACTGCGCCAGCTCTCGTTGCGTCCGCTGGCCAGTTTGGAGCTCTCGAGGACCCCGGTCGCGCCGGCCTCGAATTCGGCGAGAATGGACACCCAATCATCGGTGTCGTTGGGGGCGCCGTCACGGAGGGGAGTCAGGTTCCTGAGATTGGCGACGAGGCGGCGCATCGGACCGATGAGGTGATGCGAGAAGTCGATACGGTGGGAGAGCATGTCGCCGAGTTCGCCGGTGCCGGCCATGGCCTTCTGCTGGCGCCAACCCAGATTGCGGGTGCCCCAATCCTGCAAACGGCAGGAACGGTAGTGATAGGGCAGTCCGAGATCTCCCTGGCGCACGAGGTGATGGAGGTACCGCATGGCGGGAACGAACCGGTAGGTGAACGCGGTCATGTGCCGCACGCCGGCCTTTTCGGCGGCATCGGCCATCGCCCGGGCGTCGGCCTGGTTCAGGGCGAGCGGTTTCTCGCAGAGGACGTGCTTGCCGTGTTGGACGGCGAGCAAAGCCGCCGGCGCATGGTGCACGTTCGGCGTGGCGATGATCACCGCGTGGATGTCGTCCCGGGTCAGGATCTCGCGGTAATCCGTGGAGGCCACGGGGGCGCCGGTCGTGCGCCGGGCGTTCTCGAGCGTGGCCGGGTGCGCATCGCAGACGGCGTGCACCTTCACGTCGCGGCAGAGGGCGAGTCCGGGGAGGTGGTTTTGGAGGGCGATGCCGCCGCAACCGACGAGGGCGAAATGGAGCGTATCCATAATCGAGAAATCGAATCGACGGTGGTCCTGAACCAGGGTCAGGCGATGCGGTTCCAGAGAGCGATCTCGGGCGGTTCGGCGACCAGGGGACCCAGCCGGGACAGGACGGCGGTGACGTGCGGGGCCTGGAGATGGCGGTCCAGCTCGTCCTTGCCGCGCCAGTTCTCGTGGAACAGGAAAACGCAGGGATCCTCGGTGGACTGATGGAGATCGTAATTCACGCAGCCATCCTCCCGGCGGGTCGGGTCAGGAAGCGCGAGCAGCAACTCGCGGAGGGCGGCCACCTGGTCGGGCTTGGCCTTGATCCGGGCAGTGACGGTGAGGGGCATGCGATGAGGGGTTGGGGCGCGTCGAGGGTTGTCCCGGGGCAGACCGGGGTTCCCCGAGTAGGCCCGGGGCGGAAGGAATCCGCAAGCCGGCGGCGGCAGGCCACGCGCAGGACGGCACGGACGGGCAGCGGGGGGATCGAAGCAGGCGACTCGGCAGTCGCCGACCCCACATGGCAGGTCCACGCAGGACTTGGTCAACGGCCCTTCCCCGGCGGGATGGGATGGACTTCCGCCAGCGTGCGTCCCGCAAGCGGGACGGAGGCTTGGCGAATCCGGGAAGGAACCGGGCGCCATGGCGGCGGAGCCTCGTTGGCACCCGCCCTGCTTGGTGGAAGGCATGCCGACGAGAATCGGTGAAACCCTTTCCACGACGACCGGGTGTTCGGTCCAGCTGGTTCCTAACGCCGCCTTCGCCGTCATGAATCCTTCATCCCTCGGTCTGCTCTCGATCTCCGCCGGCGCCTCCATGTCGAGGTCACCGAGAGCATGCCTGGCCGCCGCGCCGCGCCGTTTCCGCGAGGAAGCGGCTGCCTGGCCGGCGGGAAGCCCGCCCTTCCCGGGCCGGGGATGGGTGGCCCGGCGGAAACCTCCCGGGTCCTGGCGGGGCGACCTTCGTGGAACCGCGCTTTTTGCCGTCTGCACCTTGGCCACGGTAGCTGGGTGCGCGGTCCACGTCGGGACGCTGTTGGGCCACTGGCCCGTGCTTTGGGATTTCGTGCGGTCCCTGTTTGGGTAACGACCGCGCGAGAGTGGTAGTGGTTGGAGCCCCGGGAATAGCCGCCCGGGGCTCCATTGCTTTCGAAGGCCCCGACCGACGGGGAGACCAGGGCGCGAACCGCTTCAGGGGGCGGGAGGCTTGGCCCAGGTCACCAGGTCCTCGACGACCTCCCCGGGGTTCCACGTATTGCCCACGATGATCTTGCGGAGCCTGCCCTCGGTATCCACGACGACCGTGCGCACGTTGTGATCCGGCAGTGCGTCAGGGGTCTGTCGACGGAACACCAGCCCGACCTGTTCGGTGATCGCGTCGATGTCGATCAATGCGCCCGTGAGGAACGTCCAGCGGGCGGGATCGTAGTGGTTGCGTTCGGCGTAGGCCTTCATGACCGGGACCGTGTCGTAGAGGGGATCGATGGTGAGCGTCACCAGGTGCCAGTTCGTCGGCGCGCCCGCCCGGGACTCCAGCTCCGCCCGGACCGCGGCGAAGTTCTTGAGCATCCGCGGACAGAAATCCGGCAGGGGGCAGCGGGTGAAAATGAACGTGAGGGCCAGGGCCCGTCCGCGAAAGTCGCCGAGACGGGTGGGGAGGCCGAACTGGTTGGTGAAGACGTAGTCGGGCATCGGCTGCCCGAGCTCGAGCGGATCGACGTCGCGGACGATCCGGGACCGGGTCTCGAGAAACTGCGGCGTCTCGGCGACGCCGAGTCGGCGGACGGAATCGATCCAGCTTTCCTCGTCGGTGACGAGGAGGCGGAAGGCGATCTGGTCGCCGGCCTGCACGCTGGCGGTTTCGCGCGGGTCGCGGGCGAGGAACGGCATGGTCATGGCGGGCATGTAACCCGGCACGGGGTCGTGCCGGATGCGCAGGTTGGTGCCGCCGTCGCGAACCTCGAGCACGATGCCCGTCACGGCGTACACGCCGGCCCGACCGTCCCCCGGGGCGGCCTCGTTGGTGGCGGAACCCGGTGCCGCGCGCCGGGGAGACCGCAGGAGGAAGGCGGCGAACAGGGCGACATTCAACAGCACCACCACTCCCGTGACGTACAGCAGTTTCCGTTGCACGCGCCCCACGATAAGGAGGCGTGCCCGGGGGCGTCGACGCCCGTATTGCTCCGTCCGGCGAAACCCTCCAGACTGACCGTTCCATGGAGTTCATCCGTGACATTCATGCGCGGTGCCGCCGCGCGGGGCGACCGGCCTTGTCCTTCGAGTTCTTTCCGCCAAAGACCGAGGAGGGCGACCGCAACCTATTCGAGAAGACGCTGCCGGGGCTCATGGCGATCCGTCCGGACTACTGTTCCGTGACCTACGGTGCCGGGGGAAGCACCCGGGAGAAGACCCTGGGAATCGTCGAGCGGATCCAGCGCGAGTTCCACGTGCCCGCGATGGCGCACCTGACCTGCGTCAACTCGACGCGCGAGCAACTCGGCGCCGTCCTGGACGAGGCGGCGGCGCGCGGGATCCGCAACATTCTCGCCCTGCGGGGCGATCCACCGGCGGGGGCCGGCACGTGGACCCGCATGGAGGGGGGCTTCGAATACTCCTGGGAGCTGGTGCGCTTCATCCGGGAGCGGGGCGGTTTCGGGATCGGAGTGGCGGGTTTTCCGGAGGGCCATGTCGCCTGCACGGAGGGCCGGGAGGTCGACTGGCAGCGGCTCAAGCACAAGGTCGACCAGGGCGCCGACTACGTGATCACCCAGTTGTTTTTCGACAATGCGGACTACTTCGCCTTCACCGATCACCTGCGCCACCGGCTGGGCTCCGACGTCACGGTGATCCCGGGCATCCTGCCGATCCAGTCGGGGTCGCAGGTGAAGAAGTTCACCGGGCTCTGCGGGGCGCGCATTCCCGCGGCGATGTCGGCGCGCCTCGAGGAACTGGGGACCGACGACGAGGCGGTGGCGGCGTTCGGGATCGAATACGCGGCCCGGCAATGCCGGGAACTGCTGGATCGCGGCGTCACCGGCCTGCATTTCTACTGCCTCAACAAGGCCCGTTCGACCGTCGAGGTGGTGCGCCGGCTGGGGCTGCCCGCGTCGATGGATGGATCCGTGAGCTCCCCATGAAGCGCCCCTCTTCGAAGCCCTACGACGGCCTTACGCTGCTCGGCAACTCGGTGGCCTCGCTCCCGGCGGGGCCGGACCAGGCCCGGCTCGAGATCTTCCCCAATCCGCGCCCGCGCAGGCCCTACCGGATCCGGATCGACTGCCCGGACTTCACGTCGCTGTGTCCGGTGACGGGACAACCGGACTTCGCGGAGGTGGTCCTCGAGTACATTCCCGGCGCGAAATGCCTCGAGACGAAGTCGCTCAAGCTGTACTTCGCCTCGTTCCGAAACACGCGGGCGTTCAACGAGGACGTCATCAATCGCATTCTGGACGCCCTGGTTGCGGCCTGTCGTCCGCGCTGGATGCGGCTTGAGGGCCGGTTCGCCCCGCGGGGCGGCCTCGCGCTGACGGTCGTGGCGGAGCATCCGACGAAGTGAAATCCAAGGTCGTCGTCCTGGTCAGCGGCGGAATGGACTCGGTGGTCGCGCTGCACGCGGCGGCCCGCGAGCACGAGGTCGTGGCCGGTCTCAGTTTCGACTACGGCTCGAAGCACAACCACCGCGAGATACCGCACGCGCGGTGGCACTGCGACGCGCTCGGGATACCGCATCACGTGGTGGCCCTGGACTTCATCGGCCGGCATTTCCAGTCCGACCTGCTCTGCTCCGGAGGCGCGATTCCCGACGGGCACTACGAGGAAGCAACGATGAAGCGGACGGTGGTTCCGTTCCGGAACGGCATCCTGCTGGCGGTGGCGGGAGGCTTTGCCGAGAGCGCCGGCGCGGACGGGGTGGTCATCGCGGCGCACGCGGGAGACCACGCAATCTATCCGGACTGTCGGGAGGGGTTCATGGCGGCCATGGCGGAGGCGATCCGGCTGGGGACCTACGCGGGGGTGAAACTCCTGCGTCCGTTCATCCATCTGGACAAGGCGGGCATCGCCCGGCGCGGAGCCGAACTCGGGGTGGATTTCGCCCGGACCTGGTCGTGTTACAAGGGCGGGGAGACTCACTGCGGCACGTGCGGCACGTGCGTGGAGCGGCGCGAGGCGTTTCAACGGGCGGGGCTCGTCGATCCAACGCGGTACGCCAGCGACGCGCCGCTGCCCGCGGGGCCGGGTGACCGGGCTACTGGGTCTCGCCCTTCGTGACGTGGAGGAAGACCTTCTCGAGGCCGACTTCCTCCTCGTAGAACTCGAGCAGCCGATGGCCGGCCTGGACCAGGCTTTCGGGGATCACGGTGGCGTCGGATTCGTGGCTGGCGAGGGTGATCTTCACGCGGTCCTCGACCAACTCGGCCGCGACGACCTCCGGACGCGCGCGCAGGGTTTCCAGGGAGGCGGCCTGATCCCCGCGGACGCGCACCCAATAGACGGCGGAATCGAAGATCTGCTGCTGCACGCCCTGGACCGGACCGGCGTAGATGAGCTTGCCCTTCTCGATGATGGCGACGCGATTGCAGAGGGTTTGCAACTCGCTGAGGATGTGGGAGGAGATGATGATCGTTTTGCCCATCCGCTGCAGTTCCTGGAGGATGGCCATCATCTCGATGCGCGCGCGGGGGTCGAGTCCGCTGGCCGGCTCGTCGAGCAGAAGCAGCTTGGGATCGTGGATCAGGACGCGGGCCAGGCCCAAACGCTGCTGCATGCCGCGGCTGAGGGCGCCGATCAGCGTTCCGCGCTTCTCGGTCAACCCCACCAGCTCGAGGACGTCCGCGACGGTCTTCTCGCGGCGCGCGGAGGGAATCCGATAGCAGGCCCCGAAGAAGTCGAGGTACTCCGTGACCTCCATGTCCTTGTACACGCCGAAGAAGTCCGGCATGTAGCCGATGATGTGACGCACGGCATCGGAATCCGCGACGACGTCGTGGCCGAAAACGGCCGCCTGGCCGGCGGAGGGGACGAGGAACGTCGCGAGGATCCGGAGGGTGGTGGTCTTGCCGGCCCCGTTGGAGCCGATGAACCCGAAGAGGTCACCCTGGTGGACGGTCAGGCTCAGGTTGCCAAGGGCAACGAGCGAACCGTAGATGCGGGTCAGTCCGTTCGTCTGAACGGCGGCGACGGGTGGCTGGTTCATGCGTAGAGCAACGGGGTTGTCGCGGGCGGTTCATCGTGCGGAGGGCGGCGCAGGGATCGGACGCCCCGTCGCGTTCTTCGCGGGTGTCAGGACCGGGAGGACGGCACGCACCACGGCGTCCCGCCGCATGCGGGTGGGCGCGAAGCGCTGGATCGCCGGAGCCACGGATTGCTGGGGAGCCCAGGCGAAGACCATCGCCTCGCCGCGCTCGACCAGGTGATTGGCGTCGAAGCCGGCGGGAGAGAAGAACGACTCGCCGGAGTCCGTCCGGCCCCGTGCATGCCGCTGGACGAACGAGGCCAGCAGCACGCCGTCGAGGTTCCGGTCCATGATGCCGGAGCCCTCGCCGCCGAAGGCGGAACGGCGCTGGTTCACGACCTGGATCGCCTGGGGCAATCCCGCGAGCAGGTCATCCAGACCCAGGCCATCGTCGGACCGGAGCGCCATCTCGCGTCGTTGGCCGGGGCCGATCTCCCCGAGCTCGTGCAGGCGGCCGGCGAAGGCGACGACGACCTTCTCGAAGCGGAGTCCGGACTTGTTCTCGATTTCGGCGCGGGCCGTTCCGTCGTCCTCGCGGGTGACGCGCCCGGAGACGAGGACGGGTCCCGCATCGAGCCAGTCGCTGACGAAGAGCTGGTTGATCCAGACGGGGACCTGGGCGCCGGCCTCGAAGCCCCTGGGCGGCAGGCGGAGCTCGAAGCGGCTGGACTCGGCACCGACCCGTCCGGAGGCGCTGAACTCGGCGCGGAGGGTCGCGTAGGGTTGTTCGCTGGCGAAGCGGTAGCGGGCGTTGGCAGGGGAGTAGAGTGCCGCCCAGGTCCGTCCGCGCAGGGCCGCCCCCTCGCCCCGGGGCAGCTGATCGACGACCTGGATTTCGTTCCATTCCAGGTCGCCGGCGCGCAGCCGGTAGCCGATGAAATAGATGAGCCCGGAGAAGAGCACGACATAGGCGGGGAACGTGACCCAGGTCCACATCTGCTTCCCCAGGCGCTTGAGGATCCATTGATCGAACGGACCGATGACCACCAGGTAGACCAGGAGCAGCGCCAGCAGGGCGGGAACGGGCAGCTTGCGGACCTGCCGGCTGTCCAGCATGGCGCCGAAGATGCCGTCGATGCTCAGTCCCCCCCACCGGATGGGATCGCCTTTGACCAGCATCCCGCTCGGGACGCCGGTGAGCCGCGCCCAGAACAGGGGGCGGTGCTTCCAGCTCCGGAAGGGATCGCGCTCGGGACTGAAGGCGAGCGCCGTCACGGTGCCGCGCCCCCGCGGCGCGGAGACGATGAGCGGGACCGGCCCCGCGCCCGCGAGGACCTCGCCGCCGAGACTTCGCCCCAGGATCACGGGCACCTCGGTGGCGGCGGCAAAGGCCTCATCGGGCACGAGCCCCTGGTAGGGATCGAGGGGATCGGACACCGCCGGCTCGACCGCGGGCGTCCCGGAGTTGCGTCCGGGCCGGTTCGGTCCGACACGCCGGACCGCGTTGGGGGGCGGCGTGCGCCGCGGCGGAAGGGGGACCTGCACGGCCCGCTTTCCCCCGGCCAGCCAGCCTTCGAGTTCGCGGGCGACGGGCAGGTTGGTCGGAGCCTCCGGCGCGAACGGCAGAATCCCCCGCAGCCAGGGCAGGGCGGTCACGTCGTTGGCCTGCTCGATCCCGACGATGAGGTGTCCACCCTGGTGGAGCCATCCGAGGAGGGCGTCGACCTGCTCGGGCTTGAGATCGGCGGCCTTTTCGGAGTTGAGGTAGACGGAAGTCAGAGCCTCGAGCGCCAGCGGGTTCGATGGCAGATAATCGACCTGCAACCGGACCACGCCGGGGGACGCCTCGCCGACCCGATCCGGGAATTCCGGCATGGCGGGCAGTCCGCCGAACGTGCGGGGCAAGGCGCCGAGCAGGGGCCGTCCGGGGGGCACTCCCTTGGGGGCGAGGTTGTCGCGTTCGGCGACGACCTTGCCGGACCGGTCCAGGAGACGGGCCTCCCACCGGGAGAACTGGCCTTTGGGGGCGAAGACGGGAAGAACGACGCGTTTCCGCGTGCCGGTGGGCAATTCGAGGGCGAAGGTGCGTGGCTCGGCCTCCGGTGCGGAATCCGGTCCGAGCAGCACGGTGGCATCGAAGGAGGGGCCGTCGTTCAGGATTTCGAACGCGACCGGGAACCAATGGCCTTCCCGCACGTGATCGTCGAAGCCCACGAACACGTCGAACTGGATTTCCGCGCGTGCCGGCAGGGAGGGCAGGGCGAGGGCGAGGCAACCGAGCAGCAGCAGCAGCAGACACCGCCCCCAATGCGGCGGTCCGGCGCGGCCCGACCTCCGGGGGCGACGCCCTGTCCGGACGAGGACCGCCGGCGCGCCAGGGAAGGAGGTTGGATCGAGACGGACCATGGCGCGAGCGAGTGCCGTGCTCTCTGGCTGCAAACCGCGGCGGCGTCAACCACCGATCAGCAACTCGGGAAGCTCGGCATCACGATTCCGACGGAAGCGGGGATAGGCCTTCAGCGAGATCGCGATCGCGACGCTGAAATCCTCGTCCCGCCCGGCCACGCTGCTCCGCCAACGAAGCGTCAGCGCCGCCGTCAGACTGCGCAGGTCGCGGTACACGGTGTAATACTGCTCCCGCAGCTTCTGCTCCCGGATCTCGTAAAAATGCGAGGTCCGGAATCCCCAGTTCTCGCTGAACTTCAGGAACACCCGGGTGCCCAGGAGGTTCCCCCCGGGCCCCAGCAGCGCGTCGTCCCGCGTCAACCGGTGCGTGACGGCGAACGACCAGTCGGTGGTCGGCTGGAAAATCGCCGAGCTCTGCGATTCGTCGAGCGTGCCCAGGTTCGGGTCCACCCGCACCTCGGAATTGATCGTGAGCCAGCGACGCGGCTTGAAATCCAGTTCGGAGTAGACGTCGTTGAAATCGTCCTGCCCGGCATTCGGCCGGATCCGCCAGTCGGTGAGGACCGCCCAATCGACGATGTCCTCGACCTTGCCGGCCCGTTTGGTCTGGAGCTTGTTGCGCACCCCCATCCGGAGGACATTCTGGCTGTCGATGGCGTCGATGGAATTGTAGTCGGGATACTGCACCGGCAGCAGGCGCAGGCTCGGGATCTCGCCGTCGAACTGCGGCAACTCCAGGGGCCGCGCGTCCGGACGCGGCGTGTAGGCATAGTTGACCGAGGGCTCGAGGATGTGCCGGAGGCCGTCCACGTCCCAGAACCGGTTCTCGGCGCCGCTCCAGAGGCGGTGCGCCTTGAACGAGACCTCGGCCCCGGTGTTGAACACGGCGCGCGTCTGCTCCTCGAGCCGTGGCGTGACCGGTCCGGTGGTCTCCCCGTAGTAGGTGACCCGCCCGCCCACCCGCGGAGTCACGTTCAGGAACCCGAAGAACGTCCGGGGCACCAGCAACTGGTGGAAGGAATCCGCCCGCGCCGCCGAATAGTCGTTCGTGCTCGCGCCGGTCGCGTATTCGTGCCGGAACCAGCCGACCGAACTCTCCCCCTCGTAATACAACGGCGACCCGCCCAACTGCTGGCGATGCGCCGACAGCTTGACGTCCGGGAGACGCTCCACGGTCTCCCACGTGTCGGTCACCTGGACCCGGGCGAGCGCGTTGAGGGTGAAGTCCGGCCAGGCCTGCTGCACCTCGAAGTGGGTGCTCGGAAACGGGTTTCGCCGGAACTCGTCCTCGAAGAAATCGCGAACGATCCAGCTGTCGGACTGCTCCCGCACCACCGCGGTGGCGGTCAGCCCCGGGCGCAGCGTCACCCGGTGATCGAACCGCACCCGATGCCGCTCATCCTCGATGGGCGCGCCGGTGATCGGATCGAGCCCGGGCTTCTGGTCGGCGATCCAGTACGCCTCGAAACTGCCCTCGCCGTACTCGTGCAGGTCGTAGGCGATCTCAGGCCCGAGACCGATGCCGCGCTCGGTGAAGGGATCCAGCTGCATCCCGGCCCGGATGTCGGGCGTGACGTCGAACTCGTACAAGGCCCGCGCATAGAGACCGTACTGGCTGCGGTAGCCCGGCGTGATCATCCAGCGGGTGGCATGGGGCCCCATCCGGCGCGTGTAGTACGGAAACCAGAACACCGGGGTGTTCCCCATGTACAGCGTGGCATCGCGGGCCACCACCCGCCGGTCCTCCCGCAACGTGATCGTTCGGGCCCGGATCCGGTAACCCGGCTCCTCCAGGTCGTCCGTCGTGATGTACGACCCTTCCAAACGCATCACCCGGTTCGTCCCCTGCGGCTCGAGAGTCACCACCCGGTCCCCCCCGATGAAGAGCGGCGGAGACCCGAACTTGTACTCCTCGATCTTCATGTCGCCCGTGCGGAAGTTGTACTGGATCCGGCTCCCCACCCAGACCTGGGCCCCGCGGGTCAGGGTCACTCCCCCCTCCGCCAGGGCGTCGCCCGAGGCCTCGTCCAGCCGGATCCGCCGCGCCGTGAGGGTCGAGTCCCCGAAGACCGCCTGCACCCCGTTCGTCGCGCTCGCGGTGCCCGTCGACAAGTCGTACGTCAGCTTGAAGTCGGGATTCAGGGATCGGATCTCGATCCGATCCCGGGCACCGGCCTCGTCCGGGACGTCGCCGGCGGGGGTGGCCGTCCCGCGGGCCGGGGCCGGGGCCGGGGCCGGGGTCGAGGGGAGGGTCGGCGGAGCGTCCCCCGGGGTGGCGGCGAGGGCGCCCGACGTGGCGAGCAGCAACGGGACCGCGAGTCCGCGGAGCCAGTTCATCGGCCGCGTCGCGGACACGCGCCGCCACACCCAATGGATCGACCCCGGCACGAACTCCGACGGACCCGGATCGTGTCCCGGGAACCGCCCCGGCGAGCCACCCGAGTCGGGGATCTCCCGTGAAATCCCATTCCCCGCCGGCGACCGGAACGACCGGTCCTGCTGTCCATTGGTGTTCATGCGTGGTTTCCCCGACATGGCCCGGCGAACGTCCGCGGCCCCCGTCGCCGCCCTCCGCCCGCGGTTGGCCCGCTCACTTCACCACCGGACGCAGCACGATGTTCCGGTAGTCGACGGCCTCGTGGTCGCCCTGAAGGTAGATCGGGCCCGGGCGGAACTCGTCCGACCACAAGGCACCGCCGGTGCAGCCGAGCACGGGCTGGTTGTCGATGATCTTCACCCCGTTCAGCACGACGGTCAGATGGCGGTCCACCAGGGTGATGTCGAAGGTCTGCCACTCGCCCGGCGCCTTGGCGGGATTGGAGGTGGGCGTGATCCGGCTGTAGAGGCCGCCGATGCCGTGCGAATCGGGCGCCTTGCCGAACGAATCCGAGACCTGCACCTCGTAGATCCCGCGCAGGTAGATGCCGCTGTTGCCGCCCTTCGGAACGCTCGCCTCGAGGCGGAGGTTGAAGTCCTCGAACTCGCGCTCGGTCCGCAGGTTGCCGTAGTGCTTCCCGGTGGTTTTGTCCGGGCGATTCACGAGATGTCCGTCCGCGACCTTCCACCCGTTGGCCGCGCCCGCCTCGACCAGCCGCCAGCCTCCCAGATCCCGTCCGTTGAACAGCTCGACGGGCGCGCCGTACTTCACCTGGCTCAAGTCGGGCCTGGGCGGCAGCGCCGGGATGCGTTTCCCGGAGAACTCGCGCTGCGTCACCCCGGTGCCGTCGTCCTTCGGGTTGAACTGCCGCAACCGGAGCTCGTCGCCTTCCACCTGGGCGCTCAGCAACTCCGTGAATTGCTGCGTCCGGACCACCTTGCCGGAGGCGTCCTTGCGGCGCACCTCGCGGACGCGCGTCACGGCCAGGCCGTTCTCCGTCACGAACACGCTCGACACCGGCACCACGCTCCCACCGCCCCACAGGATGGAACCGTCATACCAGCCGCCTTCCTTCCGGATCTCGAGCCAGCCCGCGCCGCCGCCGGGGATGGTCAACGCCCACCGCCCGACGTAGTCCGCCGGATCGGCCGCCGCGACGGAGGCTCCGGCCAGCGCCAACGCGGTCGCGCCGAGCAGGGTTCGGAGCGCCGGGAGAAACGGATTGCGAGTCTTCATGGATGAATGGTTCGGGGATGTCGATGGATCGGTGAAACCGCGCCGCACGATACCGAACTGACCCCGGGGCTCAAGCCGGACTCCGCGGAAGGCAATGGGGTCAAACATCGACATTCGACATTCTCCTGTTCCCGACCCCAGGGCCGTTGACAAAGTCCTGCGTGGAACCGCGATGTGGGGCCGGCGACTGCCGAGTCGCAGGCTTCGCCTCTCGATTCGCCTGCTTCGATCGCCCCGCGACCCGGCCCGCCGTCGCGCGCCCGCTATGGCGGGGAGCCGGTCGCGGGCCCCAATCGACTTTGTCAATCGCCCTGCTCCCGACCCGCGCCGCAGGTCCTGCGCGATTGCATTGGGCGGGGCCCGGGCGTAACCAAACCGGGTCATCCGCGCCGCCATGCTTCCGAATCCCCGCCCCCTGCTCGCCGCCCTTGCTTTCCTCGCCTGGCTCCAGCTTCCGACGCCCGCCTCGGGCGCCGCGCCCGCGCTGCGGGCCGGCGCGGCGGTGATCGACATCTCGCCCACCGGATTCCCCGTCCTCGTGAACGCCATGTTCACCGAGCGCACGGCGACCCGGACCGTCGATCCGCTGCACGCGCGCGCGCTGGCACTCGACGACGGCCACACCCGGCTCGTTCTGGTCCTCGTCGACACGTGCATGATGCCGCGGGAGCTCATCGACCGCGCCAAGGCCCAGGCCAGTGCCGCCACCGGCCTGTCCGTGGACCGGATGATGGTTTCGGCCACCCACACGCATTCGGCCCCCGCCGCCATGGGTTGCCTCGGCAGCCGCGTCGATCCCCGGTATGCCGCCTTCCTCCCCGGGCGCATCGCGGCGGCCATCGAACAGGCCATCGGTCGGCTTCGACCGGCGGAGATCGGGTGGGCGCGCACGGACGACTGGGATCACACATTCAACCGTCGGTGGATCCGCCGACCGGACCGGCTGCTCGACGATCCCTTCGGCCACCCGACGGTCCGCGCCCACATGCACCCGGGGCACCAGAGCCCGGACGCCATCGGGCCCTCCGGGCCGGTCGACCCGGGGTTGTCGGTGTTGGCGGTGCGCACGCCCGACGGACAGCCGCTCGCCGTGCTGGCGAACTACTCCCAGCATTACTACGGCTCCGAGCTGCTCTCGGCGGATTACTACGGGAAGTTTGCGGACGAGCTGGGGCGACTCGTCGGGGGGACATCCGCCCAGCGCGCGAGTCTCGGGCTGCCGCCGTTCGTGGGCATCATGTCGCAGGGAACGAGCGGGGACCTGATGTGGATGGATTACGGGGCGCCGCGGCGGGAGATCGGGTACGAGGCCTACGCCCGGGAGATCGCGCAACGGACGCGCGACACGTTCGCGCTGATGCAATTCCGCGGCGACGTCCGCCTGGGCATGGTCGAGCGGAAGCTCCGCCTCCGATACCGGGTGCCCGACGCCAGCCGTCTCGCCTGGGCCCGCGGGATGGCCGCCAAATTGGGGGATCGGCTGCCCGCGACCCTGCCCGAGGTCTATGCCCTCGAGGCCCTGCACCTGCACGAGCGCCAGGAAACCGAACTCGTGCTCCAGGCCCTGCGCATCGGCGAGGTCGGCATCGCGACGCTGCCGAACGAGGTCTATGCGTTGACCGGGCTGAAGCTGAAGGCCCAAAGCCCGTTCCCGTTCTCGTTCAACATCGAGCTCGCCAACGGGGCCGAGGGCTACATCCCGACGCCCGAACAACACGTGCTCGGCGGTTATACCACCTGGCCCGCCCGCACCGCCGGACTCGAGGTCGCCGCCGAACCCCGCATCCTTGAATCCCTCCTCGAAATGCTCGAGGAACTGTCCGGTTCCCCCCGCCGTCCGATGGACGAGGTCCACGGCCCCTACGCCCGGGCCATTCTCGACGCCCGACCCTTCGCGTACTGGCGCCTCGGCGAGGCCGACGGCACGGTCGCGCACGACTCCACGGCGTCCGAGCGTCTCGCCCGCTTCACCCCGGGCGTGGCGCTGTACCTGCCGGGTGTCGGAAGCGGCGAAGGCGTCTCGCCCGAACCCCGCCTCGTTCCGTCCGCCTTCTCCGGTCCCGCCCGGATCAACCGCGCGCCCCACTTCGCCGGTGGCTGGCTCCATGCCCCCCTGTTCCCGCGCTCCAGCCAGACGTACTCCGTCGAGTTCTGGTTCTGGAATGGCCTGACGAACACGGCCCGGGGCGTCACGGGTTACCTCTTTTCCCGTGGCCCCGACCGGGACTCCGGGGTGCCGGGCGATCACCTCGGCCTCGGCGGCAGCCACGACACGGTGCAGGCCGGACGGCTCTTCTTCTTCAACGGCAACCGGCGCCAGCAGGTGCTCTCCGGAACCACCCGCATCCCGGAACGCACCTGGCACCACGTGGTCCTCGTCCGCGAGGCCGCCGGCGTCCGCGTCCATCTCGACGGACGCGAGCAACCCGAAATCCTCGGCCCCGCCGAGCTCACCCTGCCGTTCGGCGAGGGCGGCGTCTTCTTCGCGACGCGCTCCGACCGGTTCGCCGGACTCGAGGGCAAACTCGACGAGATCGCCGTGTATGACCGTGCGCTGTCTCCCGCCGAGGTCGCCGCGCATTACCGGGCCTCGGGTTTGCCGGCCCCCGCGCTGCCCTCCGCGCCGCCGACCTCCACCGCGGGCACGCCGCCCACGACCTCCCCGCCTCTCTCCGCCGCCGAATCGCTTGCCCGGATCCGCGTTCCGGAAGGCTACCGCGTCGAACTGGCCGCCGCCGAACCGCTCACCACCGACCCCGTCGCCATCGACTGGGACGCGGCGGGGCGGTTGTGGGTCGTCGAGATGGCCGACTATCCGCTCGGCCTGGACGGCAACGGAAAGCCCGGCGGGCGGGTTCGCGTCCTGGAGGACACCGACGGCGACGGGCGCCACGACCGCTCCACCGTATTCGCCGAGGGCCTCGAGTTTCCCACCGGTCTGCTCGTCTGGCGCGACGGGGTGCTCGTCACGGCGGCGCCGGACCTGCTCTTCCTCCGCGACTCGGACGGCGACGGACGCGCCGACGTGAAGGAGGTCCTGTGGACCGGCTTCATGCAGGACAACCAGCAACTGCGGGTCAACGGCCTGCGCTGGGGCCTCGACAACTGGGTCTACTGCGCCTCGGGCGGGCACCACCGCGGCCACGGCACGGGCACCGTCGTGCGCTCGCCCAAGTCCGGCAAAACCGTCGCCCTCGGCAGTCGCGATTTTCGGTTCCAACCCGACGCCGACGTGCTCGATCCGCAGTCCGGCCCGACGCAGTTCGGAAGGAACCGCGATGATTGGGGGCATTGGTTCGGCACGCAAAACTCGTGGCCGCTCTGGCACTACGTCCTCCCCGACCACTACCTGCGCCGGAACCCGTTCGTCGCGGCGCCCGACCCGATCCGGCAGGTCCTTGGTCCCATGAACCCGCCCGTCTACGCCGCGAGCCGCCAGGAAAAGCGGTTCCACAACTTCCAGGAGGCCGGCCACTTCACGTCGGCCTGCGGCGGCATGATCTACCGCGACAACCTGCTCTTCCCGGCCTCGGTCCCGCTGAATTCGTTCACGTGCGAACCCTTCCACAACCTCGTCCATCACGGCCTGGTTCAGGACGACGGCGTCTCCTTCTCCGGACGCCGCGCGCCCGGCGAGGAATCGCGCGAGTTCTTCGCCTCCGAGGACCGCTGGTGCCGTCCCGTCATGACCCGCACCGGCCCCGAGGGCGCCCTCTGGGTCGTCGACATGTACCGCTACATGATCGAGCACCCGCAATGGCTTCCGCCCGAGGGCCGCGCCGAACTCCTCCCCCACTACCGTGCCGGCGACGACAAGGGCCGCCTCTATCGCGTCGTCCCCGCCGACGCGCCCCGCCGCGCCGTGCCCCGCCTCGACCGACTGTCCGTTCCCGAACTCGTCCAGGCCCTGGACTCCCCCAACGGGTGGCAACGCGACAAGGTCCACCAACTCCTTCTCTGGAAGAAGGCCACCAACGCCGTCCCGGACCTGGTCCGGCTCGCCTCCCAGGCCAGCCGCCCCCAGGCGCGGCTGCACGCGCTTTGCGTGCTGGACGGCCTCGGGCAGCTGCCTCCCGAACTCCTGCTCCGCGCGCTGGCTGACGCCCATCCCGGAATTCGCGAGAACGCCGTGCGCCTGGCCGAAACCCGACCCGGCGCCGGAGTCCTCGCCGCCGCCACGGCCCTCGTCTCGGATCCCAGTCCCAAGGTCCGCCTGCAACTGGCCTTGTCCCTCGGCGAATGGCGCGAGGCCCGGGCCGGCGAGGCCCTGGCCCGACTCGCCGCGCGCGACGCCGCGGATCCCTTCATGGTCGCGGCCGTCCTTGGTTCCGCCCACGTCCACGGACGGGCCCTCGCCGAAACCGCGGCGCGGGGCGACGAGAAGGTCTGGATGACGTACGGCCCCTCCCTGATCGAACTGTTCCTCGGTCAGAACGACCGCGACGCCCTCGCCCGCACCTGGGAATCCGTGCTGATCCCCGCCCCGCCCGTGGACCGCCACGCCGCCTGGCAGATCACCGCGTTCGCCCGCAGCCTCGACACGCTCGACCGCCGCAACACCACCCTGGCCCGACTCGCCGCCCCTTCCGGCGACCGGCTCGCCGCCCTCCTGGCGAATTTCGCGCCCCGCGTCTTTGCCTCCGCCTCCTCCCGCTCCTCCGACCCGCAACTCCCCGCGTCGGAGCGCATCGCCGCCGCCGGACTGCTCGCGTCCGACCTGGCCCGCCGCGCGCAGGCCCTGGCCGCCTTGATCAATTGGCTCCGCCCCCAGTTCCCCCCGGAAGCCCAGCGGCAGGCCATCGCCACGCTCCAAGCCACGGCCGAACCGCGCCTCCCCGCCCTGCTCCTCGAGCGCTGGACGGAACTCGGCCCCGCCAGTCGCGATGCAGTCCTCGACGCCCTCCTCTCCCGGTCCGCCTGGACCCGCGAACTCATGGAACACGTCGGGCGGGGAACCGTCGCCGCGTTCGCCTTCGACGCCACCCGCCGCGCCCGACTGGCCCGGCATTCCGACGGGACGATCCGCGACGCGGCCCAACGCGCCTTCGCCACCAACGGCGTGCCCACCCCGACCCGCGCCGCCGTCGTTGCGGCGTTCCGTCCCGCCCTCGGCCTCGCCGGAGATGCGAACAGTGGACAGGCGATCCATGCCAAGGCCTGCCTCGTCTGCCACCGCCGCGACGGCCAGGGCAACGAAATCGGTCCGGACCTACGCTCCGTCGTCGAGCACGCCCCCGAGAAGCTGCTGGTGAACATCCTGGATCCCAGCGCCGACGTGCAGCCCGGCTATCAGGCCTACCACTGCACGCTGGCGAACGGCGAGGAACTCTACGGCGTCATCGCCGCCGAAACCGGCAACAGCGTCGTCCTCAAGCTCGTCGACGGCTCCTCCCGCACCCTGCTCCGCCAGGACCTCCGCGAACTCCGCGGCTCCGGTCTTTCGCTCATGCCCGAAGGCCTCGAGGCCGAGTGGAAACCGCAGGATCTCGCGGATCTCATCGCCTTCCTGAAGCGGCCCTGAGTCACGTCACGTCAGGTCACGTCACGGCTTCGGAGGCTGCCACGTTCGGAGCAACTCCTGGATCGATTCCATCCGGGACTCCCGGGTATTCGGGTTCGCGGGATCCCCGCTGGCCCCTCCGCCCGCATACCCACCGAAGCCCGGACCGGTCAACTGGACCGTCACGGGGCCGTTCAGGTCCACGTCCGCGACCCCGACCGTGCCGGCTGCCCCGGAGGACGTGTTCCGGATCTGATCCAGGGGCGTCTGGTTCGCGCCCGACTTGAGGCGCGGATCGGCGCCGCGCGCCAACAGCAGTTCCACCATCGGGCGATCCAGGCGGAGCGTCGCCAGGTGGAGCGGCGTGCGACCATCGGTGCTCCGCGCCTCGTGAATGCGGGCCCCCGCGTCGAGCAACGTTTCCGTCAGTTTCAGGTTCCTCTGCCACACGGCATGCAGCAGCGGCGTCTGACCGACCTCGTGGGACCGAAGCAGGCCGTCCCGGGGTTGGTTGGGATCCGCCTTCGCCTCGAGCAACACCCGCACCACTCCGAGCGCGTCGCCGACGGAGCCATCCATCACGTACGAGGCCATGGCGATGGCCCGCAGCAGGGGAGGAAACCCCTCCGCGTCCCGCCGCCCGACATCGGCCCCGGCGATGAGCAGACGGCGGACCATCGCGAGATCCGGACCGACGTCGTCGCCGGACCCGGTGACGGCCAGACTCAACGGGGTCATCCGGCCCAGGTTGGGATCCGCCTTGCCCGCCAGCAGCGCCTCCGCGGCCTCGGCCTTCCGGGCCATCACCGCGTCGACGAGCGGCGTCAACCCCGCCGAGTTGGTGCCGTCGACGGGCGCCCCCGCCGCCAGCAACTCGGTGATCAACGGCACGGACCCCATGCGGGCCGCGACATGCAACGGCGTCGTCCAGGTGATCCGCGTCTGCACCCCCTGCCCGGCGGCGCCGGTGCGCCACCGAACCGTGTCCGTGGTCCCGGTGGCACGCACGTCCGCACCCCCCGCGATCAGGGTCCGGGCGACCTCCCGAAACCCCTGACGGACGGCCATGAACAACGGCGTGGTGTTGCCCGCGTCGGCGCGGTTGGGATTCGCCCCCTTCTCCAGCAGGATCTCCACCACCGCCTTGTGCCCTCCCCCGGCGGCCAGCATGAGCGGCGTCTGGCGCCCCGGGGCCTTCGTGGAATCCACGTCCCCTCCCTTCGACAGGAGATATCGAACCACGTGGGCCTGCCCCGCCCCCGCCGCGTCGTGCAGCGGCGTCGCGCTCGCCTTCGGTCCCGGCGTGGACAGCAGATCCGGACTGTTGGCCATCAACGACTCCAGCCGGGCGATCTCGGCCCGTTCCACGGCCGGCACGACCGCGTCGCCCCCGGCGGGGTCGTTCGTGGCGGAGGATCGGTCGCCGGAACCAGCCTCCGCCGTCACCAGTTGGCGGTTCAGCTGGAGGACCTGACGCTCGATCTGGCGGAGCTCGCCCGCGGACGCGACCCCGGCCTGAACCTTCGAAACCATCTCCGCACGTTCCGTCTCGAGCAGGGCCAGTTCGGCCTGCAGCAATTCCTGCTGCCGCGCCCGCGCCTCGCGCGACAGGGTCGACGGGGCCTGCGATCCGTCGTCCAGTCCCGGATTCCGGGCGGCCAGGGACGCGGGAGTCCCGTCGGATGCGTCCGGGCGCTCGGGCAGCGGCACACCGAGCGAGGTCAGGTTCTGCCGGCTCAGGCGTGCCAGGACTTCCTCCGCCGAGAAGTCGCGCAACACCCGTTGGTACTGCACCACGGCGTCGTTGGTGCGGCCCAGCTTTCGATAGCATTCCCCCAGCCGGAAGACCGCGGTGGCCGCCAACCGACGCTGTTCATCCACCGCCCGGATCACGCCCTCGTACCCCTCGATGGCCGACTCCAACTGGCGCCGGCCTTCCTCGTCGAACAGGGCACGTCGGAAAAGGGCCTCCGCCGATCCGTCCACGGAGGACCCGCCGGACGCCCCGGCCATTCCCACCGCCGCGATCGCGCCCGGCACGGAACCCGGGGGCGGGACGGACGCCGGCGCGCCTGCATCCAGCGGGGCCCAAGGGCGCCAGCCCAGCGCGAACAGGATCGCGACCAGCACCGGAAACCACGGGGAGATGGAAGGTCGATTCATAACGTCGCCAGACTGGCCCGGCGCGCGCCGCCGGTTGTCACGGTTTTGTGAGGAAACGCGGCCAACTCGCCCGCCAACGCGATCCGGACGAGTGTCCGCGCCAGCGAGGCGATTCAGGGGCGAAGTCACCTTACCAATCAAGGTTCGGAACGGGCTGGAGGTGGAGAAGGTCGCCCCTGGCGGGCTCCGCGACGATTTCTGATCCCGCCGTCCGCCCTTCGACGCGGGGCCGGCGAGTGCCGCGTCGCCCGCTTCTCGTCCGCTCTCCACCACCTCCATCGCCCCGCGACCCACTTCGTCCAGCGCCTCGAGTCGATTCCTGCGACGGGCCGCCGACAGGACAAGCCGTGGACGCTTGTCGTCCCGCAACGGACTTCGTTAGCCTCGCGCGATGGCCCCCGCGTCCACCGCTCCCCCTCGTGCCCTGTCCGCGGTGCACCGCCTGCTGAGCGGCCTGATCCTCGGCCTGCTCCAGGCCCCCCTCGTCCTCGCCGAAACCGGTTCCCCCTCCGATCCCCGGGCCCTGGCCGCGGACGCGATGCAACTGCTCCACGGCGATTGCTTTTCCTGCCACAACGCGGGGAAGAGGAAGGGCGGCCTGGACCTCTCGTCGCGCGAGGCCGCGTTGAAGGGGGGCGACAACGGCGTACCGCTCGTCCCCGGCGATCCCTCGCGCAGTCCCCTGCTCTCCGTCCTGGGCCCCGAGTCGGACCCGCACATGCCGCCGAAGAAACAGCTCGGCCCGGCCCAAATCGAAACGGTCCGCCGCTGGATCGAGGCCGGGGCACCCTGGGACGAGGCGACCCTCGCCCGGCTGGCCGGTCCCCGCGAGGTCCACCCGGGACCCCTGCCCCCCGGTCATCATCCGGTCCAGGCCCTGGCGCTCTCGCCGAATGGCACCCGGCTCGCCATCGGGCGCGGGCGCGACCTCGTGGTCCATGATCTCGCCGCCACGAACCAACCGGTCCTGCGCCGATGGTCGGCGCACCAGGACATCGTCCGATCCCTCGCTTGGAGTCCGGATGGCCGGCGGCTGGCCTCGGGCGGGTTTCGGGAGATCGCGGTCTGGAAGACGGAATCGTTCGAACCGGCGTGGAAGCTCGACACCAACCTGCTGGGGCGCATCACGGCCCTGCGGTTCAGTCCGCAGGGAGGCGCGCTCGTCGCGGGCGACGGTTCGCTGGCCGAGAGCGGCTGGGTCCGGGTGTTCGCCGCCGACTCGGGTCAGCCTCTGGCGGCATGGCAGGCGCACACGGACGCGATCCAGGACCTGGCGTTGAGCCCCGATGGCGGCGTGCTCGCCACGGCCGGCGCGGACCGCCTCGTGCGCGCCTGGGAACTCGTTTCCCGCCAGGAATTCGCCCGGCTCGAGGGCCATGTCGGCATCGTCTCCGGCGTCCTGTTCGGCGCCACCGCCAACGACCTGGTCACCGTCGGCATCGACAAACAACTCAAGGTCTGGGACGTGAAGAGCCGTGAGGCCGTGGTCACCATCGGCGGGGGACGGTACGCCTTCGGTGCCGCCGCCGGCTCCACGCACGCCGCCCGCGTCGTGGCCGTCGATGAAGATGGCCGGCTGCATGCCTACACCGATTTCAAGCGGCACTCGGGCGAGCAAAGCTCCGCCACGGCCAGTCATCGGGAGCTCGGCCGCTGGCCCGGCCCCCTCCACGCCGTCGCCGTCAGCGCGGACGGCGCCTCCCTCTACGCGGGCGGCGAGGACGGCATCGTCCGAAGCCTGGACAAGGACGGGAAGGTCCTCGCGACGTTCGCGCCGGAGCCCGAGGCCTCCCCGTCACCGGAAGCGGCGCGGGAACCCGACCCGGTCCCGGTTCCGACGTTCACCTACGACATCCTGCCGATGCTGGCCAAGGCCGGGTGCTCGGCGGGTTCCTGCCACGCGAAGGCCGACGGGCAGAACGGCTTCAAACTCTCCGTGTTCAGCTACGATCCCCGCGCGGATTACGCGGAAATCGTGACCGAGGCCCGCGCCCGGCGGATCTTCCCGGGCGCTCCCGAGGAAAGCCTGCTGCTGCTCAAGGCCACGGCGACGATCCAACATGGCGGCGGGCGACGCATCGACCCGGGCTCGGACGACTACCGGCTCGTGGCCCGTTGGATCCGGGCGGGAATGCCCTATCAACGCACCAACGAACCCGCCTTGGTCCGCGTCGAGGTCCAGCCCCGCGAGGGCACCTACGAACGCCGGGCCGGTCGCCAGCTCAAGGTGCTCGGGCACTATTCCGATGGTTCCACGCGCGACGTCACGCGACTCGCCGAGTTCTCGTCGAACGAGAAGGAACTGGTTCAGGTCGACGACCTCGGCACCCTGCGCGTCGGCGATCTCCCCGGCGAGGCCGTCGTCATCGCCCGCTTCCTCGGGCTCGTCGACGCCTCCCGCGTCACCGTTCCCGCCCGCACCACCCTCCCCGCCGAACGCTACGCCGCCCTGCGCTCCCACAACTTCATCGATGACCTCGCCTGGGCCCAGTTCCGCAAGCTCGGCCTGTTCCCGTCCGACACCTGCTCCGATGCCGAGTTCTTCCGCCGGGCGCACCTGGACACGCTGGGCATCCTCCCGACGCCCGCCGAAACCCGCGCCTTTCTCGCCGAATCCGACGGCCCCGCCTCCGGCGGCCCGGGCTCGGACACCGAGACCCGCCGGGCCCGCGTCATCGAGCGGCTGCTGGACCGTCCCGAGTTCGCCGATTACTGGGCGAACAAGTGGGCGGACCTGCTGCGGCCCAACCCAGACCGCGTCGGGGTCAAGAGCGTCTTCACGCTCGACCAGTGGTTGCGCGACACGTTCCGCGCGGACACGCCGCTGGATCGGTTCGCCCGCGAACTGCTCCTCGCCGAGGGCAGCAACCACCGCGACGGCCCGGCCGTCGTCTACCGCGACCGCCGCGAACCGCCCGAACTCACGACGCTGTTCAGCCAGGTCTTCCTCGGGGTCCGGCTTGAATGCGCCAAATGCCATCATCACCCCAACGAAAAGTGGAGCCAGGATGACTTCTACCAGCTGGCCGCGTACTTCGGGCCCGTGAAACAGAAGGGCGCCGGCCTCTCGCCCCCCATCTCCGCCGGTACCGAGACCTTCTACTTTGCCGCCGGCGGCGCCGTCCGCCATCCCGTCACCGAGGCCGTGCTTTCGCCGCGCCCGCCCGACGGCCCCGACCTGCCGCCCGGCCATGCCGGCGATCCGCGCCGCGCCCTGGCCGACTGGCTGACCTCGCGCGAAAACCCGTTCTTCGCCCGGGCCATGGTGAACCGCGTCTGGGCCGCGTTCTTCGGACGGGGATTCGTGGAGCCCGTCGACGACTTCCGCGTCTCCAATCCGGCGTCCCACGAACCGCTGTTGAACGCGCTCGCCGCGGATTTCGCGGCGCACGGCTTCCGCCTCAAGCATCTCGTCCGGACGATCCTCTCCTCGCGCCTCTACCAGCTGAGCTCCACTCCCAACGACCACAACCTCGGCGATACGCGCAACTTCTCTCGCTCCTACCGCCGCCGTCTGCCTGCCGAGGTCCTGCTCGACGCCGTGAATGACCTCGCCGGGATCGACGACGAGTTCAACGGCTGCCCCCCCGGCACCCGGGCCATGCAGGCCTGGTCGTACAAGGTGCGCTCCCAGTTCCTCGACGCCTTCGGACGTCCCAATTCGAGCAGCGATTGCCCCTGCGAACGCGACACCCGCACCAGCGTCGTCCAGGCCCTGCACCTCATGAATTCCCTCCCGCTCCACAACAAGCTCGCCCATGCTTCCGGGCGCGCCAAGCAGCTCGCCGACAGCCCCCGCGCACCGGCCGAAATCGTCACCGAACTTTACCTCGCCGCCCTGGGCCGGTTCCCCACCGCGTCCGAACTCGACACCGCCTCCGGCGCGTTCCACGCCCCCCAGGCCACCCGTCAGACGGCCTCCGAGGACGTGCTTTGGGCGTTGTTGAACTCGCCCGAGTTCGTCTTCAATCACTGAACTCAGCGCCACCGCCACCGCCACCGCC
>CAZSOV010000085.1:0-27112 GCA_964608505.1 uncultured Verrucomicrobiota bacterium
GTCCGCCCTTCGTCGGATGCGCCGCCGCCGGTCCATCGTCGCGGCATGCTACGTATAGGCTGAATTGTGGCCTTGATGTCACCCTATTATGCGGGTCTCAATAAGACAGTCCTTTTATGATCGTTGTCATTTGCGAGTCTCTTTGCAGGCGCACGCATTATCTTTCGCTGCTTCGGACAAAAGCTCCGGCACTTGGTTTGTTTTCGGGCGCCCCGGAGGTCGTTTCGAGTGAGGTTTCGGGGCGAGGAGCGAGGGGCCGCATTCGATGATTTTTTGATTTTACCGTCCCCCATTCCCCCCACACTCGCGGCGCCATGAGCCAACGCTCCGCCGACTCCGACTCCCGCAAGTTCGCCACCTATCCCCGACTGAACCCCCTCGGTATTGGCCGCGACATCACGGCCGCCGACCTGGTGGACGATGTCCTCCTGGCCTACAACGGCGGGCGGCTGCGGGAGGCGGCGCAACTTCTTGCCCGGAAGATGCTCCCGCGGAACGGATACGTGGGCATGTCCCTGACGGGAGCCCTGACGCCTGCGGGTCTCGGAAAGAGTTGTCTGATCCCGCTCATGAAGGCGGGGTTCGTGGACTGGATCGTTTCCACGGGGGCGAACCTGTATCACGATCTTCACTACGGCCTGAACATGGCCCTGTACCAGGGCAGTCCGTTCCTCGACGACGTCGCCCTGCATGGGAAAGGCATCATCCGCATTTACGACATCGTCTTCGACTACCACGTCCTGCTCGACACCGACGCGTTCGTGCGGGGGGTCATCCAGGGTCCCGAATTCCAGCGGCCCATGGGGACCGACGAGTTCCATTATCTTCTGGGCAAATACGTCAGCGAACGGGGACGGAAGCTTGGCCTGAAGGACAGTTCGGTGCTGGCCACGGCCTACGAGTGCGGCATCCCGATCTTCACATCGAGCCCGGGCGACAGTTCGATCGGCATGAACGTCGCGGCAATGGCCCTGCGGGGTTCGCAGCTGCTCATGGACACCAATCGCGACGTGAACCAGACGGCGGGCATCGTCTATCATGCCAAGTCCTCCGGCCATACGAGTTCGGTGTTCATTCTGGGCGGGGGCAGTCCAAAGAACTTCATGCTGCAGACCGAGCCCCAGATCCAGGAGGTGATGGGCATCGAGGAGAAGGGGCACGATTATTTCCTCCAATGCACGGATGCGCGGCCCGACACGGGCGGTCTCAGTGGCGCCACGCCCGCCGAGGCGGTGAGCTGGGGCAAGGTGGACCCGAGCCACCTGCCGGATTGCGTGGTGTGCTACACGGACAGCACGATCGCGCTTCCCCTGCTGACGGCGTACGTGCTCAGCCGCGTGAAGCCGCGCAAGCCGAAGCGCCTGTACGACCGGCGCGACGCGATTCTGGACGCGGTGCGCGCCCAGTATCTGGCCACGGGCACGGTCACAAAGGTGCTGACCAGTCGCAAGGTGGCGAAGCGTGCCAGCACCGTGGGCTTGAAGAAGAAGGAGCGCTGACCCCGACAGGTTCGGGAGACGAGGTTGCCTGCAATGCACGGCCATGAACCCACCACCACCACCCAACCGGGGTCCGAACGAAGCCGTCCCCCCCGGGTCGTCCGGGAGCGCGTCGGGCAGTCCCCCTCCTCCGCCGCCGGAAGCGGATCGGGGGCCGGTCGCGCCCGAAGCGCGTGCACTGACCCCGGAGGAGCAGATGGCGTTGTTCGAGGAGGATCTGAAGGAGACGGACTGGGGGCACCAACCCTGCTGAGTCGGGCCGGCGTCCCGCCCCGGGGGCTCAGGGTTTCGGGCGCGGGACGAGCGGCTGCACCCAGGCCCGCTCGAATTCGTTCGTACGGTAGCCGTTGACCTTGGGGCGCGAGGAGGTGATCCGGGCCCGAACGTAGAGTTCGTCGCCCTGCAAGGCATAGGCAGCCGAGGTTCCCTCCAGGGTGGCGAATACCCGCCCCACGTCGTCGCTGTAACGGTGCGTCACGCGGACCGGATCGCCGGCGGGGGTACGAAACGGCTCGTGGTGCCGGTCGAAACCGCGGCGGGTCCCAATGAATTCCGTCCGGTAGGTCACGCCGGGGTCGGCCGCAATCTCGACCCGGAGGGTGCTCCCCTCGCGCCGGACATCGCGGAGGACGACGCCGCTGGACGCGTAGAAATCCCCGACCTCGAGGGAGCGCACGATGGATTCCGGGGTGAGAAACGGGCTTCGCACCGTGACCCAGCCGCGTCCGGAGTTGCTCTGGCCGACCGCGTGGGTGTGGTAGTGATGCGAGTCGTCGACGGCGAGACCGAAAACCTCCGGAAGGCCGAGGATGCCGAGACGCCAGGTCAGGGCCACGTCCCACATTCGATCGAGGCTGGCATGGATCGCGTCGCCGTCATTCTCGACGGAGGGATGGCCGTTGTAGACTTCGAAGAACTGGACGCCCCGGACCTGGAGCAGTTCCTCGGCGGTGATGCCCCAGCCGAAGTTGGGGTGATTGACGTGGGGAAACATGGGTTGTCCCGTGCGCGTCCGCTGGGCGAGGACGGCGTCGACGTTGCGCTGGAGCACGTCGAGGACATTGGACCCGCCGGAGGCAGGTACGAGATCACGGAGGTTGACGGCGTTCAGGTGGACCGGCGACACGAGGTGTCGATCGGTGATTTCGGACGCCGGGATCAGGAGGAACCGGTCGGGCTCCTCGAACCGCGTCCGGATCTCCGCAAGGGGTTTCAAGCGAACCTGATTGGTCCCGCGCACGTCGCGGGTCTCCACCCAGTCGTCGCCGAATCGGGCCCGGTAACGCTCGAGGGCGGAGCCACCCCCGAGTTTGGGTTTCGGCACGATCCAGCGCTGGCCTTCCTGCATGACGTTGTGTTCCGAGAACGCGAGGAAGTGGTAGTCATGCTCCCGGTACCATGCGGCGATCATCTCGGGGTAATCGTCGCCATCGCTCCACAGCGAGTGCGTATGGAGATTGCCCTTCCACCACCGGGGTTCCGCGGCGGAGACGCCGACTGCGACCCATGAAAGCATGGCCAGGAGCGCGCGAAGCGAGTGCATGACGGGGGAAAATGCCGGACCGCACGCGGCGAGGCAACGCGGTCCCCGTCACGATTTCGCGAGAACCACGGTCGGGCGGCGAACCGGTGAACCGACCCTCCGGGACCCTCGGACCGCGAACCCGCGCGGGCGCGGGTTTGGGTTTCGGGGATTCAGGGTTTGGGACGGGTGGCGTAGGTGGCGCGGTGATCGCGCGCGGGAATCGAGATCACGAAACTCTTGCCGTCCGGCGCCACCGAGGCATGCACGAAATCCCCGCGACATTCGCGGGCGTGGTTGGCGATGAAGGCCTCCGGGCAGTTGTTGGTCGCGCCGTCCGGTCGGACATTCCTGTGGACCTGGTACTGGGCCTGGAGCCGGGGCAGGGCGCGGAGGGAAGCGAGCACCTCACCCATGCCGCCCTTGGTGGGTCCGTTGTTCATGACGCTGACGGTGGGGTTGAGCGCCTGCAACAGGCGGGGGTGATTGCTGACCTCAAGGCCATGGTGGGTGACCTGGAGGACGTCCACCTCGGGCACGCGGATCATGGGCCACACGAGTTTCGTCTCCACGTTCCAGGTGAGGTCTCCGGCGTCGAAGAACCGGAAATCGCCGAGGCTCAGGACCCAGGCGGAGCTGTTGGCGTTGTCGGAGGCATCGGGGGATTTGAGTCGGGGTTCTCCGGCTTCCGGGGGTGGCGGGCGGTGCAGCGCGGAATCCCAGACCTGCTGCCGGGCAAGCAGGCAGCGTAACTCCAGCGGCGGGGCCCCGGGAGCGACGACCAAGGGCAGCGTCGTGCCGGGGCGCACCACGTGCCGGGCCTCCACCTTCATTTCCCGGTAGGGCTTGCTCGTCAGCGGCCAGGTCGACTGCCGGTTTCCATCGGGATCGGCATCGGGCATGCCATTGTCCCAGACGTGCCGGATCGGCATGAGTCCGGCCAGTTCGGCGGCGCCGCCGAAGTGATCGATGTGGAAGTGGGTGACGACGAGGTGATCCAGGCGGGTCAATCCAGCAACCTCGGTGGCCACCTTGTGGATGCGACCCGGGTCCCGTCCCCCGGGGTTCCCGGCGTCGATGAGCACCGATTCACCGGAGGGGGTCACGATGAGGGTCGAGCCGCCGCCCTCGGAATCGATCCAGTACAGGTCCAGACGACCATCCCTGGCCCCCGCGCGGGCCGGGGCCGGGGCCAGGGTCCAGGCGAGGAGAGCGACGGCGGCGAACGCGGCACATCGCCGGGAGCGAGGTGGAACGGGGAAAAGCATGGGGGGCGGGATAGCCGAGGCCGCAGGGCCTGACCAGCCGATTCAAGGCAGGGGACGGGGGGGGCCGGGGCGAGGACAAAGTCGATTGGGGCCCGCGACCGGCTCCCCGCCATAGCGTCCACGCGACGGCGGGCCGGGTAGCGGAGCGATCGAAGCAGCCGAATGGGGCATCGAAACCGGCGACTCAGCAGTCGCCGGACCCACATCCCAGTTCCACGCAGGAGTTTGTCAACGGCCCTGCGGGGGAGCCAGGGCGGCGCCACCGAACAAGTCGAGGAACCGCCCTGCCTCGGGAGCGCACCGGATTCTCTCCCACGACCCACGGGACGGGCGCATGGGGACGATGCGGGGGCTTGCGCTCGGGGCAGGCTCATGCCAATAGGGCTGCCGTGGACAACACGGATGGCCAACCCGGGCAGGTCGAGCATCAGGATCGTTACGACGATGCGATGTACGACTTCACGACGGAGCAGTTCGACAGCGCCATCGCGAAGCTCGAGGCCATTCTCGCCGAGGATCCCGGGCACTTCGATGCCCGGCTGTCGCTGGGCATGGCGTGGTATCGGAAGGGGGACTTCGCGCGGGCAATTGCCGAGGGGCACCGGGCGGAACAACTGCGCCCGAAGGAACAGCTCGTGCACACGAACCTGTCGTTGTTCTACATGAAGTCGGGGGACAAGAAGACCGCGGAGCACCACGGGTTGCAGGCGCGCATCGCGTCCTGGCGCGGCAACATGGAGAAGCCGGTCGGGACGCCGAAGGACGGGACGGAGGACGAGTTGCGGATGGCGGAAGCGCCCCAGCCTCCGGCGTCGGCGCCCGTGGCGGTGCCGAAGCAGTTTCCGGACATGCCCTGGAAGAAGAAGGCGCCCGGACCGGGGCATTGAGCGGGGGAGCGACGGGGGGAGGATTCCGATTACGAATGAACACGAACGAGGATGGATTCCTGATGGTGGCGGAGGCGGCGAGCCTGCCGCCGGGCAAGGGACGGACGGTGGAGGTGCGGGGCGTCCGCTTCGCCTTGTGGAACCTGGACGGCGAGTTCCATGCCCTCGACGATGCCTGTCCGCACCGGGGCGCGTCGCTGGGGTCGGGCATCCTGGATCAGGGCCAGGTGTATTGTCCGCTCCACGGCTGGGCGTTCGATCCAAGGACGGGGGCGTGCTCAAGCAATCCGGCGCGTCCGGTGCGGCGGCATCGGACGAAGGTGGCGGACGGGAAGGTGTACGTGGAACTGCCCGGGGGGAAATGAGGGAGGGCGTGGCGGGTCGGAGGAGAACGGATTTATGAAATCAGCGTACGAACTGGCGATGGAACGGTTGGCGAAGAGTTCACCGACGGTGAAGGTGACGGCCGACCAGAAGCGGCAACTGGCGGAGCTGGATTCGCTTTACACGTCCAAAATCGCGGAGCGGGAGATCTTCCTGAAGGGGGAGTTGGGAAAGGCCATGGAGAAGGGGGACTTCGAGGCCCTGGGCCAGATCGAGCGCCAGATGCAGTCGGAGCGGCGCGCGCTCGAGGCGGAGTGCGAGGAAAAGAAGGAACGGATCAGGAAGCAGTCTTGAGGCCGCGGCGGAACAGGTCGTAGTGGTAGATCGCGACGACGACCAGGGCATGCGGAAAGCGTCCCTCGGCGACGAGCCGGGGCAGATCGGCGGCGGGGGCGAGGCGGGTGAGGATATCCTCGCCCGCGTCGAACTCGCGATGCCCGGTGGGGGTGCAGTTCTCGATGAGGACCGTGTGACAGCGGTTGGAGAGGATGGCGGGATTGGGGGCGATATTGCCGATGATCCGGGCGTTCTCGCCGCGGTACCCCGTTTCCTCCTCGAGTTCGCGGATGGCAGTCGCCACGGGGGAGGCATCCCCGGGATCCATCACCCCACCGGGGATCTCGAGGTCGACGGAGGAGGTGCCATGTCGGAATTGCTCGACCAGGACGACATCGCCGGCGGGCGTCAGGGCGACGACGTTGACCCAGTCGGGGGCGTCGAGGACGAAGAAATCGTGTTCCCGCTCCGTGCGCGGGGAGCGGCGCCAGTCGCGGCGGAGTCGGAAGACGCGGAAATCGCCGAGGGCTTCGGAGCGGAGGAGGGGCCAGGGTCGGATCATGGAGTGCGCGAGGATGTCCCGCGGCACGCTGCCCGAAACGGGAGCCAGGCGGAAGTCGCGACGTCCACGCCCCCAGGTCGAGGCCACGGGGCCCGGGCCGAACCGGCGAACGATGCTCAGGCGCCGTCGCCGGCATGGCCCCTGAACTCCGGCATGGTCGCCTCCCCGGCGGCACTGATGCCCTCGCGCCGCAGGACCTTCCAGGCGGTCACGAGCAGGATACGGACGTCGAGCCGGAGCGAGCCATGGTCGACATACCAGACATCGAGGCGGAATTTCTCCTCCCAGGAAAGGGCGTTGCGACCATGGATCTGGGCCCAACCGGTGATGCCGGGGAGGACATCATGGCGCCGGGCCTGTTCGGAGGAGTATCGACGCAGGTAGGCCACGAGCAGGGGCCGGGGGCCGACGAGGCTCATGTGACCCCGCAGGACGTTGAGCACTTCGGGAAGTTCGTCGAGCGACGTCGAGCGCAGCCAGCGTCCGAAGGGGGTCAGCCGTTGGGCATCGGGCAGCAGGTGGCCGGAGGCGTCCCGCGCGTCGGTCATGGTGCGGAACTTCCACATGCGGAAGACGCGTCCGCGAAGGCCGGGGCGGTCCTGCCGAAAGAAGACCGGTGCCCCCATCCGGATCCGGACGAGAACGGCGAGGACGAGGAGGAGCGGGAGCCAGACGGGGAGCAGGGCCAGGAGCAGGAGGAGGTCGAGCGCGCGCTTCCGCGCGAAGGAGCGCCGGCGGGGCGGGGAGGCCATCGGAGTGGGCACGAAGTCGGACGGCAGCGCCTCAGGGACCGTCCGGTTCCGCGAGCGCGGCGGCCCGTTTCTCGATGCGCGCCATCCACCAAGAGAGGAGACCGACGCCCACGGCGGTGAAGAGGAGGATGGACCAACCGGCGGCGTCGTGTACCTGGTTGACGGATTCGACGCCCTTGGCATGGGCGGTGAAGGAGAGGTAGAGGGACCGGACGGTGTTGCCGAGGACGGCGACGGCGATGCCCCCGAGGAAGAGGAAGGTGCGAAGGACGTTGGAGCGGAGGGTGAGGTAGCCGATGAAGAGGGTGGCCATGACGGAGGATTGGAGGCTGCGGATGCCGCTGCACGCCTCGTTGACGCCCACGGTGCCCTTGGGCAGGTGAATGAGGCTGCCGAGGCGGCGGGCGGGAACGCCGGCGAGGTTGAGGACCTCGACATTGATGGTGGCGATGAGGTTCTGGAGGAAGCTCGTGACCGGGTTGAGGACAGCGGAGGGCAGCGGCACGGCGACCAGCAGGAAGAGGAACGGAAACCCGAAGCGCTTCCATCCCGGCCAGCCCAGCACCGAGCGGACCGAGGCAAACGCGACGAGCATCGTGCCGCAGGCGTTGCCGCAAGCCACGATGGCACTGGTGCCGAACGCGGCCTGGTAGGTCTGGACCACGAACAGCAGGGCGATGCCGAGGGCGGCGGCGAGGATGTCGAGGATTCCCACGCGTCCGGTGAGGGGTGGGCGTTGCGGCCAGTTCTCCCAGAAGAGGTACGCCGAGAGCATGAGCACGATCCACCCGAACTGCATCTCCGGCTGGTGGGTCCAGACCCATTGCAGCTTGGAGACGAGGACGGCGACGGCAAGCCAGGCGGGCAACAACAGCAGCAGCACCATGCCCGCACCGGCGCGAGGATTCGTGGAGGACGAGACCGGATTCATGTCAGCGGGGCGGCGGACTTGGGGCGGTGGCGGAACGGGCGTCCTGCGGAACGAGGAGCGTGGCAAGGGCCTCCTTCAGCAGGGCATCCGCCCGGGTGAGGTCGCCTCCGAGAACCGGCGTCGAAATCCGCACCAGCTCCTTGGAACCGAAGAGGCGGCGCCGGGCCTGGAACGAGTCCCAGAGGCGCTGCCAGAACAGATCGTCGCGCGCGCGCAGGGCGCCGCCCGTCTTCTCGGCGAGCTCGGCCCGCCGAAACCGGCGACCCACCCCGAGGTTGTGATCCAGCCGGTACGGCAGCGTCTGGCCCCCCACCAGCCCGAAGAAATAGACCAGTTCCCGTCCGGCGGCGGGATGGACGAAAACCCTCCGTTCGGCGGTGAACGGAAGCCCGCCGACGGCGAACGCGGCCGTCTCGGCCTCGTCGGGCTCGATGCGCCAGCCGGCCTCCGTCCAGCATCGGTCCGGAGTATGAACGAAAAGGCCGATTTCGTTCGGGTTCTCCTGGTAGCGGCGGGCCGTGAAGAGGCGGACGGTGTCGGAAGCACCGCGCGCGAATTCGCCGTAGAAAATGGCGTCGGCGGCCAACTGGGCCTCGGCGGACTTGTCGACGCTTCCCGGGGTGAACGACCAGCCCGGGGCGTTCGTAACCTCGCCCAGCCAGATGGAGGGCTGGTCGGATGCCTGGCGGGTGTACCAGACGCGCGGAAAGAACCAGCAGGCCAGGACCAGAACCGAGAGGGCCGCCGCAAACGACACGGCCCGGAGCGACGGGGAGGTCGCGTCCGGGCCGGACGGTACCGCGTTGGGGACGGTGGGCGACGCTGTCATGACGCGCCGCATTCTGCTTTGATCGGCGCCCGCGGCAAGCTGCGGTTCGCCGGGGGGAACGGCTTATGGGTCGGGTTGGGATGCCACGAGCCGCAGGACGTCCTCCCAGGTGCGGGGCGCGCCCCGCTCGAAGGGGGAAACTCCGAAATCCCGTTCGATGGACGCCATGATCTCGGCGAGATCGAGCGAGTCGAGGAGCAGGACCGGGTCCATGAGGCGCAGGGCGGGATCGATATCGGCGAGGCCTCCGCCGTTGCGATGGTGGACCCCGAGGACGCAACCCAGGACCCGGCCACGGGCTTCCGCGGGGGTCACGGAGCCACCTCGCCGGCGAGGACGCGGCGCGCCCAGTCGAGTATGCGTTCGCGGGGACGCACGCCGACCACGGTCAGGGGCGTGCCCGCATAGATGGTCCAGGGCTTGAGGTCGCGATGCACAATGGAACCGGCCGCCACGACGGCGCCTTCGCCGACGGTGACGCCCGGAAGGATGCTGCTGCCGGTGAAGATCACGGCGTGGTCCCCGATCACGAGGCGACCGCGGCGGACCGATCGGAAGGCCGGCGGCACGGTGGGGTTGGTGAGGCCCTCCCCGCCCACGTCCTCCGAGCCCGTGACCAGCCGAACCCCGGAACCGATGCCCACGAAGTCGCCGATCCGGCAGGTCCCTCCGCCCAGCACGGCGGAGCCGTGGGCGAAGTGGACATGGCACCCGATGTCGAGGCCCTCGCCCGCGAACAGAAAGACGCCCTCGTCGATCTGGGACGCGTGGCCGATGCGCACCCGCTCCGCACCGATGATGCGGCAGCCGCGAAAGACTCGGACCCCTTCCCCGCAGCCGGCCAGATGCGGTCGGAGCGATTCGGGATCCAGACAGTTTCCCGGACGCAGTTCGGGGGGCAGGTCGTTCATCGGATCAGCCCGCGAAGGGCCGTGGCCATGGGCCGCGCGCCGCCGACCCCGGCACGCGATTCATGCGGTGATGCCTCCATCGACGACCAATTCGGTACCCGTCACGTGGCGCGCCTCGTCGGACAACAGGTACGACACCGCTCCGGTGACGTCGGCGGCGTCTCCCAACCGGCCGAGGGGCGTGCGCCGGACGAGCCGTTCCCGTTGATCCGCCGGGAGCGACGCGGTCATGTCGGTGGCGAGGAAGCCGGGCAGGACGCAGTTCGAGCGGATGCCTCGCGGCCCGTACTCGCGAGCCAGGGAGCGGGAGAAGGCCACCAGCCCGCCCTTGGTGGCGCCGTAGACGGCAAGTCCGGTGAAGCCGGTGCGGGCGGCGATGGAGGACACGAAGACGAGGGCTCCACCGCGACCGCGTTGCAGCATCCCCTTGAGAACCTCCCGCGCGAGCAGCATCGGCGCGACGAGATTGACTTCGACGGTGCGCCGCAGGTCCGGCTCGGAAGTCAGGGTCAGCAGTCCGTCAAGCCCGATGGCGGCATTGGCCACGAGCGCGTCGAAGCCGTCCAGCAGACCGGCCTCGACGGTCAGCCGGGCGACGGCGTCCGGAGCGGACAGATCGGCGGCGACGAAACGGAGCTGCCGCCCGACCTCCCCGGCGAGTTGGCGGAGTTCGGAGGATTCGGCACGGGCCACGGCGACGACGGACCAGCCGGAGGCGACGAGCCGGCGGACGACGGCCAGGCCCAGGCCGCGTGATCCGCCGGTGACGAGGACGCGTTTCATCGTCACAGGAGGATTTTGGCGTTGGGTCCGCACGCGGCGGGCACGAATTCCCAGCGGCGGGGCCACGCCTCCTTCGGCAGTCGGGAGCGCAGGTGTCGCTCGAGCATCTCGTGCACCGAGGCGGCATCGGCGCCGGGCAGAACGGAGAACTTGATGGCGACGATGTGGCCGGTGACCGCGCTGGGGGCAGCCCAAGCCTTCACGGCCTGCACCCCCGGCACGTCCTCGGCCAGCTTCTCGAGATCGGGCAGGACGACCTTGGTGCCGCCCACGTTGGCAATCGCGCTGGCGCGCCCGAGGACGCGCATCGCCTCTCCGACGAGCTCGACCCGGTCTCCGGTGGGAAGCCATCCAGCGGCACCGCGCACCTGGAGTTCCTCGTCCACCACCCGCCATTCCTTCCAGCGCTCCAACAGCGAGGCCGTCTCGAACCAGCCGTCGTGCCGATGCGTCTTCGCCACGACCCCGATCTCGGTGGTCGCGTAGACGACGGTCAGGCGGGTCTCCGGGAACCGGGATCGGACGGACTGACCGACGCGCGCGCGAAGGGGTTCCCCGCCCAGCGTGATTTGGCGCGGGACCCAGTCCAAGCGGGACCATCCCGCACCCTCGGCCACCAGAAGCAGATCCAGGAAGGTCGGAGTGCAACAGAGGGCCTCCGGACGCGTCCGGGCGAGGCACGACCAGACTTCGGCCCAGTCACCGGCCAGGGACAGGCACCGTCCCCCGGTCAGCCAGGCCTGGAGGGCGACCTGCACTCCGGCGAACGAATCCGGTCGGAACGGAGAGGCCCAGGTCCAGCCCTCGCGTCCACCGCCCGGAACGCCGGAGTTCCTGAGCTCGGACCACGGATGCCAGACCAACGCGGGGGTTCCCGTGGTGCCCGAGGTGCGCAATCCCAGTCGGACGGCGTCCGGCGAGAGCGGCGGGGCGGCAGGCGTTTCCTCGGGTGAGGCGTCGACGGCGAGCACCACGCTGACGCCGCTCTCGAGCAACGGAAAGACCGTGGCCAGGTCCGCGAGATCGCCGACGCGGACACGGCGGGGGGTGGCCGCCGGGGACGTGTGCAACACGGCACTCATCGGGCGGCAAGGGCTCTCACGACCTCGATCACGAAGGCCTGCTCGTCGGGTGGCAGGTTGCTCGAACTGGGCAGGCAGATCCCACGGGAATGCAGGTCATCCGCCACGTTCCCGCCGACGCACTCGCAGCCGGCGTAGAATTCCTGCCGGTGCATCGGACGCCAGACGGGCCGGGCCTCGACGTTGGCCGCGTCCAGTCGCCGGATGATTGCCGCGGCGTCGGTGCCAAAACGGGAGGGCTCGATCAGGAAGCTGCTGAGCCACCGCGTGTGGCGGTGGTCCGGAAGCAGGCCGGGAGCCGCGTTCGGCGGGGTCTCGGGGGCAGGTCCATCGGGCTGGGGTTCGAGTCCCCCGAGATCCCGAAAGGCCTCAAGGTAGCGGTGGAAGACGGTGCGCCGCTGGGCGACGCGCGCTTCGAGGACCTGGAACTGGGCCCGCGCGATGGCGGCGAGCACGTTGCTCAGCCGGTAGTTGTGGCCCAATTCCCGGTGGAGATAATTGTGCAGGCCGAGCGGATCGGGTTCGCGCGCCTGCGTGGCCCAGTGCCGGGCCCGCTCCGCCCATTCCGGGCGGGCGCAGACCAGGATGCCGCCGCAGGTGGCGGTGATGATCTTGTTGCCGCCCAGGGAATAGACGCCCAGCTCCCCGAAGGTCCCGGCGTATTGCCCGTGCTGGCGCGCGCCCGCCGCGCTGGCCGCGTCCTCGACGAGCATCACCCCGTGTCGGGTACAGCACTCCCGCAGGGCGGGCATGTCGCAGATCCCCCCGAAGAGGTGCGTGACGAGGACGGCCTTGGGCCGACGCCCCGCCCGGGCGCGTCGGGCGAGGAAGTCCTCCAGCAGGTTCGGATCCATGCCCCAGGTTCGTCGCTCGCAATCGACGAACACCGGGATGCCGCCCTGGTACCGGACCACGTTTGCCGTGGCCACGAAGGTCAGGGTCGGCACGACCACCTCGTCGCCGGGGCCGACGTCGGCCAGCCGAACCGCAAGATGCAGGGCGGAGGTTCCGCTGCTGAGGGCGACGACCGGACGGCCCAGGAGTTCGGAGACCGAGGCCTCCAGGGCGACGAGGTGGGGACCGACGGTCGAGAGCCAGTTCGCGTCAAAGGCCTCCCGAATCAGATCGAGTTCGGTGCCCGCGGCGTGCGGGACGGACAGATGAATTCGACGCGGAAACCTCATCTAGGACTTGTAGGGGCGGTATTCGGGCACCGCCTTCTGGAGCATGGATTTGATCTCGTCCGCCGAGGCCTCGGCGACGACGGCCCGGAACTCCTCCAGAGTGCGCCGGACGTCGGCAAGGGGCTGCGGGGTTGCCACGAAGCGCATGATCTTGGGGTGACTGGTCGGCGTGAGGTCCTCCCGTCCGTGACTGATCTCCTCGAACATCTTCTCCCCGGGGCGCAGTCCCGTGAACTGGATCTCGATGTCGGCGCCGGGCCGGAAGCCGCTGAGCTCGATCAACTGCCGGGCCAGGTCGACGATCCGGACGGGTTCGCCCATGTTGAGAACGAAGATCTCGCCGCCGCTGCCGAGGGCGGCGCTTTGCAGGACCAGACCGACGGCCTCGGGAATGGTCATGAAGTAGCGGGTGACGTCGGGGTGGGTGACGGTGACGGGGCCGCCGGCGGCGATCTGTCGCTTGAAGATGGGAACGACGCTGCCGGAGGAGCCGAGCACGTTGCCGAAGCGGACGGCCATGAAGCGGGTGCCTTCGCCGACGGTGGCATTTAGGGCCTGGAGATAGATCTCGGCCAGGCGTTTGCTCGCCCCCATGACGGAGGTCGGATTGATGGCCTTGTCGGTGGAGATGAGGACGAACCGCTCCACGTTCGCCTCGCGCGCCATGTCCGCGAGGCCGGCCGTGCCGAGACCATTGTTCTTCACGGCCTCTCCCGGCTGCATCTCCATCATCGGGACGTGCTTGTGGGCGGCCGCATGGAAGATCAGGGAGGGCTGGAACCGCTTCAGGATGTTCCGGATGCGCCCCTGGTCGACGACGTCCGCGACCAGCGGGACGATGAGATTGGCGTGGCCGAGAGCGATGAGTTCCTGCTCGATGGGGAAGATCTGGACCTCGGATTGCTCGACGAGGAGGAGTCGTTGGGGCGCGAAGCTGGCGATTTGCCGGCAGAGTTCGGTGCCGATGCTGCCGCCCGCGCCGGTCACCATCACCACCTTGTTCGCGATGATTTGACGGATGTTCTCCTTGTCCAGCCGGACGGGTTCGCGCCCGAGCAGGTCCTCGATCTCCACCTCGCGCAGCTGGCTGACCCGGAAACGGCCCTGGGCCAGCTGCAGGATGGAGGGAACGGTTTCGCACCGGACGCCCTGGGCCCGGCAGAGACGGACGACCTCGCCCACCCGCCGCGCCGACGCCGCGGGCATGGCAATGATCACCTCGCCCAAATCGAGGCGGGACACCTCGCGTTCGAGCAGTTCGGGCCGCCCCAGGACCGGGACCCCATGGATGCGCGTGCCATGCTTGGCGACATCGTCGTCGAAAAACGCGAGGGGTCGGAGGCCGAGCCCGCGCTTCGCCGTCAGCTCCAGCGCCAGCTGTGCTCCCGCGTCGCCGGCCCCCACGATGGCCACGCGGCGCATCGGGGCGGAACCGCGCTCGCCGACGCCGGCCTCGCGGATCATCCGGAACCCGAGGCGGAGGACGGAGAGTCCGACGATGGAGAGCACCCAATCCGTGAGGATGACGCCGCGCGGCGGGGCGAAATGAGGTCCCATGGCACCGAGGCGCGCGACGACCAGCAGGAGCGAGGGAAAGGTCATCGCGTAGCTGATGCGCTTGAAGTCGGGCACGCTGAAGTAGCTCAGCAGACCGGAGAACTGGCCGAACCCGGCGAGGAACCCGAGTTTCACGGCGACGACGGCCAGCCAGATCCACGGATAATTCGCGAATTCCTCGATGATGACGAAGTCGAACCGCAGGGCGAGTGACAGCATGCCCGCGAGCCACAACACCACCGAATAAAGGCCCGCGACCACGGCGATGCGCGCCGATCCGCGGGTCAGGCTTGATTTTCTCAACAGCATGTCCGGGGCCGCGGGTTTCGCGGGCACGTCGTCCGCGCTCACGCGGACAACACCTCGCGCAGATTGTTCACGACATGGGCGAGCTCCTCCGTCGTCATCGAGGGATAGACGGGGAGGGTGAAGCATCCGCGCCAGAGGCGCTCCGCATTGGGAAAGTCCCGGGTCTCGAGGCGGTAGGTCTCCCGGTAGTAGGTCATGCGATGGATGGGCTTGTAATGCACGGACGTCCCGATGCCGCGTTCGGCCAGCAGCTCAATGCAACGGTCGCGCGCCACCGGCGAGGACTCGGTGAGGACGACGGGAAAGAGGTGCCAGGCGTGGTCCTCGGGGGGAACCTCGATCCGGGGCAGATCGAGCGTCGGCAGGTCCCGCAGATGTTCCTGGTAGTACTCGGCGCAGCGCTGCCGTCCGACGCGAAGCGCCTCGGCGCGATCCAGCTGGGCCAGGCCGATGGCGGCATTCACGTCGGGCATGTTGTATTTGTAGCCCGGCGCCACGACGTCGTACTCCCACGAGGGTTTGTTCGAACGGAACCGGTCCCAGACGTCGCGATTGATCCCGTGCAGACGCATGATCTTGCACCTTTGGTAGAGCTGCTCGTCGTCCGTCGTGAGCATGCCCCCCTCCCCGGTCGTGATCGTCTTGTTCGCGTAGAAGCTGAAACAGGTCACATCCCCCAGCGATCCCACCATGCGCCCGTCCCGGCGGCTCGGAAAGGCATGCGCCGCGTCCTCCACCACCCGCACGCCATGACGCCGGCAGACGTCCAGAATCCCCTGCCCCTCCGGCGTCGTCATCCTCAGGGCCTGCCCACAGAAGTGCACCGCCATGAGCACCCGGACCCCCGGATGACGGCGGATCGCCTCCTCCACGATCTCCGGAGTCAGTAGCGATGTGCCGTAGTCGACATCCAGAAAAACGGGATCCGCACCGAGATACCGCACCACCTCGGCCGTGGCGGTGAAGGTCCAGGTCGGGACGAACACCCGGTCCCCGGGACCCACGCCGAGGGCTTCGAGCGCGAGATGCATGGCCGCGGTGCAGGAATTCACCGCGCACGCGTATCGCGCTCCGACCGCTTCCGCAAAGCGACGCTCGAACTCCATGGCGTACTTCGCGGTCGTCAGCCAGCCGCTTTCCAGGACGTGCCGGACGTTCTCCAGTTCGTTGCCGTCGCACACGACGCGGCAGAAGGGTACTTTCAGCATGTGTGTTTCTCGGAGATGAACCGCGCGTTACGGAGCGCGGTGGGGAGGGATGGAAATGAGGTCGCGTCGCGGCTCGTTTGCCGGAGGGGCAGGTCAATTCACGGTTCCGGAGGCCCCCGGTTCCGTGTCGATCCGAATGGCATCCCGGGCCGCCTCAGCGCGGTCGATGGCTTCCCGGGCATCCTCTCCCTCGGCGATGACATGGCCCACCCGGCACAGGCTCGAAACCATCTCGGGCACCGGATCGCCTTCGGCGACGTCCACATCGAGGATCTCGACCCCCGGCATGGCCCGGGCCGCCTCGACCCCACGGACGGCCGTCACCCGTCCGGCGGGCGGGGTCAGATAACGCACGGCGGCACCCCGGGGAGCATGACGCGGTCGCAGATCGGGCTCCTCGCCGATGGCGACCTGCACCGCCGCGGCCGTCATGTCGATGCCCGTCGAGCGCCGGACGAGTTCGGTGCTGATGAAATCCCCGCCCATGCGCGGGCCGATCTCCATCAGGACCGGGCCGTCGGCGCCCAGTCGGAGCTCGGCATGGGCCGCCGTCCCATCCAAACCGAGAGCCCGCACGCCCAGGGAGGCCGCCTCCGCGATCCTCCGGACATCGTGCGCGGAATGCAGCGAAGGTTGACTATGGCCCGTCTCGACGAAGAAGGGATGCCCGCTGGTCTGCTTGTCGGTCACGGCGAGGACATGAACGATTCCCCGGCACACCAGGATCTCGACGCTGAACTCGGGACCCTCCACGAAGCGCTCGATCACCGCTCCGGGATCGCGGCTTTCGCCCCGGGCGCGGTCCAGAGCCGCGAGGAGGGCCGAGGTATCGGCGGCCTGGGTCAGCCGAGTCACCCCACGGCTGCCGCTGCTGCGCGCCGGTTTGACGATGATCGGCCACTTCAGCGCGGCCGCCGCAGCCAGGCCTTCCTCGTTCGTCGTCACCCACCGGGACTCCGGCGAGGGCGCCCCGCCCACCGCAAAGGCGCGTCGCATGGCGCCCTTGTTCGTTGCCCGCGCGGCGGACGCGCGATCCGGTCCCGTCCAGCCGAACGTCTCGTTGAGGTGCCCGACGACGTGCATCGACACCTCCGAGCAGATGTGGAGCACGCCCGAGACCCCCTCCTCGCGCGCAACGCGCTCGCACGCCGCCGCGTCGGTGATGTTGACGACGCGCCCCACGTCGGCCCGGGCCAATCCCGGAGCGGTCGCCGATCCATCCAGAGCCACGCTCCGGACGCCGAGGTGCCGGGCGGCATCGATGGCGGGCAACTGCAAACGTCCCGCCCCGAGAATAAGGATGCTCTTCATCTGGTTCGGCGGGGGGCAGGTCTTCGCGGTCCGTCGCTCACTCACGACCCCACCGCTGCCGCGGTGGCCCGGACGGGGCCGTTGGCGGCCAGCCGGTAGGCAACGAATCGGCGTCCGCGGAGCTTCTCGTCGAGGCAGATCTCCAGCCAGTCGACGGCATCGAAGGTCTCCTTGCAGACCGGGTGTCCGTAGAGGATCCAAATTTCGCGCGGATGACGTTCCACCGAGGCCCGAATGTTGGCGAGGAGCGGATGGATGACGGCCTCGTCGAACGGATTGAAGAGGTAGAAGAAGCCCATCTCGGGGTCGATGGCACACCGGGTGGCGTCCTCGCAGCGGACTTCCATGGGCGGGAGCCCGGGGAGAGCCTGGGCGTATTTCGCGACGTTCGCCGATCCGATGGCGGCCAGTTCGCGGGCGAACTCGATTCCCACGACGCGGCAGAACGGAAAATGGGCCGCGACCATGAGGGTTCTGGCCTTGCCGCAGCCGAAATCGACGAACGACGATCCGGGCCGGACGCCGAGGCGCCGGATCAGGTCCCGGAGGGGGCCGATGGGCGAGGGATCGTAATGGGTCCCATGCTTCTGGTTGTCGCCGACGATGGACAGCCCCTCCAAGGGCATGCGGCGGATGGTATCGGTCCCATAGCGTCGATCGAAGCACCAGGCCTCGATCGCGCTGAAGGCGATGCGTACGGAAGCTCCAACGCCATGTCGGCGAACACGCTCCAACAATGGGGTCTGCTTCATGATTTGGGCGGGATCATGACTCGACCGAGTGCCACGCGGCGCCGCGGGCGGTTGACCTAGCTGCTGGGATGGGACTCGCGCGGGGTAACATGGGACACCTCCTCGGCGAACCAAGCCTGTCCTACGTTCTTCCATCCCAACGAATAGGGCAAAGTCAGCAGCGCCACTTTGACGTCGGTCCAGATACTGGACCGGGTGACATAGAGAACGTCCAGTTCATAATTGGCAGCATTCGACATGTTACGACCTCCGACGACCTGGGCGAGCCCGGTGATCCCGGGGAGCACCTCGAGGCGAAGCCGTTCACGCCCGGTGTAGCGGTCCTTCTCCCAGGGAACGTCCGGGCGCGGCCCGACGAGACACATGTCGCCGCGAATCACGTTCACCAACTGGGGCAGCTCGTCGAACCCAAGCCGCAGAAAGCCCCCGATCGAGGTCAGACGCGGGTCCCGTTCGAACGCGAGCACCTTGCCGTCCTCGCCGAGGATCTGGCGGGCGCCGTCCTTCATGCTCCGGAACTTGAAAAGCCGGAAGACCCGCCCGTCCCGCCCGAGCCGATCACTCACGTACAGCACCGGACCCGGCGAGGTCATCTTGACCAGAAGGCCGAGCAGAACCAGCAGCGGCAGGAGGATCACGAACAGGACGAGCGCGGCGATCCGTTCGCACGCGAACTTCATCCGCCACCACCGGGGGGCGACCTGATCTTCCCGCGGATCGGGCGCCGGGTTCATCGGTTTCGGGTCTCCTCGGCGGCTCCACCGTCCGCGCGCCGTCGGGCGATGGAAGCCGCGGCCTCCTCGAGCAGGCAGGACCAGCTCCGGGCGACCACGGCCATTTCGTAATGGGAATGCCCCGCCCGATAGGCGGCCTCGCGCTTGGCCTTAACCTCGTCCGGACGTGCCGCGAGCTCGCCGAGCAGGCGCCGCAAGCCCTCCGCGTCGCCCGGCTCCACGACCCATCCGCACGCGTGCTCGCGGATCATCTCGGCCAGATCCGAGTCGGACGGAGTGATCGCCAGGATCGCCTGGCCCGCGGTCATGCTGCTGAGGGTCTTGCTGGGGAAAGCCACCACTTCGGCGCCCCGGGCGAAGGTCACAAGGCCCACCGGCGCGTCCCGCAGGGTCCGCAACCACTCCTCCCTTCCAAGCGCCCCGCCCCAGCTGACTCCCCCCACCGAGTCACCCACGGCGCTCTTGAGTCTCTCGTAACTCCGTCCGGACGCGTGAAACGCCAGGCGCACCCGCTCGGGAAGGCCCGCTCGCAGAACCGTCGCCAGCGTCTCCCAGTCGTGCAGGTACCCGAAGTTCCCGACGTAAACCACGGACAGTCCGGAGCCCGCGTCCGGAGCGGCACCGTCCGCGCCCGGGGCCGTGGTGAACCCGGTGCCGTCGGCCCCCACCGGGATCACGAGACACCGGCACCGGGGCCGATATCTCGCCTCGACATGCTCCCGGAGACGTCGTCCGAGCAGGACCGTGGCGTCGACGGAGTCCAAGCCGAACCGGGTGATTCGGGCCATGGCCCGTTCGGGCAGACTGCCTCGCCGCAGGAGGCCCGCGACCTCGAGCGTCTCGGGATAGAGATCGTACAGCAATTGGATCAGGTAGTCCTTGCGTCGCCGGAACAGCCCGACGAAGGCGGGCGCAAAGAACGGCGTGGAAGGAACCAGCAGCAGCACCGGTTCCCGCCGGGCCCGCGACCACATCCGCCAGGCCACGCGCACCATGAAGAGCAGGTTGACCTCGACGCGCATCCAGAGGCGGCCGAGTCCGGATCGGCGACCGCGGTAGACGGCCTCGGTCACGCCTTCCCAGGTTTCGACTTCCCAGCCCAGCCGCCGCATGTGGGCCATCCATTGGATCCACAAGGCATTGCCCGCGACGCTGAGCAAGAGGACCACCCGCGGGCGCGGGTGGCCGTCCGTCGAAGGCGAGGCTTCGGGGATGGCCATCGGGTTCGTCATCGGGATGGGATGCGGGTCGGGCGGGACGGGACACCCGCCATCGCTACGGCGCCGATGCCGTCGGCTGGCCGAGTTTCATGGGTTGTGCCCGGGTCTCCGCCGGACGGCGGAATCGTCCCCGGGTCAGGTCCTCGCGGGCACCGACGAGGCGGATGACCAGGAGGCTGGGCAGCATGCCGAACGTGAACAGGGAGGGAAGAATGTCGGCGGAGACGAGGCTTTGGGTGCCGATTCCCAGCACGGCGACGGTGGGAATGAGGAGCGATGCGTGCACGCCCCGGAGGAGGAGCACGACGGCGTCGAGCATCGCGAAGACGGCCAGGATGACGGGAATGCCCCAGAGACCGAAGAAGGTGTACTGGGTGACCAGAAAGGAGACGTTGGCCAGCGAGGAGCTTTCCACGCCGGTGTACATGACGGCGATCATGTTGTCCACGGGCACGGCGGTCTCCCCCATGATGGAGGCGAGACGGGGGCTGCCGCGGACGCCCCAGAACCCGAAGTTCTGGACGAAATCGATGTGCACCAGGGCCGTATCGAGCGGAATGCCGAAGAGTCGTTCCACCATCCGATCCGAGACGATCTCGTCGAAGCCGGAGCCCAGGTCGCGGGTCCGCTGGAATTCGATGGCCCCGGCGGCGAGCAGGGTGACGACGAGTCCGGCAAGGGGGTAGAGGAGTTGGAGCGGGGCGCCACGGGCCAGGTAGAAACTCGCGCCCGCGGTGACGAACACGAGGGCGGCGGGAAGGCGGGCACCGGTGATCGACGCCAGGAACGCGAAGAAGGCCACCAACCCGGCGAGGAGCAGCGCCTGTCGATGCTGGCGGTGTCCCCAAGCCGCCGCCGCGAGGGCGCCCAGGATGGCGACGATGACGCGGGCGAAGGTGAAGGTGAAGAGGGAGTAGGCGTACTTGGGGATGCTGCTTTCGAGCAACTTGAGGGATTCGTCGCGCGCGTAGCGGGAGGCCTGGTAGTCGCCAGTGCTCAGGAGGACGAACAGGCCCGTGCCGGAAACGGGCACGAAAAGGAAGTAGGTCACCAGGCAGGCCGTGCCGAGGGCCACGCAGACGAGGATGACGCCGCCCTGGCGCCAGTTGGGAGTGGCCCGGGCCTCCATCATGCGTGCCCAGACCGCCCTGGAGGTGGCGGGAAAGAGGGTCAGGGAGATGATGACGATGCCGAGCGGGACGAAGTGGAAGAGGATCAGGAAATGCTCCGCATTGGGAATGATCTCGTACACCTCGCGGGCCCGGAAGGCCGCCGGGTATTCCAGAAAGATCACGATGAGCGCCGCCGCCCACACGCTGGGCTTGGCGAGCAGAAACCGGTGCCGGCGGATGCTGAAGAGAAGCAGCGCGGACGAGAACAGCGTCAGCAGCCAGCTGATGGCGATGAAGGAGATCACGGGGAGATGGGTTTGCCGGCGAGGATGGATTTGTGCCGCGCGAGATCTTCGGGAGTGAACCGGGCCCGGATGCGGCGCGCCGGGACGCCCGCATAGATCGAGTACTCGTCGAGCGTGCCGCGGACCAGGCTGCCGGCTCCGACCACGGTGCCGGTTCGGATCCAGGCCGGCGACAACACGATCGCTCCGTGCCCGATCCAGACATCGTCCTCGATGACGATTTCATGCTGATCGCCGCGTCCGGAGTCCCAGATCGGCTTCCCGACGACGTCGATGCGGTGGTCGTCGGAGTTGAGGAAGGCGCAGGAGGCGGCGATGAGGACGTGGTTGCCGACGGTGGTGTCGGACAGGAACAGGCAGCCGGGGCCGATGCCGACGTTGTTGCCGAGCGTGATGCGCCGGCGCGGCGACCAGAAGCGCGTGCTGAACTGGCAGTGAACGTTGCGGCCATACCGCACCCAGGGGTAGCGGACATGGAAGATCAGCAGGTTCCGGACGCGGTTGAGCAGCGACTTGATCACATCGCCCCCTTCCCCGTCCCGTTCCCGACGATCTCGCGGTAGAGGTCGAGCAGGGCCGGAACCTGCGCCTCGTAGGAATAGCGTTCGAGAAAGGCGGCGCGGCCGCGCAACCCAGTCTCCTCGGCCCGTCGTCGGTCGTTCAACAGCGACAGAATGGGGTCGACGAAGGTCTGGGGGTCCTCGGGGCGGGCCAGTGCGCCGCACCCCGACTCGGTCAGGTAGGGCACCTGGGTGCGGAGATCGCTGGCGACGATGGGCAGGCCCGCCGCCATGTACTCGAAGATCTTGGTCGGCAGGGCCATCTCCTGCTTGGCCACGCGCAGGTTGGGGATGATGCCGACCACTCCGCGATTCAGATGCTCCATCAGCCGCTGCGGCGGCACGTTCGGCAGGAGAACGATCCGATCGGCCACCCCGGTCTCCTCGCGTCGGGCCAGGAACTCCGCCCGCCGCTCCGCCGACGGGAATCGGTCGACGAGTTCGAATCGAGCCGTGGGATGCACCGACAGGACCCGGCGCGCGATGTCGAGCAGGAGCAGCGATCCGTTCTCCTCGTACATCGAGCCGGTGAACAGCACCACGGGATCCCGTTGCAGGTAGGTCTCCGGTCGGGCGGACTCCAGCAGCAGCCGGCTCGCGAAATTGCGCAGCAGAAGCAGCCGGCGGACCCGTCCGCCGAAGCGCCGGACCTGGTCGGGCACCACGACCACCAGTCCGGCCACGCGCCGCGCGCAGGCGTCCTCGAACCCCCGGACCAGCCCGGAAAGCGGCCTCCGCAGGGGACGCGGGACGTAGCGTTTGACCAGCATCTCCTCCGGGTAGTTCTCGTGCACGTCGTAGACGACCGGCACCCGCCTGGAGAGCCACGTCATCCAGGGCAGCAGGTCCAGGTCGTGGAAGTGCACGAGGCTCGCGCCGTCGAGATGACGTCCGACCGTGCGAAGGACCCGCCACGGGACCAGCAGCGGACGCAACACCCGCCGGGTCACGCGCGGAAAGGCGGCCATCCGGAGGGAAGGCGGAGCGGGAGGGAGGGCCGAGGCCCAGGGGGCCACGAGAACGACCTCATGCCCCGCCTCGGCCACGGAGGTGGCGTGCTTCCAGATGCGCGCATCCAGATCGGGATGGATCGAGGTGACGACGAGGATCTTCATCGGCATGACGGCGGAGCGGCGTGGCCACCGGCCCGGGCGGGGCCCGGTTCAGGAGGAGGGGCCGCGTTCCTGCCGCATGAGGGTGGTGGCCCATTCCAGAATCCGCACGACGTCCAGACCCTGGGCTCCGTCGGAGCGGGGCCGGTTCCGCGTGCGGATGCAGTCCAGGAAGTGCCTGCATTCCGCCTCGAGCGGCTGGGTCGAGTCGAACTCGACGAGCTGCGAGCCCTCGTCCCGGCTGCCGAGGTCGGGATTGATGCCCTTGCGGTAGAGCCGAATGGTACCGGCGACCTCGTCCATCCTGAGCCAGTTCCGGTCACCCAGCACGATGTAGGAGCGCTCGTTGTCGGGCCAGTACCACGACGAATGGATGTGCGCACTCGCGCCGCCGTCGAAGCGCAGGTGCAGGTGGGTGTCGTCCTCGATGGCGGGCTGGACGAAGGAGCGTCCCACGGCCTGGACGTGGATCGGCTGGCGGCGATCCAGGAGGTGGAGCACCGCCGCGATGTCGTGGCAGGCGAACGACCACATCACGTTCTCGTGCGCGCGCACCTTGCCCTGTTTGGCGCGTTTGACGGCGACGTGCTGTACGGTTCCGAGCTGGCCCTCGTCGATCAATTCCTTGACGCGACGGACCATGGGCGAGTGCAGCAGGAGGTGACCGACCATGAGGATCCGGCCCGCGGCGGCGGCCTCGCGGACGAGCAATTCGGCATCGGCGGTGGCGACGGTCATGGGTTTTTCGACGAAGACGTCCTTTCCGGCGTGCAGGGCCTGCCGGGCCAGGGCGGCATGCGTCTCGGCCGGGGTGGCGATGGCGACGGCCTGAATGGCCGGGTCGGCCAGCACCTCGGCGAGCGTCGCGAAGGAGCGGGTCCCGGGGGCCACCCGCAAGGCGGCCTCGAGATTCGGCGCCGAGGCATCGCAGATGGCCTCGAGCGCGCCGAGTTTGTGAAAGTCTTTGACGAGGTTGCGGCCCCAGGCTCCGCAGCCGACGACGGCGATGCTCGGTTTCACGTGGGAGAGGGTGGGAGGCAGGAGGATGAACTCAGGCGGCGAGGCTTTCGCGAACGCCGGCAATCACCAGGTTCTGGTCCTCGGGGGTGAGGAACGGGCTCATCGGCAGGCTGAGGACCTCGCGCGAGGCGCGCTCGGATTCGGGAAAATCGCCCCAGCGATAGCCGAGCCCCGCGAAGACGGGCTGTTCGTGGAGACACTTGGGATAGTAAACCGCCGTGGGGATGCTCCGGGCGGACAGGCGCTCGGCGACGGCGTCCCGGTCGCGGACGCGGATCGTGTACTGGGCGTAGACGTGGGTGTTGCCGGGAATCACCCGGGGCGTCTCGCAGACCCCCTCGAGGGCCCGGGTGTAGGTCTCGCCAAGGCGGGCGCGTTCCGCCACTTCCCATTCGAAACGGGGAAGTTTGGCGAGCAGGACCGCGGCCTGGAGGGTGTCGAACCGTCCGTTCATCCCGAGCAGCGTGTGATGATGGCGCCGCACGCCCCCGTGGGTGCGGATGGCTTTCATCGCGTCCGCAAGCGCGTCGTCATTGGTGAACAGGGCGCCGCCGTCGCCGTAGCAGCCGAGGGGCTTGGCCGGGAAGAAGCTGGTGCTGCCGACGAGCGTCACGCCGCCGCTCCGGCGCCCGCGCTGGGTGGCGCCGAAGCTCTGGGCGGCATCCTCGATGACGGGCAGGCCATGCCGGGCCGCGATGGCGTTGATCACGTCGTAGTCCGGCATCTGGCCGAAGAGACTGACCGGCATGATCGCCTTGGTGCGGGGCGTGATGGCGGCCTCGAGCTTGTCCGGGTCGAGGTTGTACCCGATGGGTTCGATGTCGACGAAGACGGGCTTGGCGCCGACCTGGGCCACGGCCTCGGCGGTGCTGATCCAGGTGAAGGGCACGGTGATGACCTCGTCGCCGTAGCCGATCCCGAGCGCGCGCAGGGCGATCTCGAGGCTATCCGTTCCGCTGGCCACCGTGAGCGCATGACGGACGCCGACGTACGCCGCCAGCTGCTGCTCCAGTTCCGCGATCTCGGGCCCCATGACGTAGTTGCCGTGGTCGAGGACCTTTCTCATCCGCGCGTCGATGTCGGTCCGATACCGCTGATACTGGGTCTTCAGGTCGATGAATTGCATGGTGGGTCGGGTCAGACGTGTTCGTGCGCACCGGCTTCGGTCCGGCGCGGGTTCCCGAGGTTCCCGGAATGGGCCCGAATGGCCATCCAGGAAACGAGGAAATGGGCGAGGTAGGCGAGGGACATGAACGCCGAAAACACCATCAGGACGACGGACAATCCGCTGCCGGAGGTTTTGGCCCATCCGAAGATGGCCACCAGTCCAACCAGCCGGGCGGCATCCCACGCCAGTTGAAGATCGTTGCGTTCGATGGTCGAGAGGACGGTGGACAGGGGCGTGACCACAAGCTGGAAGAAGAGCGAGGGGACGAGGACCTGGATCACCGGTCCGGCCTCGGTCCACTGCTTTCCGAGGGCCAGGGCGACGCAGGACGGGGCGAGAAAAAAGGCGGCCAGCAGGGGTCCCAGGCCGACGAGCGCGAGACGCGCGGCGGCGCGGAGGTAGAGCTGTTCGAGCCGGGAATCCCGACTGCGCGTGGCCGAGGCGAAGTGGGAAAGAAAGGCCTGGGCGACCGACTGGCCGATCAGCGCGATGGGAATCCCGAGCACCCGCTGGGACACGCCGACCAGGCCGGCCACGCGCGTGTCGTAGATGAGCGAGAAGCCGACGACCGGCCCCATGAGGCAAAGGCTGTTGAGCAGGGTCGCCGGCGCGGAGATCCTGGCGAACCGGGAGAACCGGGAGCACGCCGCCCGCATCTCGGCGGGGCCGATCCGTCCCGGATAGGCGCGGCGCTCGCGACGGAAGAACCGCCAGGACCAGACCGCCGCGACGGCCCGACCTGCGGCATCCCCCAGGATGAGGCCGCTGGGACCGTGCGTGAGGGGGTGGAGAGCGAGTTGCGCGAACGCGGCGCCCCCGGACTGGGCGACGCGGGCGGTCGAGATGACGCCGAACGCCTTTTCCCGGACGGCGAAGTACGACAGGACATTTGCCGCGCCCCCGGCACACCCGACGATTGGCAGGAGCCAAAGATAGTTCCAGGTCGGCCAGGCCGCCGAGGGCTGGAGCGGGGAGATGCGCAGCAGCAGGCAGACCAGGGCCGCCAGACAGGTCGTGACCGCCACCATGAACAGGGCGGACGTGGTCGTGGCCAGGGCGAGTCGACGGGAGCGGGCAATGGGGATCGCGAACTCGAGTCGCAGGCCACCCACCGTGATCAGGACTCCCGCAATGGCAAACAGCGTCGTGAAGATCCCGTACTGAAACGGATCGTAGAGGCGCGTCAGGATCGGGGCCGCCGCGACGCTGACGAGCTGGCCGGCCGAGTTCCCGCCAAGGAGGACCAGGACGTCGCGTCCCAGGCCGGGTTTGGCAAGGCCCAACCGCCCCAACCAGGACGCCCAGCGGCTCATGGTCGTGACGCGACCGGGCCCGGCCTGCAACCGGACTGGAACGGGGGTTTCATGATCGATGGCAGCCTTCCCGCGGGGGTGGCTCCGGGCTCAGGCCTTCCAGACCTGGCCGGGGACGGTCCGGCGTCCGGCCATGGCATTCCGGGTATCCACGATCAGCGGGGCCCAAGCGGCGAGCTCGTCGTAGTTCACGGACCGATGCGCCGTGCCGATGAGCACGCAGTCGAAGGAGCCGATGACCGCCTGATTCCAGGCGACGGCCGCCACGCCGGTCCAGGAGGCATGTTCCCGGGTGGGTTTGATGATCGGAACGTAGGGATCGAAGTAGGCCACGTCCGCACCCCGCTGCTGCAGTTTCTCGAGCAGCACGAAGCTCGGGGATTCCCGGACATCATCCACGTCGGCCTTGTAGGCCAGGCCCAGGACCAGCACGCGGCTGCCCTTGACCGCCCGACCCCGGTCGTTGAGGGCCTCGGCGACCTTCTGGACCACGCGCTCGGGCATGGCCGTGTTGATCTCGCCGGCGAGCTCGATGAAGCGCGTCGACTGCCCGTACTCCCG
>CAZSOV010000086.1:0-26600 GCA_964608505.1 uncultured Verrucomicrobiota bacterium
GAAGGGCGGGTGATGGCCGAGGTGCCACTTGCCGAACGCGGCGGAGGTGTAGCCGCGGCTCTGCAGGACCTCGGCGATGGTGGATTCGTCGGGGTTGAGTCCGATGCGGGCCCGGTGATCGAGGGCACCGGCGATGCCGACGCGGTTGGGGTAGCAACCGGTGAGGAGGGCGGCGCGGGAGGCGGAGCAGACGGCCTGGGCGACGTAAAAATCGGTGAAGCGGCGGCCCTGGCGGGCGAGTCGGTCGAGGTGGGGGGTGCGGATCGAACGATTGCCGTAGCACCCGAGGTCGCCGTAGCCGAGGTCATCGCAGTAGATGAGGACCACGTTGGGCGGGCGGTGGTCGGGCGCGGCGGCGTGGGTGGCGGGCGAAGCCGCGGGCGCGAGTCGGACCCACAGCAGGAGCAGGAACGGCAGGGAGAAGGCGAGGCCGGGCCACGGTCGCGGGTGCATGGCGGAGATCACAGCCGAAGGGCGGGTCAGGGGCAATGGCGCAGAGCGATCAGAGGGCGTCGCGGGGGAGCTGGGCTTCGACCTGGCCGGTCTGGACCCAGTAGGTGCGGGAGGGGAGAGCGAGGTCGGGGGGGCGGGGTTCGTCGCGGACGATGAAGGTGACGGTGGGGATGCGGCGGAGGGTGAGTTGTTGGAGGAGCCGCTGGCGGGGGGGATCCCAGTGGAGAAGGATGACGGCACAACCGCTGACCTGGGTGACATGGCGCAGCAGCAGGGATTCGAGGTCCTCGGGGGAGACGTCGGGGCGCAGTTCCACGCCGGCAAGGACCTCGAGCATTTGGGAGCTGTGGGCGATGCCGCGTCCGGCGGTGAAGACATAGGCCTGATCGCCGACGAACATGAGGTCGAGCAGGGTCTCGCTCTGGTCGACCGTGCAGGCGAAGGAGGCGGCGAGCGAGACGGCGTCCTCGAAGGCCTCGGATTCGGGGCCGTCGCCGTAGGTATCGAGCACCAGCGCGTGTCGGATGAAGAACTCCTCCTGGTACTCCTTGACCACGGGTTTCTGGGTGCGCGCCCAACCGGCCCAGTGGAGCCGGCGCAGGGGGTCGCCGGGGCGGTATTCGCGGACCGAGACGAACTCCTCGGATTCGCCGATGGGCCCGGCGAGGGCGACCCCGCCGGATTGGAGACGGTGATGACTCCCGGGGAGAGGCGCGGCGGGCAGGCGGAAACGACGGGGGAAAATGACGATGGAACTGGCGTTGGTGGGCTGGACGCCGAGCGCCCGGAAAAGGCCGAAGGGATCGAGGCGGATGGTTTCGGTGTCGCCGAGGACGAGGCGTCCGCGGCGGAGCGGCACGAGTTCGGCGCGGATTTCCGCGCGTCCGCCGGGCGGCAGGTCGGGGACCGCGACGGGGAGCGGGACGGCCCGGGTATTGCGCTGGCAGAGCCATTGCCAGCGGTAGAACCGGTAGCGGCGGTCGAACCAGTTGCGCCGGTGTTCGAGGGGTTCGGCGAGGGTGCTGAATTCGGCGAGGGTGGGCCGGGGATCGGCGAGGCGCTCGCGCAGTTCGATGCCGTGGACGCGGCGGCGGCGCGGGTTGGAGACGGCGATGGTATAGGCCATCGGGGTGCCGACGGTGGCATGGCGGGGCGCGACGCGGTGGAGGACGAGTCTGGGGGCGGGGCGGAACAGGAAGAGGAGCGCGCCGAGGTTGAGGGCGAGCAGCAGGGCGACGAGGTGATGGGAGGTGGTTTGGCCGACGTCGATGAAGGAAGCCGACGCGACCATCAGCCAGAAGACCAGGGCGCCGGTGGGGGTCACATGCCGTTCGAGCCAGCCGCGGACGGCATGGAACTGGCGGTAGCTGCGATGGAGTCGGCGATCGAGGCGGGAGGGCTGCGAGCGGGGGCGGGGCAGGGGCGCCGGGGATGGGGGCGAGGCCGGCGGAGGGGATGACCGGGGGGCGTTCACCGGGTTCACCGCGGGGGCGGCCATTGGCGGACGAGATCCTCGACGAGGGAATCCGGGTTCGTGCCGGCGAACCGGGCCTGGGGTTCGAGGACGAGGCGGTGGGAGATGACGGGGACGGCGAGTTCGGTGACGTGTTCGGGGAGCACGAACTCGCGGCCGTCGAAGAGGGCGAGGGCCTGGGAGGCCTTCATGAGGGCGAGGGAGGCCCGGGGTCCGGCGCCGAGGGGGACGCCGGGGATCTTGCGGGTGGCCTGGACGAGGGAGGCGATATAGTAGAGCAACTCGGTGCTGATGCGGATCGTGCGGACGGCGGCGCGCAGGTTGCGGACATCGTCGGGGGTGGCGCAGGGCCGGACGGCGTCGAGGGGATGGCCGTGGAGTTGGCTGGAGAGGATGTTGACCTCGTTCTCGGTGGAGACGTAGCCGAGTCCGAAGCGCATCATGAACCGGTCCATCTGCGCCTCGGGCAGGGGGTAGGTGCCGCGGAACTCGACGGGGTTCTGGGTGGCGATGACGAAGAAGAGATCGGAGAGCGCGTGGCGGCGGCCCTCGACGCTGACCTGACTTTCGGCCATGGCTTCGAGCAGTGCCGATTGCGTCCGGGGCGAGGCCCGGTTGATTTCGTCGGCCAGCAGGATGTTGGTGAAGATCGGGCCTTCGCGGAATTCGAACGACTGGTCACGCTGGTTGAAGATCGACACGCCGAGGATGTCGGTGGGCAGGAGATCGGGGGTGAACTGGATGCGGGAGAACAGGGCGTCGATGGAGAGGGCGAGGGTTTTGGCGAGGGTGGTTTTTCCGGTGCCGGGAAAGTCGTCGAGCAGGACATGGCCTCCGGCGGCGAAGGCGGCGAGGAGCCGGCGGGTGGGGCCTTCCTGTCCGCGGAGCACGCGTCCGATGCTCTCGGAGAGCCGGGCGAGGAGGGCGGCGGCGCGGGACACGTCGGCAGACATGGGGCGTAGAATGGAGAGGGAATCAGAGGGTCGCAAGCCGTTGGGACTGGGGATTTTCCTTACCGCGTCGCGGCCTCGGTCCGGGGCCGGAACGGGACCCGGGTTCGCGCCGACCGGAACTCCCCGCTTCACTCGGGCGCCGGAGCCGGTCAAGTTTCGGACATGCATTTCCACGTATCCGGAAAAGGGATGGCCGTGGCCCTGGCCCTGGCCGCGGGGGGGCTGACGCACGGGGCGCCGACGGGGCGGGCGGCAGCGGCGGACGGGTATGGTCCGCCCCGGAAGGACCTGGGCTTTCCGGTGTACACCAATGCCCCGGCGGGACGGCAGTTGGCGGGGCAGCATGCCCCGGCGGCGACGCCGGCACTGTCGCCGGAGGAGGCGCAGCGGCGGTTCGCGGTGCCGCCCGGATTCGAGATGCGGTTGTTCGCGAGCGAGCCCGAGGTGGTGAATCCGGTGGCGATGACCTGGGACGAACGGGGTCGGCTCTGGGTGGTCGAGTTGTACGAGTATCCGCTCGGGGCGAAGCCGGGCGAGAAGGGGCGGGATCGGATCAAGATCCTGGAGGACGCGGATGCGGACGGTCGCGCGGACCGGGTGCACGTATGGGCGGACGGATTGAATCTGGCGACCGGCCTGGCGTTGGGAAACGGAGGGGCGTACGTGGGCCAGGCGCCGCACCTGTTGTTCCTGCGGGACACGGACGGGGATGATCGGGCGGACAGTACGGACGTGGTGAAGACGGGGTTCGGGTTGGAGGACCGGCACGAGTTGTTGAACGGATTCACGTGGGGACCGGACGGCCAGTTGTACATGACGCACGGCGTGTTCACGCGTTCGAACGTGCGGGGGCCCGGGGACGGGGCGGGGTCGGATCCGGTCCTGTTGACGGCGGGCGTGGCGCGGTGGCATCCGGGGACGGGCAAGTTCGAGGTGTACGCGGAAGGCACGAGCAATCCGTGGGGGGTGGATTTCGACCGGGCGGGCAACGCGTTCGTGAGCGCGTGCGTGATCGAGCACCTGTTCCATCTGGTGCCGGGCGGGTTGTACGACCGCCAGGCCGGATCGCCTCCCCACCCGTACGCGTACGAATCCCTGCCGGCGATCAACGATCACAAGCATCACATGGCGGCGTACGCGGGCATCCAAGTGTATCAGGGCGATCAGTTCTCGGCGGACAATCTGGGTACGGTCCTACAGGGGAACATCCATGACAACGCGGTGCACCAGGACGTTCTGAAGCCGCGCGGCTCGAGCTTCGTGGCGTCGCACCGGCGGGATCTGGTGCGGGCCAACGACGGCTGGTTCATGCCGGTGAGCACGCAGGTGGGGCCGGACGGGGCGGTGTGGATCATGGATTGGTACGATCGTTATCCGTGTTACCAGAACGCGAACGCGGACCCCGCGGGGGTGGACCGGGAACACGGCCGGGTCTGGCGCCTGGTGGAGACGGGCACCCAGCCCGGGAAGCCGGTACCGTCGCGTCCGGCGCGGGACATGGACCTCGCGAAGCTCGGAACCGCGGAACTGGTGAACCTGCTGGCCCACCGCAACGCGTGGCAGCGGCGGACGGCGCAGCGGTTGCTGGCGGAGCGGCGGGCGGACGACGCCGTGCCGCTGCTCGAGGGCCTGATCGGCTCCCAGAATGCGGACGCGAAGGTGGCGGCGTTCTGGACCCTGCACGCCGCCGGGCGGATGAGCGAGAAGCTGCTGATCCGGGCCACGACGGACCGCGAGCCCCTGGTGCGTTTGTGGGCGGCGAGGTTCATCGGCGAGCGCGGTCAGGGGACCGAGGCGGAGTGCATGGAATTGCACCGGCTGGCCCGCGACCGCGATCCGGCGGTGCGCCTGGCGGTGGCGGTGGCCTGCCGGCAACTCACCTCCAGCCAGCTGACCGTGAACCGTCCCCCCGCGGCGCCGGGATGGAAGGTGGCCCCCGTGCTCGAGATGCTCATGGAGACCTCGGCGGACGGGCTGGATCCGGTCCTGCCCTTCATGATCTGGCACGCGGCGGAACCGCTGGCGGCGGCGGCGCCGGACAAGGCCCTGGACTGGCTCGCGGTGACCGGACCCACGAAGCTGCCGTTGTCGGGTCGGTTGGTGGCGAAGACGATGCGGCGCCTTTGCGACGGCGGCGGGGTCGAGGCCATGGACCAGGCGATGGCGTTCCTGGAGCGCGTGCTGCCCGGAAGCCCGGAGCTGGCGGAGGCCGCGTTGGACGGCTTGATCAAGGGGCAGGAGGGCAAGGCCCTGGTGCCGCGTACCCCGCCCGCCGCGTTCATCGCGAAGCTGCGGTCGCATCCGCGCGCGGGCATCGCGGAACGCGGCCAGAAGCTCGGAACGCTTTGGGGCGACGCGTCTGCGTTGCAGGCGATGCTCGGCCAGGCGACGGACCGCGGGTTGGCGGTGGAGGAGCGCGTGAAGGCCATCCGCACGGCCCGCCAGACGCGGACTCCCGCCACCCGCGACACCATGATTCAATTGCTGGCCTCCGACGTTCCCGAGGTCGTGCAACTGGAGGCCATCACGGCCCTGAGCGAATTGGGAGGGGACGACGTCCCGTCCGAACTGCTCGGGCGATGGAACGGGTTGTCCGCCGCGGGCCGCCGGGCCGCCGCCACGACGCTGTCGTCGCGACGGCGGTGGGCGATGCCGTTGCTGGCGAAGGTGCGCGCGGGGCAGATCTCGTCGAGCGACTTCGGAGCACCGGTGATCCGGGCGTTGATCGATCACCAGGACGAGGCCATCCGGACGGAGGCGCGCGCGGCGATCGGACGGTTCCGCGAGTCGGGTGCGGACAAGGCGAAGGCGGTGGCGGCGCGGCGGGCGATGGTGTTGCAGGGCGAGCCCGACCTGGCCGCGGGCCACGAAGCGGCGAAGCGGACGTGCCTGGTTTGTCACAAGCTGCACGGCGAGGGGGAGGCCGTGGGCCCGGACCTGACGGGCGTGGGCCGGTCCTCGCTGGACGCGTTGCTGTGGAACATCCTCGATCCGAACCAGGTCATCGGCGCGGGCTACGAGCAGGTGGAGGTGGAGACGAAGGACGACCGGGTGGTGGCGGGGCGGTTGATGGAGAACACGGACCAGCGGGTGCGCCTGCTGCTGCAGGGCGGCAAGGAGGAGGTCATCGCACGCGGCGACGTGAAGAGCCAGCGGACGCTCGAGGCCTCGGTGATGCCCGAGGGGCTGGACCAGCTTCCCGATGCCGAGTTCCGGAACCTGATCTGGTACATCCTCGCGCCGCCCCAGGAAGGGCCGTTGACGAAGGAAAAGCGCGAACGCCTGTCCGGTTCCGCCTCGCCCACGTCGGCCGCGGTGCCCGGGGGAGCGGAAACGGGACCCCGCCCGGATCGGGAATCCGCGTCGCTGTGGAATCCCGAGTGGCGCCTGGAGGTGCCGGACTTCGAGGGAACCCCCAGGAAGCTCCCCGAGTACCGGGGGCGCCACAACGTGCTGATGACGCATCCCCACGATGCCCAGCGTCCGGCGGTGATCGAGCGGACCTTCGAGGTGCCCCCGGGAAATCCGCGGCTGCGGTTCTCCGTGGCCGCCCACGACCGGGGCGATTGGCAACTGCGGGTCCGGGTGAACGACCGCGTGCTGCGCCAGGAGGTCGTGGATCACGACGGCGCGCGGTGGCGGGATGTCGACGTGGACCTGCGGGAGTACGCGGGGCGTCGGGTCTCGGTGCGCCTCGAGAACGCCGCGAACGATTGGGCCTGGGAATTCGGGTACTGGGCGGACGTGCGGGTCGGGATCTGAGGGCGTCCGGGTTCGGGCGGCCCCGCGCCGACCGAGGTGTCCGGCACGCGTGCGGCGCGATCGGGGTGGGTCAAAACCAGTTGAAACCCGCCCCGCGCGGTGGGCGTCTGGCCCCGGCATGATCCCGAACCGACACCCGAACCGCGGGCTGGCCTGCGTTGTCGCCGCGGCAACCATGGCCCTGCTGGCGTGGGCACCGGGTTTCGTCCCGTCCGGTGGCGCGGCCGACACCCCGCCTCCGCCTCCGCCTCCGCCCCTGCCCGCGCCGCTCGGGATTCCCCGCCCGGGACCGACGAACGACGCTCCCTACGCGCCCCAGCCGATTCTGCCGGGCGGCGTGGTGGTTCCCCTGTATCCGCCCGGTTCGTCGTTTCTCAGGGCGGATCGCGCGCGCGAGGCCGAACACTACAACCTGAGCCGCGCCGTCCCGGGGCGCATCCAGTGGATCACCAACATCCACAATCCCTCCATCGAGGTGCACACCGTCGAGGGCGGCATCAACACCGGGGCCACGGTCATTCTCGCCGCGGGCGGGGGACACAACACGCTGAACGTCGGAACCGAAGGGGCCGATTTCGTCCCGTTCTTCTTCAACTACGGCGTCAACACGGTGCTCCTGCGCAACCGGCTTCGGAAGGACGGGTACGACGCGGGCGTCGATGCGGTGAACGACGCCCTGCAGGCGATTCGCCTGGTGCGCGCCAACGCCCGCGCCTGGAACCTCGATCCGGCCCGGATCGGCATCATGGGCTTCTCCGCCGGGGCCGAATTGTCCTCTCCCGCGGCGGTGTTCTTCGAGGCGTTCGACCGCACCAACCAGCTCCCCGGCGATCCCTGGGCCGGCGTGTCGGCGCGGCCCGATTTCGTGGGCATCATCTACCCCGGCCCGACGCCCTTCGCGCGCGGAGCGAATCCGCCGGTGCCGCGCCATGCCCCGCCCGCGTTCATCGCCACCGCCGGTGCCGGCGATCGCATCCATGCCCTCTGGGCGACGGAATACTTCGGCGCCATGCTGAACGCCGGAATTCCGAACGTGGAAATGCACATCTACGGCAACGGACGGCACCCGGGCGACCCGCTGCCCGACGGCAGCCGGATGAGCGGCGGACTCACCCATCGCAACGGCATCCCGTTCGGCACCTGGCAGGATCGGTTCATCGACTGGTTCCGCGACCTCGGGTTCCTCCAGAAACCCGGCGTGGAAACGAAGGCCGCCAGGGACATCGCCCTCTTCCTGTCCCAGCCGCCGCCCCGCGATTTCGGGCGGCGCGGCGCTCCCGCGGGCGCCCCGGCAGCCCCCGGCGCCCGGGCGCCATGATCCGGGTGCCCGCGGAAGAGCCCAGATCCACGGATCACCTCCGGTGCGACTCCACGCCGGCGGCTCCCCTCCGTTCGCCGGCTTCGATCACCCCTCGTTCGTGTCCGGCGCCCCGGGCGCCGAGGCGCGCCGAAGCGTGCATCCCCGCCGCCTTGGAGTAGAATGGCCGCCCGCCGCGCCGTCCGGCCCGGGGTTCGGACGGACGAACGAACGAACGGACGCGCACGCCATCCATCCATGCGACCCAAGGACATTCAGATCATCGGTACCGAGTTGGCCATCTCGTGGTCGGACGGTCAGGAGAGTTTCATTCCGCTGCTCACGCTGCGCCGGTACTGCCCGTGCGCCAGTTGCGCCGGGGAAAAGGACATCCTGGGCAACCTGTACAAGGGGCCCGACCGCCCGTTGACCGCGAAATCCTCCGAGCTCCGTTCCCTGCAACCCGTCGGCGGTTATGCCGTGCAGCCGGTCTGGGCCGACGGCCACAACACCGGTTTGTACACCTTCGACTACCTCCGGCGCCTGGGCTCCCTGACCGGGGAGGTTTGACCAGGGGCGAAGTTCCAAAGGACCGAAGTCAAAGCTCCAAGGGGCCAAGCTCAAAGTTCCAAAGGGCTTGGTTCGAAGCTCCAGGGGCCTTCTTCGGTGCTGTGCTCCGGGAGGGCGGAAGCGTCAGGGGGATTTGCCGGCGAGACACTTTTCGCGGGCGACGAGCCAAAGGAAGACGGCAATCGCCACGAAGGGAATCAGGGACAGGAGGTCGGGGAGGTGCGGGGTGAAGAGCCCGACGTTTTCCAGGGCCTGACCGAGTCCCTGGAAGGGGCGCCCGTGCTCGAACGCCTCGAGGCTGTACAACGGGTTGTTCCGGGTCGCCCACGTTTCGACGCCGGCGGAGAACCGGGTGAGGATGCCCTGGACGAAGGCGATAAGGATGCCCGCGATGGCCCCGCCCGCGATGTAACCCGAGGCCAGGAGGACACCGGGGCTCTTGTCGCCCTCGGCGACGAGTTCCTCCTCGGTGAGTTCGCGATGGGCGAGGCGCGAACGCAGATGCCGATCCGCCAGCCACCGGATCAGGCCGCCGACGAAGATCGGGGAGGAGGCGGCGAGCGGGAGATAGACGCCTACGGCGAACGCGAGCGAGGGGATGCCGGACATCTCGAGCACCAGCGCGATCATGACCCCCAGCAGCACCAGGTGCCACGGGAGTTCCCGGTTGAGGATGCCCTTGATGATGTAGCTCATCAGCGTCGCCTTGGGCGCCGCGAACTTCTGGACCGCGGTCCCGTCCGGGCGGGTCGCGTGCTCGCCGTTGATGCCGGGATCGACGAGCCAGACCGCCTTGCCGTCGTCGTCGACGAGATACTTGCCCGCGGGACCGCCGTCGGGACTGGTCTTGTGCCAGACGCGATAGGCGTTGGCATCCGCGGCGGACTGGGCGCCGACGATCATCTCGCGGGGCGCCAGCGGATCGGGCGTGGTCGTCAGGCCCGGAGCGACCTTCGCGGCAGGCACGTAGACGGTGGCGGCCTGGTTGAGCTGAAGGAGGATGGGGCCGAGGACGATGGCCGAGGCGAGCGCCCCGATGAGGATCGCGATCTGCTGGAGGCGCGGGGTGGCGCCGACGAGGTAGCCGGCCTTGAGATCCTGGGAGGTCGTGCCGCCATTGGACGACGCGATGCAGACGATGCCGCCGATGGACAGGGCCGTGACGAAGTACGAGGGACCCGTCCAGCCCAGGGCGAGGAAGATCAGGCAGGTGAGGAGCAGCGTCGCCACGGTCATTCCCGAGATCGGGTTGGACGAGGAACCGATCTCGCCGGTCAACCGGGAGGAGACCGTGACGAACAGGAACCCGAACAGCACGATCAGGAGCGCGCCCACGATTCCGACGTTGAGCGGACGGGCCAGCATGATGAGCACGAGCAGCGCGATGACCCCGCCCAGCACGAACTTCATGGAGAGATCGCGGTCGGTGCGCAGGGCGGGGCCCTGGGCGGCGCCGGCCCGGCTGGCCGAGAAATCCCGGAGGCCGGCGCGCAAACCGTGCCAGATGATCGGCAGCGAGCGCAGGACGCTGATGATGCCGCCCGCGGCGACCGCGCCGGCCCCGATGTAGAGGATGTAGGCGTTGCGAATCGCGCCGGGGCTCATGTCCTTGATCGGCACCGTCCCGGGCGGCAGGGCCGCGGCGAGTCCCTCCCCGAAGTACTGGATGGCCGGAATGAGGACGAGGTACGCCAGCACGCCGCCCGCGCACATGATGGAGGCGATGCGCGGGCCGATGATGTAGCCGACCCCGAGGAGTTCGGGGGTGATCTCGATGCCGACCGACGCGCCCTTGAAGGGCGGGCCGAAGACCTTCTCCGGAGTGTCCCGCCAGCACTTGAGCGCCTTCATCAGCGTGTTGTAGAGGAGCCCGATGCCGAACCCGGTGAAGATCGTCCATGCGCCGGCGGCGAGCTTGCGGGCGATCTCGGCGTCGTGGCCCGGGGCGGCGCGAACCACCGTGGAGGCCGCGCGCGAGACGTCGTCGGCTCCCGCCTTGAGCACCTCGCCGCACGCGGTTCCCTCGGGATACTTGAGTTGTCCGTGCTGCTGGACGATCAGGGCGCGCCGCAGCGGGATCATCATCAGAATCCCGAGCAGACCGCCGAGAACCGAGACCAGCAGCACCCGCGAAGCTTCGAGGTCGAAGCCCAGAATCATGATCGCCGGCATCGTGACGCCCACCCCGAACGCGATGGATTCCCCCGCCGATCCCGCCGTCTGAACGATGTTGTTCTCGAGAATCGAGGCCGGACGCGTCCGGAACAGCAGGGACGACAGCCGGAACAGGGTGATGGAAATCACGGCAACCGGGATCGACGCGGAGACCGTCAGCCCGACCTTCAGGACGAGGTAGAGCGAGGAGGCCCCGAACACCATGCCCAGCAGCGTGCCCAGGATCACGGCGCGGGCGGTGAACTCCGGCAGCGCGGCCGAGGCCGGGATGAAGGGCTGGAACCGGGCGGCGGGGTCCGAGGCGGCGGCTTTCGGCTGGGACATGACGCGGAAAGACTACGCGGACGTCCCGCGGGAGGGAAGGCCCTGGGCCGGCGCACCCAAACCCGAACCGGAGGCTTGAAGTGCCGGGGGGTTTTGACGGTCACTTGGCGCGTCACCGTCCTATGCGTCCGCTCAACCGTATCGCCCCCCTCCTGGCTTCCGCCACCGTGCTGCTGGCGTCCCTTGTTCCAACCCAGGCCGCCGATCCCCTGCGGGTTTTCATCCGGGGAGGCATCAAGACCCACGGCCCCAACCAGCACGATCACCCCCGGTTCCTCGGGGAATGGACCCGGCTCCTGGGCGATCGCGGACTGCGCGTCGACGGGGCGATGAGCTTCCCGTCCGGTGCCCAGCTCGAATCGACCGACGTCCTGATCATCTACGCGGCCGACGGGTTGAAGATCGTCGGCGACCAGCGGGCCGACTTCGAGAAGTACCTGCAGCGCGGGGGCGGCGTGCTGGTGATCCACGACGGCGTGGTGAGCGGCGACCAGCATGCCTGGGCCAAGAAGGTCGTGGGCGGCGCCTGGCGCTGGTCCGATGCCTCCCTTGCCCGCGAAAAGGCAACCAAATGGCTCGAGGGCGACGTGGGGCTCTTCTGGGTCGACGATGCGCATCCCATCAGCCGCGGGTTGTCGAACTTCGATTGGAAGGACGAGATCTACTACGACCTCGACATGGCGCCCGACGCCGGGGTGCTGGCGACGAGCTTCCACCACGTGCACGTCATCGCCCCGCAGGTCTGGACCTACGAGAAGACGTGGGAAGGGGGGACGACGACCTACCGGTCCGTGGTCAGCCTTCCCGGTCACGAGTACGACGTGTTCCAGACGCCCCAGTACCGCACCGCCCTCCTGCGCTCCATCGCCTGGGCCGGCAAACGGGCCAACGCCGACGAGTGGGTGAAGCCGGAGGAACTGGCGTCGCTGCGGTATCCCCCCGGCGGTCCGAAGACCGCGGCGGAACAGGCGAAGACCCTCCAGGTGCATCCCGAGTTCGCCGTCAGCCTCGCCGCCGACGAGCACGTGGCCGAGAAGATCATGTCCCTCGACTGGGATCCGCGCGGGCGCCTCTGGGTGGCCGAGACACCCGAGTACCCCGGCGGACGCGACATCCACCGCAACGACGGCAAAATCACCCCGTGGCGCGTGCGCGACCCGGAGAAGTTCCCGGTCGGCACCAAGGAGAACCGCCCGGGCCGGGATCGGATCTCGTACCTCGAGGATACGAACGGCGATGGTGTCATGGACCGGAAGACCGTGTTCGCCGACGGCCTGGAGCTGCCGACCTCCCTGGTCTTCTACAAGGACGGCGTCATCGTGTCCCAGGCGCCGGACACCCTCTGGATCCGCGACACCGACGGCGACGGGAAGGCGGACCGGACCGAGATCCTGTTCACGGGGTGGGGCACCTTCGACACCCACGCGGTGACGAGCAATCTGCGCTGGGGTCCGGACGGCTGGATTTACGGCTCGGTCGGATACAGTTCGGGCGAGCCGAAGTCCCTCGATGGCTCGCGCAAGTTCGGGCGCATCTCCGCCGGCCTGTATCGGTTCCGTCCCGACGGCACGGCGCTGGAGCAGGTGGCCGCGGGTTCGTGCAACACGTGGGGCTGCGAGATCGCGCCCGACGGCGAGATCTTCTTCAGCACGGCCACCTGCGGGGAACCGATCCTCCACGTCGTTCTGCCGGAGAAGATCGTGAGCCGGGCCGGCGTGCCCGGCGTGCGCGCCGCCAAGCCGATCATCGAGGAGAACAAGGTCTTTCCGCCCCGCCGCGAGACGCGGCAACCGTACGTGCAGATCGACTGGGTCGGCGCCTGGACCGCCGCCTCCGGTTCCACCATCTACGACGGCGGCGCCTGGCCGGCGAAGTGGCGCGGCCCCGCGTGGTCGTTCTTCCTCCACGAACCGACCGTCTGGCTTTCGCACCATGAGTTTCTGGATCCCGCGGGCGTGACCTATCAGGGCCGGCGCGAGGAAACCCGCAAGGACACCCACTTCTTCACGAGCACCGACTACTGGTTCAAGCCCATCCACAGCCGCGTCGGCCCGGACGGCGCGCTCTACGTGGTGGATTTCTACAACCAGATCGCGGTGCACAACGACACCCGGGGCCCCGCCCACGGGGCGCGCAACGCCGCCAGCCGCCCGGATCGCGACCACCATTTCACGCGTCTGTGGCGCATCCAGCACAAGCAGGCCGAGGCGCTGCCCCGGTTCGAGTTGAACCCGCGCAACCCCGGGGGCCTCGTGGAGATGCTGGATCATCCCAACGGCTGGGTGCGTGCGACCGCGAACCGGTTGCTCTCGGAAGGGGCGGGCCGCGACGTGCTCGCCGCGCTCGAAGCCAAGGCGGGCAACGCCCGCACCACCTACGGTCGTCTTCAGGCGCTCTGGGTCCTCCACAACCTCGGCCAACTCGAGCCCGGGGTGCTGGTTGCGGCGGCGACTGACGACAACGCCACCCTCCGCAAGGCCGCCATGCGCATCGGCGCGGAACGCGACAACTCCAATGTCGACGTCCCGATGGATCTCCTGCGTGCACGATTGAATGATTCCGATGCGCGCGTGCGCATCTCCGCCCTCGTCGCGTCCGCAACGCTCCGTCCGAGCGCCGACCTCGCGGCGGTGGTGGTCGAGGCGTGGCCGACATTCCGCAACGCGCACCTGGAAACCGCGGCCCTCGCGATGGCGGCGGCCAACCCGCTGCTCTATCTCGAGGCGGCCCTCGGCGCGAAGGACCCCGCGTTCGTCGCCGGCATGATCCCGCACCTCGCCCGCCAGGTGGCCAACCTGAACGACGCCGCGGCGGCCCGTTCCCTGGTCCTGGCCGTGGCGGCCCGGCCCGCCTCCGTGGACATGCTGAAGGCGACGGCCCTGCAGGCCCTGGCCGCCCAGCTCAAGCCCACCGTGAAACCCGCCGGCGACGAGGCGCTCGGCAACGCCCTGGCCCAATTGCTCGCCTCCGACGTCACTGCCGCCGCCGCGCTCCCGCTCGTCGCGCGCTGGGACCTGGCGGGCCGCGTCGGGGATGCCCCGAAGGCCGCCGTCGCGAAGTCGGTCACCCGCCTCGCCGACGCGGCGAACCCGGACGAGGTCCGCGGCCAGATGGCGGTGAACCTGCTCGGCGTCCGAAGCCTCGACCCCTCCATCGTGCCCGCGGTGGCGTCGCTCATCGGCGGCAACGCCAGCGCGGCGCTCCAACGCCGGGTGATCGAGGCGCTCGGCACCACCGGCGATGCCGGCGCGGGCAAGGCGCTGCTCGGCAACCTCACGAAGCTCGACTTCGAGCTGCGCGAGACGGCCTTCGGACAATTGCTCAAGCGGGCCGACTGGTCCGGCTCCGTGGTCCAGGCGATGAAGGACGGGCAGTTGGACCCGACGCTCCTCGGGCCTTCGAACCTGCACCGGTTGCGGACGCACGCCGACGCCGCGGTCGCCAAACGGGCGGGCGAGGTGATCGATGAATTGAAAGGTCCGGCCCAGAAGGAGAAGGAGGCGTTGATCGCCCAATTCCGGCCCGCCGCGGTGAAGCCGGGCAACGCCGCCAACGGCGCCAAACTCTACACCGCGAATTGCGCGCCCTGCCACAAGTACAAGAACGAGGGCGCCGAGTTCGCCCCCAACCTGACCGGCATGGGCGCCCACGGCCCCGAGGACCTGCTCGTTCACGTCCTCGATCCCAACCGGGTGGTGGAACCCAATTTCATCGCCGTCAGCATCGAGACCCGGGACGACCAGTCCTTCGACGGCATCGTCCTGCGCGAAAACAACACCGTCGTCGTCGTCCGCAACCAGACCGCCGAGACCGAGATCCGGAAGGACAACATCGCGTCCCGCCGCTCCACCGGCCGGTCGCTCATGCCCGAAGGATTCGAGCAACTGGGTGCCGAGGGCCTCCGCGATCTCCTGACCTTCCTCTGCGCCGACGACCTCAAGTACCGCATCCTCGACCTCACCAAGGTTGCCACGGCCAACACGACGCAGGGCATCTACGCCACGCTCGAATCGCGGGATGAATCCCTGCGCTTCCGCAAATGGGGCACGCTGAAGCACCGCGATGTGCCCTTCGACGTCGTCAACCCGGCGCGCACCCCGACGGGACGCAACGTCGTCGTGCTCCAGGGCGGTTCCGGCCTGTCCCGGACCTATCCGAAATCGGTCGAGATCCCCGTGGGCTTGCCGGTCACGCGCATCCACTTCCTCGGCGGCGTCGCCGGTTGGGGTTTCCCGCTCGGGGAAAAGGACCAGCCCGTGACCCGGGTCGTCGCCCACTTCGCCGGCGGAGCCACGGAGGAAATCGTCCTGCGCAACGGCGTCGAGTTCGCCGATTACATCGCGAAGATCGACGTGCCGGGTTCCGAGGCGCTGGCCAACCTGGACCAGTTGCTCATGCAGGGCCGGCAGTTGCGCTACTTCGTGAAGCCCCTCACCAAGCGCGGGGTGCTCGAGAAGCTCCGCCTCGAGAGCTTCGCGAACGAGGTCGCTCCCACGTTCGTCGGCATCACCGTCGAGACCGGCGAACCGGCGGCTGCCGGCGCCCCGGCCACGGCGGCCACGGCGGCGACCACCGCGGCCACGCCTGCTCCGGCAGCCCCGGCGCCCGCTCCCGCACCGGCCAGGCCCGCCGTGAAATGGGGTTCGGGCTTGAAGGTCCTGCTGATCGGCGGCGGCGCCTCCCACGATTACCAGCGCTGGTTCAACCTCGCCGACGTCGCGCTTCTGAACGGCACCGGCAAGGCCACCTCCGTCTACCTCGAACCCCAGGACGTGTCCGTTGACGCCGTCCAGGGGGCGGACGTTCTCCTCATCAGCGCCAACAAGGCGTTCCCCGATCCCGAAGTGAGGAAGGCCATCTTCGCCCATGCCGAGGCCGGGAAGGGGATCGTCCTGCTGCATCCCGGACTCTGGTACAACTGGCCGAACTGGCCGGAATTCAACAAGACCCTCGCCGGCGGCGGATCGCGCGGACACGACCGCCTGGGCGAATTCGAGGTTCAGGTCGGGTCCCGGCTTCACCCCCTGCTCGAGGGCGTGCCCTCGAAGTTCCCGATCACCGACGAGCTCTACTGGTTCGAACCGGACGCCGGGGGAACCGCCATCGAGGTGCTCGCGACCGCGCAATCCGCCCAGAAGGGGAAGGCCTACCCGCAGGTCTTCGTCGTGAAACACCCGAAGGCCCGCGTCGCCGGCATCACCCTGGGCCACGACGGACGCGCGCACAGCCACGAGGCCTACCAGGCCCTGCTCAAGAACTCGGTGTTCTGGGTCGCCGGAGATCGCTAGCCGGTCGCGGGTCCCGTGGGGTCCTTGCTCCGCCTCAAGCCTCCGGCACGACCTTCCACCCCAGGGCCTCGGCCAGGGCGTGGATCGGCTCCCGCAGATCGCCGTAGAACGTGACGCGGTGCCAGCTCCACCGGTCCCATTCGGTGAAGAGCTTCTCGAAATCGCCGACCGGCTCGGCACAGAGCTTGGTCCGGCACGCCCGGTCGTCCGGGTCGTTGGCCACCGCCTTGGCCTGGTGGAACAGGATCTCCCGTCGGCCCTGGTCGAATTCCAGGGTCGTCGTGAGGTGGCCGGTCGGCAGCAGGGAACGCACGGAAGCGCCCTGGCGATCCTCGGAATGCGTGAGGATCTCGAACGGGTTCGCGGGTCCCCGCGGGCCGAAGGCCCGGTCCGGCGCGACGCAATGGGCGTAGATGATCCGGCGTTTCGCCGAATCCATCACGGGGTCGGAGATGTATCCCGGACGTCCCCCGGTGAGCAGGTTCCCGATGAGCATGGTCGCCGCGGAACGGACGTCGCATTCGCACCCGCCGACAGCGCCTTCGCTGTTGAGCTGGTAGAAGCCGAGACACGGGTAGGCGTGGATGTGGTTGCCGTAGAAACCCCCGAGGCAGTTGATCGTGATCGCCTGGGCGTCGTGCCGTTGCAGCAGCGCACGCTCCGCCAGGTACATCGCCGCCGAGGTCTCCAGCGTTTCCCGCGTCACCCCCTCGATCCGCGCCGCCGACCTCTGCCAGCGATCCGCGATGGATCGCGCCTCGTCCCGGTCCGCCTTCTCCCACGCCTCGTTCAGCTCGCGGAAGGGCAGGCGCTTCACGGGAATGCCGGCCACGGCGGGTTCCTCGCCGGACGTCTGGTCCCGAATGGCGAGGATGCGCGAGGCCTTCATCCGTTTCACGCACTCCGCGGCATCCAGGCATTGCAGCGCGTCCGGTTGGTTCCCGCCCGCCGCCATGCGGGGCGCCCGCTCCACGCGCACCCGGGCCGTGGCGGACGCAAACGTGTCCCCCAACCCGCGGCGGTGCCCCGGATCGAAGCACTTCGCCGCCTCCGCGAGGTCGGCGGGGTCCGAGGACGCGACGAAACCCACGTTCGCCGCCCGCTGGCGCAGGAACGCGGCGTTGTAAACGAGGAAGCCGCCGCTGCCGCCGTATTGGAAGTCGGCGTACAGCACCGGTTTTCCCGAGGTGGCCAGCGTCTGGACCACCTGGTTCCAGCAGTTCATCTGGCAGACCAGGTACCCGTCGATGCCGCCTGCGGCCCGGTCCTTCTCGAGGATGCTCCGCGCCTGCTCCGGGCCCGTCGCCGTGGACGTGACGAACCGCAGGCCCGGACACCGCGCCTCCAGTTCCCGCCCGATCCGTTCCATGGCCGGGGCGAAGTCGTAGCCTTGGTTCGGCCAATCGGGTCCTGGCTGGCGAACGGCGTGCAGGGCGAAGACGATCCGAATCCGGTTCCGCTGAGATGACGCCGGCGCCGGTTCGGGAGCGGGCTCCGCGGCGGAGGCCGGAGACCGCAGCAGGCCGAGCAGGCCCGCGGTCGCCAGTCCGCCGCGGGCGAGGAATTTCCGGCGATGCAGCGGGCAGGAGGCGCAGCCGGGGGAGTCTGGAGTCTTCATGTGGCAACCCTTCTACGTGCGGGCCCCGCCCGTGGACGGACGGTCACGGACCGGTCGAGCGGGCGATCACGGGCCCGGGCGTGTGGATGGGTCTCCTATCCCGCGTGGCTCGTTCCCGGGCAACGAACTTGGGGCGGAACGAAGGCGTCCGCTGGCGGCGTCGGGCACTCCCAAACGGGGCGCCACGCGGAGCGGACCGCCCCCCGGCCCGGGCTGTCACGGGCCTCCGGCACGCCCGTCACTCGGATTCCATGCCCGTCTCCAGGTCCCGGAGCAGTTCGCGGGCCCCCTGGACCTGATCCTCCGGCACCTGCAGGCGAATGCCGCCGACGCCGAGCACCCCACCCTCGAAGCCCAGGGCCGAGTTCAGCCCGTGTCGCAGCACCTGGAATCCGGCGGCTTCCAGCCGTCCCGCCACGAGATCCGCCTGGGCCAGATTCAGGAACTTGCCGACGGTGACCATGTTCATGGAAACACGGTCCGTCAGCGGGTCCCGCGGCGCAATCCCGGCGTTGCCGGAGCCGCTACCGGTCGGAGACCTCGAGGAAATCCACCAGCGCGCGCGCGAACGGGGCCAGGTCGCGCGGCGTCCGGCTGGAAATGAGGTTCCCGTCGACCACGACCGGTTCGTCCACCCAGATGGCCCCGGCGTTCTCGAGGTCATCCTTGATGCCGAGGGAACCCGTGACGCGCCTGCCACGAAGAATCCGGGCGGAGATGGGAATCCAGCCGCCATGACAGATGAACGCCACCGGCTTGCCCTGTTCGAACATTTCCCGCGTCAGGTCGAGCACCTTGGGATCGCGGCGGAGTTTGTCGGGCATGAAGCCGCCCGGCACCAAAAGCCCGCAGAAGTCCTCGCTGCGGGCGTCGGACAGGAGGAGGTCGCTGGTGGCCGGATAGCCGTGTTTTCCGGAGTAGGTGCGCAGGGCAGGGGCCGCGAGGCGCACCCCATAGCCGGCCTCCTGGAGGCGGAGCAGGGGATACCACAGTTCGAGGTCCTCGTAGACTTCCTCGACGAAGGTCAGCAGCGTTTTTTGCATGCCCCCAGTCATCGCCCATTCCCGCCCCGGGGCAAGTCCGGCGCGGTTGCGCGCCGGGCTTTGTCAATGGCCTTGTCACGACGCCGCAGGCGGGCGGGGGGGGAAGGAGGTTGCGGGGGCGGGTTGGTTGGTTTAGACAGCCCGGGCCATGCGGTTCATCGCGAGCGTCATCGACAAGCTCCAGCGCCATCCGAAACGGATCGTGTTCCCGGAAGGGACGGAGCCGCGCGTGTTGCTGGCGGCGCGGCAGTTCCATTCGCTGCGGCTGGGCGTGCCGATCCTCCTGGGCGACCGGGGCCGGATCAAGGCGCTGGCGGAGAGCCTGAACGTGTCGACGGAGGGCATCCGGATCATCGATCCCGAGCGCAGCGACGACCTGCCGGCCTACGTCGCGCGGTACGAGCGGTTGCGCCGGCTGAAGGGCGTCGACGAGACCGATGCCCGGGAGATCATGATCAAGCCGAACTTCTTCGGCGCCATGATGGTGGCGATGCACGGCGCGGACGGCTTCGTGTCGGGGACGAACGAGATTTCGGGCAGCGTGCTGCGGCCGTTGTTCCAGATCATCAAGGTGGCGCCGAAGGCGACGACGGCTTCGAGTTGCATGGTGATCGAGGTGCCGGATTCGCGCTTCGGTGAAAACGGGGTGATGTTCCTGGCGGACTGCGGCGTGATTCCCGAGCCGACGGTGGATCAGTTGGCCGAGATCGCGATTTCGACGGCGCGCCTGGCGCGGCAGATGCTGGGACTCCCGCCCCGGGTGGCGATGCTGTCGTTCTCGACGAAGGGCAGTTCGCGCCACGCCGCCGCGGGGCGCGTGCAGGCGGCGACCGCACTGGCGCAGAAGCGGGCGAAGGAGGAGCAGTTGGAGGTCGAAATCGACGGCGAATTGCAGGTGGACGCGGCCTTGATCCCGGAGATCGCGGCCCGGAAGTTCCCCGAGAGCCGCGTCGGCGGTCGCGCCAACGTGCTGATCTTCCCCGACCTGAACTCCGGCAACATCGCGAGCAAGATGGTGCAGCACATCGCACGGGGGAATGCCTACGGGCAGATCCTGCTCGGGCTCGACCGTCCGGCGGCGGACGTGTCCCGCGGGTCGAACGCGCACGACATTCTCGGGGTGGCGTCGGTGGTCGGATTGCAGTCCATCGAGTATTCGAATCTGTATCCGGAGGCGGGGCGGACGCTGCCGGGAGAGTAGGACACGAATGAACGGGACGCAGCGGAGGCGCGTCGGAGGGGACGCGTCGGACCGGTGCGCGAACGCGGCCAGGAACCAAGCATGCCGAAAAACGTAGCCACGCCGCGGATCTTCGTCGCGGCGACCCGGATGAACGACGGGAAGACGACGACGTCGCTGGGACTGTTGTCGGCCTTGCAGAAGCATCATCCTCGGATCGGGTACATCAAGCCGGTGGGGCAGCGGTTCGTGGAGGTGGAGGAGCACAAGATCGACGAGGACTCGGTCCTGATGCAGCGGGTCTACGCCATCGAGGCGCCGCTGGTGGACATGAGTCCCATCGCGGTGGAGCCGGATTTCACCCGCCGCTACCTGGAATCGGCCAACAACGACGCGTTGGTGCGACGGATCGAGAAGGCGTTTGACCGGGTGGCGTGGGAGAAGGACTTCGTGCTGTGCGAGGGCACGGGACACGCCGGGGTCGGCTCGGTGTTCGACCTTTCGAACGCGACGGTGGCGCGGTTGATCAACGCGAAGGTCGTGATCGTGACCCAGGGCGGGATCGGACGGCCCATCGACGAGGTGGCGATGAACCAGGCGCTGTTCGAGAAGGAGGGGGTGGAGATCATCGGAGTGATCCTGAACAAGGTGCTGCCGGGAAAGATGGACTACATCACCAGCTTCGCCCGGAAGGGGTTGAAGCGGCGCGGGCTGGAGTTGCTGGGCGTGATCCCGCACCAACCCCTGCTGTCGAGCCCCACGCTGGCGGCGATCCGGGAGGAATTGAACGCCGAACTCGTCAACGCGAGCTCCGGCATCAACAACATCGTCGACCGGGTGGTGCTGGGGGCCAACAGCGTGCATCACGCGATGCATCACTTCACGGCGGGCTCCCTCCTGATCACCCCCGGAGATCGCGAGGACATCCTGCTCGCGGCCGGCGCCGTGCTCAACCGCAGCGACAGCCCCGGCCAGCTCGCGGGCATCATCCTGACCGACAACCTTCGCCCCTCCTCGGCGGTGCTGCGGATCGTGCGCGAGATGCCCTATCCCGTGCTCCTGGCGGAGGGCGATCTGTACGACGTGGCCTCCCGGGTGCATGACCTGACGGTGAAGACGCGCCCCGCGGACACCGCCAAGATCCAGATGATCCGGGACCTGGTCAGCCGGCACGTGGATGTGAGCCGGATTCTCGATTTGTTGTGATATGGCATCGCTCGCATTGAACCCCACCCTGGCCGGACTGCCGGTCTATCAACCGGGGCGGCCCATCGAGGACGTGGCCCGGGAATTGGGCCTGCCGCCCGCCACCATCATCAAGCTCGCGTCCAACGAGAACCCCCTTGGACCCTCGCCCAAGGCCCTGGCCGCGATGCAGCGGCTCCTGCCCCACCTGCATCTCTACCCGGACGGCAACGCGTTCTATCTGAAACAGCGCCTCGCGGCGGAATTGGGGTTGCGGCCCGAACACCTCATCCTCGGCAACGGTTCCAACGAGATCATCGAATTCGTGGGGCATGCCCTGATGCGTCCGGGAGCGGAGATCGTCGTGTCCCAATACTGCTTCGCCATCTACCCGATCATCGCGCGGATGATGGGGGCCGGGGTGGTGACCGTGCCCGCCCGCGATTTCGGCCATGACCTGCCCGCCATGGCGCGGGCAATCACCCCGTCGACGACCGTCGTGTTCGTGGCCAATCCGAACAACCCGACGGGAACCCTGGCGTCGCGCGAGGCGGTGCGCAACCTCGTGGAGTCGGTGCCGCCCCACGTGCTGCTGGCCATGGACGAGGCGTACGTGGAGTTTCTCGACGACCCCGAGGACCTCGTGGCGCGCATCCGCGAGGGACGGCATCCGAACCTGCTTCTGATGCGGACCTTCTCGAAGATTCACGGTCTCGCCGGGCTGCGGCTCGGGTACGGCATTGGCGCGCCGGAGTTGATCGCGGCGCTGGAACGGGTCCGACAGCCCTTCAACATCAACGCCCTCGCCCAGGCTGCGGCGCTGGCGGCCCTGGAAGACCCCGACCATCGGGAAAGGACCAAGGCCAACAACCGGGCCGGTCTTGAATTCTACCGGCGGGAACTCACGGCTTTGGGGCTCGAAGTCGTGCCCAGCGCCGCCAATTTCCTCCTCGTGCGCGTGGGGGATGGCCAACGGGTCTTCGGGGACTTGCAGAAGCGGGGCATCATCGTGCGCCCCATGGGCGGGTACGGCCTCCCGGAGTTCATCCGGATCTCGATCGGAACCGCGGCGGAGAACGAGCGCTGTCTCGCGGCGATGCGGGAACTCCTCCCAGTGCCCGTGTCCGGTTGAGGATTTGCTTCGGGCCCAGTAGCCCCCCAGGCGCCGGGCGAGGCTTCCCAAGACGGTGCGGGACCCCGCCTGGACCCCGCTGGGCCGCATGCCCTCGCGCGGCGCTCTGGCGCCCTTGTCTCGGCCGCGCTCGGCCCCACCCGCGTGGAATCCGCCCTGCCAACTAACCGAACACCGCCTTCTTCAGATCCCGCAGCACGTACGCCTCCGTCCCCTCCAAACCCCGCACCCGCCGCGCCCCGTTCTTCCGCTTCTTCCCGAACCGTTCCCGGTACGCCCCGAAAATCCCCTCCACGTACTCCCGACTCCCGAACGCCGCGCCCGCCGTGAAGTACCGCACCCGACACCGCAGGTACTCGCCCAACGGCAACTTCCCATTCCCCTCCAGCACCTCCACCACCGCCTCCCGCGACATCGAGCCCCGCAACGGACGCCCATCCTCGCCCCTCCCCGCCCGCCGCTCGTCTCCTTCCCGGAATACCCATACCCGATACAGCTCCAACGACTTGCCCGCGGACTCCTCCCGCCCCCGTTGCAGCGCCTTGACGAGCGCGCAAATCCCCTCCTTCGCCCGCTTCCTCCCCGCCACCGCCTCCCCATACCCGCTCCAGCGATAGTCCTTGGGATCTTTCACCAAACCTGCCCGCACCGGGTTCAAATCGATGTAGGCCGCCATCGTCACCAGCGCCTGCCCTTGGCCCTCCACCAACACGCTCTTGAACCGATCCTCCCAGAGCGTGCCCGTGCGCCCGACGCGCAGGTTGTACCACAGCGTGAACCGCTGCTTCACCAGCTTCATGAACTGGCTCAGGTCCCAGAGCCGCGCGTGGAAGGTGGCCAGATACTCCGCCAATCCCTTCTCATCCTGGGCCTCGCGGTACATCTCGAAGCGTTGGCGCACGAGCCCGACGTTCTGATGCCCCGACAGTTCCGCCAGCTTGGCCAGCACCTGTTCCGGCGAGGGTCGCAGCTCCGGTGCGGGCGGCCTCGGGACCTCCACCAGGACGTGGAAGTGATTGGACATGAGGCAATAGGTGAGAATGCGGACCTCGCAGAAATCCTCAGCCTCGCGGAGCAGTTGAACGAAATGCTCCTTCTCCGGGCTTTGAAAGATGAAACGCCGATCCACGACCCGCGACACGCAGTGATAGACCGCCGAGTCATGATCGGGCGGCGCGAGCAAACGACCGGTCGGCATGCCGCAACCCTGCCGTGTGCGCGTTGCACCTGCAACAGAAAACTCCCGGATATCAAGTTTAAAAGAATAATCCCGGCGCTTCATATGTAGCGAGTGTGTTCGCATGCATTTATAAATCCCGGCGTGTTTGGGAGTGTTCGGGTAAAGGCCGGTGCGGAATTGCGAGGTGGGGGCGTGGACCGGCGGGCCGCTGCAGATCCCCTCCTGCGGCCTGCTTCGATCACGTCGCGACTGGGAGGTGGCGGGGCCCGACCGGCGTCGTGCGTCGTTACTCCGTCGGGTCAAAGCCTGGTTGCGTTGCCGTGGCCGTTGAAATTCGGCGGCGGCTGTGGAAAATGCGTCCCTCGATTGCGAGATTCGACATGAAGAACACCATTCTGACCGGTTCGGTCCTCCTGGCACTGGGTGCCGCTGCGGCCGTGGCCGCCGAAATCAAATCCGCCGACGACCTGAAGGATGCGCGGCAAAAAGCCAGCTACGGCCTCGGGGTGAACGCGGGAAATCTGTGGAAGAGCCGCGGGGCGAACATTGACTGGGATGCCTACATCCGGGGCGTGCGGGACGCGGAAGGCGGCGACAGCCGGATTCTGACGGACGCGCAGATCAAGGAGGCGATGAACCAGTTCCAGACCGAGGTTCAGGCGAAGATGCAGGCGAAGCAGGCCGAGGAAGGCGCGAAAAACAAGAAGGACGGCGAGTCGTTCCTGGAGGCGAACAAGGCCAAGGACGGCGTGAAGACGACGGCGTCGGGTTTGCAGTACAAGGTGAACAAGCAGGGCGACGGCCCGAAGCCGGGTGCGACGGACAAGGTGAAGGTCCACTACACGGGCACGCTGATCAGCGGGAAGAAGTTTGACAGTTCGGTGGACCGCGGTGAGCCGATCACGTTCCCGCTGAACAACGTGATCAAGGGCTGGACCGAGGGTTTGCAGTTGATGCCGACGGGGTCGAAGTACCAGTTCTTCATTCCCTCCGAGCTCGCCTACGGCCCGGGTGGTCCGCCGGCCATCGGTCCGAACCAGACGCTGATCTTCGACGTGGAACTGCTCGAGGTGGAGAAGGTCGCGCCTCCGGAGCCGGTGACGAGCGACATCATCAAGGTGCCGTCGGCGGACGAGCTCGCGAAGGGGGCCAAGATCGAGGTGATCAAGGCCGACGACGCGAAGAAGCTCGCCGAGGAGGCGAAGAAGCAGGCCCCGAAGAAGTAGGCGAAACCTCCCGCGTTTCCTTCCGTTTACGGACCCGCCACGTCGTCCCACGGCTGGCGGGTCTTTGTCTTGGGGCGAAACCACGATTCATTCGCGCATGCGCTGGTCCGTGTTTCAGGCTTGGGGTGGGCTGCTGGGTACCCTGGTTTTGGTTTCGGGGGCCGAGACGGGCAGCTACCGGGACTTCAACCTCCCGCCGCACGAGTACTTCCGCCGGGAACCGGCGGACCGGTTCGCGCGGGTGCGGGGGGACCTCGAGGCAGGGAGGGTCGAGTTGGATCGGGGTGGGGAGAAGGTCTTCGTCGAAAGCCTGCTCCGGCATCTGGGGATTCCGGCGTCGTCGCAGATGCTGTTGTTCTCGACGACCAGCCTGCAACTGAGCCGGATCCACCCGGGGAATCCGCGGGCGCTGTACTTCAGCGAGGACTTGTACCTCGGGTATATCCCGGGCGGGCGGCTGGAGTTGGCGGCGCTGGAACCCGAGCTCGGGGTGGTGTTCTACATTTTCGACATTCCCCGGGATGCGGCGCCGGTGAAGGTGGAACGGGCGACGCGCTGCATGAACTGCCACGCGGGGGACGACACGGGGTACGTGCCGGGTTTGGTGGTGAAGTCGGTGGTGCCGGGAACGAGCGGGGGCAGTCTGGACGCGTTTCGCCGGGAGCAGACGGGGCACGGGATTCCGTTGAGCGAACGGTTCGGGGGCTGGTACGTGACGGGTCTGGAGGGGGTGACGAACCATTGGGCGAACGCGCAGGGACGCTTCGTGGAGGGCGAACTGACGCGGGTTCCGGTGTCGCTGTCGGAGCGGGTGGACCCGAGCCGGTATCCGCGGGCGACGACGGACGTGCTGGCCCAGCTGGTGCACGAACATCAGGTGGGGTTCGTGAATCGGGTGGTGGGGGCGACGTACCGGGCGCGGAGCTTCCTGGCCCAGGATGGCGGGGCGTCCGCGCTGACGCCGGAGCACGCGCGCGAGCTGGACGGTCAGGCGGAACTGTTGACGCGCTATCTGTTGTTTGCGGAAGAGGCCGCGCTGCCGGCGGGAGGGATCGCGGGGGACCCGGAGTTCCGGCAGGAATTCCTGACGAACCGCCGGGAGGTGGAGGGCGCGTCGCTGAAGGATTTCGAGTTGAAGACCCGGCTGTTCCGGTATCGGTGCAGCTACATGATCTACACGGCGTTGTTCGAGGGGATGCCCGCGGCGGTGGGGGACCGGGTATGGGCGCGGCTGGAACGGGCGCTGCGTCCGGAGGGCACGGAGGATTCCCGGCATCTCGGGGCCGGGGAACGGGTGGTCATACGGCGGATTCTGAAGGCCACCTTGGGGACGAGGGCGGGGGGGTGGTAGGGTGGTAGGGGGTGGCTGGTGAGATGGGAGGGAATGGGAAGCCCCGTGTTTCAATTGAAACGGGTCACGGGCCATGAATCGCGGACGGCACGTCGCCGCGTCGGGGCACGCGGCCTACAGCCTGCAGGCCCGGTGCTCCCACCGAGCGGCGGGGTGCGAGGCTGATTCATGGGGAGGGAAGTTCTCCAAAGTCCGGACACGTATTGTGGGCATGAACCCGAACGATGGAGGGAGGAGTAAGATTAGGATTAGGATTAGGATCAGGATTAGGATTAGGATTAGGATGAGGAGGATCCGGGATGGGAGTCTGGGTTCGGTTCATGGGGAGCGACGTCGGTCCGCAAACCGCGCGTTGGGACCTTGAACCGCGGACCGCACGTCGCCGCGTG
>CAZSOV010000087.1:0-26599 GCA_964608505.1 uncultured Verrucomicrobiota bacterium
TGGTGACGGCGTTGCAGCGGGGGCGGGAGGAATCGGTGAGCAAGGCGTTGGAGGTATACCGGGAATGGGTTTTTCGGGAGGGGAACGAGGAACGGGAGGCGACGGGGGAGGATGGGAAGCCGGTGCGCGGGGCGTTGAAGCGGGAGGAGGTGTTGAAGGTGCTGGAGGCGAAGGGGCAATTGCCGGTGGGGGAGTACGTGCGGTGTCGGGTGCGCTACTTCTGCGACGGAGCGGTGTTCGGGGGAAAGCAGTTCGTGGAGGAGGTGTTCGAGCGGTACCGGGATCGATTTGGGAAGGGGCGAAAGAGCGGGGCGCGGGCGATGCAGGGACTGGCAGGAAGTGATCTCTGCACGGTGCGCAGTCCGAAAGTCCGGTTGTTCGGATAGGCCAGGGCAATTCGCAAAGCCGATCGGGGCCCGTAACCGCCGGGTTGCGCCGGGATCATAGCCGGCGACTCGGCAGTCGCCGGCCCCACAACGCGGTTCCGTGCCGGACTTTGTCGATGGGCTGTCGGTCGGACAGGCCACTCCTTCTTCCTTCATCCTTTCCGGAAGCGCAGGTAGGGTACCTCCGTCGCACGAGCTTCCTTTCCCCCCACTCTGCCATGTCGTCCCATCCACCGACCTCCCCGGCGCTGATTCCGCAAGAACGCATCCTTCTTGGGCCAGGTCCGAGTCCGGTACCCCAACGGGTCCTTCGAGCGCTGGCCGCACCGACCCTGGGGCATCTCGACCCGCAGTATCTGGCGATCATGGATTCGACGTGCGAGATGCTGCGCCGGGTGTTCCGCACGACGAACGCGCTGACGTTCCCGGTGAGCGGCACGGGCATGGCCGGGATGGAGTGCGTGGCGGTGAATCTGATCGAGCCAGGGGACGAGGTGCTGGTGTGTGTCAACGGCGTGTTCGGGACGCGCATGAAGGACGTGATGGAGCGCTGCGGGGCGACGGTTCACGCCCTCGAGATTCCGTGGGGCGAGACCTTCGAGCTCGCGGCGATCTCGGCGGCGCTGGACGCGCATCCGGGAATCAAGCTGGTCGGGATCGTGCATGCGGAGACGAGCACGGGAGCGCACCAACCGTTGGAGGGCCTGGCGGAGCTGGTGCATGGGCGGGGGGCGCTGTTGATCGTGGACGCGGTGACGAGTCTGGGGGGGCACGAGCTGCGGGTGGACGACTGGGGGATCGACGCGATCTACAGCGGCACGCAGAAGTGCCTGAGTTGTCCGCCGGGATTGTCGCCGGTGAGCTTCGGGCCTCGGGCGTTGGCGCGGCTGGACGCGCGGAGGACCAAGCCTCAATCGTGGTATCTCGATGTCACGATGCTGCGGAAGTACTACCTGAGCGGCGGGGGTGCGGGAGGGGGTCGGGTGTATCACCACACGGCGCCGATCAACATGACGTATGCGCTGCACGAGTCGCTGGTGATCGTGCTGGAGGAGGGGTTGGAGGCGCGCGTGGAGCGGCATGCGCGCATGCACGAGCGGCTGCGGGCGGGGCTTGCGGGGCTGGGACTCGAGTACATTCCGAAGCGTTCGCTGCACACGCTGAACTGCATCCGGATTCCGGGGGGCGCGGATGACGGGGCGGTGCGTCGGCGGTTGCTGGAGGAATACGGGATCGAGATCGGCGCGGGGTTGGGGCCCATGGCGGGCAAGGCGTGGCGGATCGGGTTGATGGGGCACGGGGCCAGCGTCCGCAACGTCGACCTGATCCTGGCAGCGCTCCGCGGGATCCTGGGGCGATAGAACGTCCGGCGAACCCCCATGCTCTCCGAGCGCCTCCGCCGAGTTTCCACGGTCCTGCCACCGGAGCGATGGATGGCGCGAGCGGAGCAGTTGGCGGCGTACGAGAGCGACGGGTTGACGGCGTATCGGACGCGCCCGCGGGCGGTCGCGCTGCCGGAGACGGCGGAGGAAGTGATCGCGCTGGTGCGGGCGTGCCACGGTGAACGGGTGCCGTTCGTGGCCCGCGGCAGCGGCACGAGCCTCTCGGGCGGGTCGCTGCCGGTGGCGGACGGCATCGTGATCGCGTTGAACCGGATGAACCGCATCCTGCGCCTGGACCCGGTGCAGCGGGTCGCGGTGGTGGAACCGGGCGTGGTGAACGCGCACGTGACGGCGGCGGCGGCGCCGCACGGACTGCACTATGCTCCGGACCCATCGAGCCAGCCGGTGTGCACGATCGGCGGGAACGTGGCGTTCAATGCGGGTGGCGCGCATTGCCTCAAGTACGGAATGACCTCGAATCACGTGCTGGGCCTCCGAGCCGTGCTGGCGACCGGGGAGGTGGTCGAGTTCGGTGGCCTCAGCCGGGAACAGGTGGGGCCGGACTGGACGGGACTCTTCGTGGGGCACGAGGGGCTGTTCGGCGTGGCGCTGGAGATCACGCTTCAGCTGCTGCCTCGGGCGGAGACCTTCCACACCGTCCTCGCGGGGTATCGGACCCTGGAACAGGCGGGGGACGCCGTCTCGGCGGTGATCGCCAGCGGACTACTTCCGGGGGCGTTGGAGATCATGGACGCGCTGGCGCTGGAGGCCGCGACGGCGGCAGTGCATGCGGAGTATCCGCCGGGGTGCGAGGCCGTGCTGATCGTCGAGCTCGAGGGACCGCGCGAGGTGGTGGCCGTGGACCGGGTCCGGCTGGACGCGATCCTATCCGCGAGCGCGCCGGTGGCGGTTCGCGCGGCGCGGGACGGCGCGGAACGGATGGCGATCTGGAAGGGGCGGAAGAGCGCGTTCAGCGCGGTCGGAAGGCTTTCGCCGGATTTCATCGTGCAGGACGGGGTCGTGCCGAGACGGCGATTGGGCGAGGCGTTGCGTCGGATCGACGCGTTGACGCGGGCGGCGGGATTACGGTGCGCGAACGTGTTCCATGCCGGGGACGGCAACCTGCATCCGCTGATCCTGTACAACGGACGCGAACCGGGCGCCCTGGAGCGGGCGGAGGGGCTGGCCGGGAAGATCCTCCGGATGTGCGTGGAGATGGGGGGGTCCCTGACGGGCGAACACGGGATCGGCCTCGAGAAGCGGGAATACCTGCCGGACATGTTCGGCCCGGACGAGATCGATTGTTTTCACCGGCTGCGGGCGGCGTTCGACCCATGGGGCATCGCGAATCCGGGGAAGATGTTCCCGGGGGAACCGGGCGTTTCCTCCGGGGTGCCGCATGGGCTTCATCCCCTCGAAGCGTCCGGCGTGATTTCCCGCGAATGAACCCTCCGCCTCCGCCCCCCACCCCGCTGGCACCCGAGTCGCCCGACGCGCTGCGGGAGTTGGTGCGTTCCCGGACCGGGATCGTTCCGGTGGGAGCGGGCACGAAGCCACGGTTTGCGCGGGTGGACGAGCGGTATACGCGGGTGTCGGTGCGGAACCTGCGGGGCATCGTCGAATACGAACCGGACGAGTTCACCATCACGGCCGGGGCAGGCACGCCCGTGCGGGAACTGGTCGAGGCGCTGGAAGCCCGCGGACAATACCTGCCGTTCGACCCGCTGCTGGTGAGTGCGGGCTCGACCCTGGGGGGCACGATTGCGTCGGGGCTGAACGGACCGGGACGATTTCGCTTCGGCGGGATTCGGGATTTCGTGCTGGGGGTCCGGTTCATCGACGGCCTGGGGCGGCACCTGCGGATGGGGGGGAAGGTGGTGAAGAACGCGGCGGGATTCGACGTCTCGAAGTTCCTGGTCGGCAGCCTGGGCCGGTTCGGCGTGATCACCGAGGCGACGCTGAAGGTGTTTCCGCGCCGGACGTCGCGCGTGACGCTCCGCCTGGCGGCGAAGGACCACGCCGACGCGGTGCGGATCGTGGGCGAGGCGGCCAACTCGCGATGGGAAATCGACGCGCTGGAGATCGGTCCCGGCGACCCCGACGTCCGGGTGCGCCTCGCGGGGCCGGACGGCGTGCCGGGGGACCTTGCGCGCGAGATCCTCGGGCGTTGGCGGGGCGGGACGGTTCCCGAGGACGAGGCCACGGCGTACTGGGGTGCGGTGAGGGAACTGGAGTGGGCGCACGGCGGCGGCCTTCTCGTGCGGATCCCGCTGACGCCGGAGCGGGCGGCGGAATGGGCGGGTGCGGCCCTAGCGGCGTTGCCGGGGGCACGGCTGCACCTGGGGGGCGCGGCCAACGTGGGCTGGCTGTCGTGCGCAGCGGCGGACGCGGTCGGGTGCCGGGCCTTCCTGGACACCCTGGCGGCGAGGGGGCTTGGGGGCATCACCGTGCGTGACGACGGGACCTTTCCTTTGTGGGTCGGGGCGCACCGGCAGGCCGCGGTGTTCGGCGCGGTGAAACGCGCGCTGGATCCGGAGGGACGCTTCCCGGCGTTGACGGAAAACACGGAGGACCGCCGATGATATCGCCCGTCCGCCAGCCCCTTCCCGAAAAGGGCGACCTTCGATCGATGGCACGCGCGCGGACCCTTCGCGGAGGGAACCCATGATTCACGCGATTGACCCGAACCGGCACGGACCGCTGGGCGCCCCGATGGCACAGGCGGTGGAATCGTGCGTGCACTGCGGCTTCTGTCTGGCGGCCTGCCCGACCTACCGGGAACTCGGGCAGGAGATGGACTCGCCGCGGGGTCGGATCGTGCTGATGAAGGAAGTCCTCGAAGGCACGCTGCCCTGGGAAGCCGCGCAACCGCACATCGACCGGTGTCTCGGTTGCTTGGCGTGCGAGCCAGCGTGTCCGAGCGGCGTGCGGTACCGGGATCTGATCAGTCCGTTCCGGGCGGCCGCACGCGACCGGTTTCCGCGTCCGTCCGGCGAGCGGCTTCGGCGGTACCTGGTGGATCACACGGTCCCCTTCCCCGAGCGTTTCGACATCGCGGTGCGGCTGGGAGCCATCGCGAGCCGGCAGCGGCGGTGGGTGCCCGCGTCGCTGCGTCCGATGCTGGAGTTGCTCCCGGGAGCCCCGGCGGAGAACCCCGTGCGACGGTGGCCGCGCCTCACGCCGGCGCACGGTTCGAAACGGGCGCGGGTGGCGCTGCTGAGCGGGTGCGCGCAGCAGGTGCTGGCGCCGGACATCCATGCGGCGACCGTGGAGGTCCTGTCGCGGCAGGGCGTGGAGGTGGTGGTGCCGGAGCACCAGGGATGCTGCGGCGGGCTAGCCTGGCACACGGGCGATCTGGAGGCCGCCCGCGCGTTCGCGCGGCGCAATCTCCGGGCGTTCCCGGGTCCCGGCGAGGTCGACGCCATCCTGACGAACGCCGCGGGATGCGGTTCGGCGATGCACGAGTATGCGCTGGTTCTGCGGGGCACGCCGGAGGAATCCGAAGCGGAGGCGTTTGGCCGTCGGGTGATGGACGTGAGCGTGTTTCTGGCGCAACTCGGGCTGCGCGAGGCGCCCGGCGAACTGGGGGTACCGGGGGGCGGGGCGCGGCGGGTACGGATCGGGTATCACGACGCGTGCCATCTCGCGAACGCGCAGGGGGTGCGGGAGGAGCCGCGGGCGCTGCTGCGGGCGATTGCGAACGCCGAGGTCGTCGAACTGCCGGAGGGCCACCTGTGCTGCGGCAGCGCGGGGTCGTACAATCTGGATCAGCCGGAGATCGCGGCGTCGCTGGGGGCGCGGAAGGCGGGGCTGATGGCGGGAGCGGGCGTGGACCTGGTGGCGACGGGGAACATCGGCTGCCTCGCGCAGCTTGGGAGTCACCTGGCGCGGCAGGGGCACGCGATTCCGGTGCGTCACACCCTGCAGGTGCTGCGCGACGCAATGACCGGAGGATGATCGGGGCGGGGGCTCAGCGCAGATAATCCATGAGGGAGACGTCGAGCAGGTTGGCGCCGCTCTGGAGGGCGGCGCGATAGGCGGTCTGCGTGGCGGTCAGTTGGACGAGCGTCTCGGCGAGATCGACGCTGGTTTCCTGGGAGAACGCCTGGGTGAGCTGGGTGGATCGGTTCCGGGCGGCGGTCCCGGCGGTTTCGAGCCGGGCCTGGAGCGCGCCGCTGTCGGCGAGCTGGAAAAGCACGTGATCCTCGTCGGCGACGAGGGCGGGGCGGTCGACCTCGGCAATCGCCTGGGTGTCGCCCGCGAGGAGATGGTCGCGCAGGGAAATCAGGTGGGCGAAGGTGTCGATCCCGCCACGCTGGTCGGCGAAGAGGCCGGGGGCACCGGTTCCGGAACCGTTGGCACCCGGGATCTGCATGCGGATGGGGGAACCGGGGGCGATCTCGAGTTCGGGCGCGTCGGCATTGCCCCGGAACACGACGTCGGAGACCCGGCCCTCGGCATTCTCCACGATGGCGAACGGGGCGTCGTTGGTGGCCGTGCCGCCGAAGATGTAGTCGCCGCGGTGACGGGTATTGCCGCGTTCGACGGCCTGACGGATGAGTTGATCGACCTCGGAGGCGTAGGCGCGGAGCTCGTCGGGGGAGCGGGTGTCGTCGGCGAGAATCGCGATCTCGCCGGCGCGATCCAGGACGGTGTTGAGGCCGCGGACGCCGGCGAGGAGGACGGAGGAGCGTTCGCCGAGGAACTGGATGTTCTTGGCGTATTGTTCGTTGGAACGCCCGGCGGCCTGGAGGTCGAGCGCACGCTGCATCGCGACCGGATCGTCCTCGGCCCATTGGAGGCGTTGTCCGGTGGCGGCCTGGGTCTGGAGGCGGTTCTGACGCTGGTTCAGCTGATGGAGCTGACCGATCAACGAACCCGAGAAGGCATTGGAGGGGACGCGCATGGGAAGCGGGTTTCGGGGGTCAGGAGACGAGAGAAGAGGGGGGTGCGCCGCGTGGGGGCACGCGGCCTACAGCGATCGCCCAGGCGGACCGTGCGCCGCGTGGGGGCACGCGGCCTACAGCAATCGCGCGGGCGGACCGTGCGCCGCGTGGGGGCACGCGGCCTACAGCAATTGCGCGGGCGGACCGTTCGCCGTGCGAGGGTACGCGACCGACAACAGGCCAGCCCGGTGCGTTCACCGGGCGATGCGGTTGCCGTGTGCGGTTCATGGAGAGGAAGTTTGCCGGGTGACTACCGTTTCATCTGGAGGAGTTCGTCGAGCATTTGGTCGACGACCGAGACGATGCGGGCGGAGGCTTGGAAGGCCTTCTGGTATTTCACGAGGTCGGCCATTTCCTCGTCGATGGAGACGCCGCTGGTGGCGTTGCGTTCGTTGAGGAGGAGGGAATCGACGAGCTGCTGGTCCTCGACCTGGGTATTGGCATGGGCGAGGGCCTCGCCGGCGGCGGCGATGGTGGAGGCATAGGCGCCGGAGAACGTCTGCTGGCCGAGCGCGGCGAGGGGTCGGTCGGCGAGGCGGGCCAGGGCAAGGGCGGTCTGGTTGTCACCGGCGGCGGCGGGATTGCCGCTGGCCTGGAGGAGGGTGGGATTGGCCGCGAGGGCGGGGTTGACCTGGATGTCGGACGCATCGGAGCCGAGGAAGAAATCCGCGCCGGTGCCGCCCTCGAGGTTGTACCCGCCGCGGTGGAGATCGTTCACCTCGGTGACGAGGGCCGCGGCGAGGGAGTCGAGCTCGGTCCGGATTTTGGCCAGGGAACCGTCGCGAACGTCGAGCGTGCCTTGGATGGAACCGCCGGTGAGGGCGAGGGCGGTGCCGGTGCTGGTCTGGATCTGGAGCCGTCCGTCGCCGGGGTCACGGGTGGCGAGGGTGGCGACGACGGTGCGTCCGGAGAGGAGGAGCTCGCCGCCGGCGGCGAGGGTGAGCTGGCCGTCGGCATCCTCGGAGATGTCGACGCTGGCAAGGCGGGCGAGGGATTCGACCTTTTCCTGGCGCCGGTCGCGGAGGTCGTTGGCGGAGGCGCTGGCTCCGGCCTCGGCGCGCCGGATCTGGTCGTTGAGGCGTCCGATTTCGGCGAGCAACTCGTTGGCGCCGGCGACGTCGGATTCGAGGGAGCGGTTGAGGTTGTCGTCGACGGCATCGAGCCGGGCGTCGGCGCGATGGAATTCATCGGCGAGTCCGGCGGCGCGGGAGAGGAGGGTGGCGCGCTGGGGGATGGAGGCGGGGGCGGCGGCGAGATCCTGGAACTCGTTGAAGAGGGAGGCGAGGTCTCCGGCGAGGCTGGAGGAGCCGGTGATGGAGCCGGAGGCGGAGGAGCCGCCGAGGGCTTCGCCGAGGGCGAGCTGGGCGGAGCGGAGGGCGGACTGCTGGGCGGTCCAGAAGCCGCCGGCGCTGGCCTCCGATTGGATCTGCCGGTCGAGGAGAGTGTCGTGGAGGCGTTGGACGGCGACGGCGCTGACGCCGGAGCCCTCGAACCCGAGGGAATCGGGGGCGGCGGAGACGGTCTGGACGACGAGGCGTTGCCGGCTGTAGGCGGGGTTGTTGACGTTGGCGAGGTTCTGTCCGGCAACGGACAGGCCCTTGCTCTGGGTCTGGAGCGCGCGGGCGCCGAGGTTGAGGGTACCGTAAAGTCCGGACATAGGACCTTTCAGCCGACGGCTTCGTAGAGGGCGGCGCCGGCGCCATGGCCGGCGTGGAGGCTGCCGGTGCCGTCGTAGACGGGAGTGAGGGAGGGGGCGAAGGAATGGATGAACTGGTCGAGGAGCTCCATGGAGCGGCGGAGGAGGAGGAAATTCTGGCGGGCGCGGTGCTGGATGCGCTGGAGGAGGTAGTGATTCTCCTGGATGAGGGCGTTGAGGAGGGGTCGGTAGTCGGCGGGCACGCGGGGGACGAGATGGGTGAGGGAGGTGGCGTCGTCGGCCTGGAGCTGGCGGGCGAGGCCTCGTTGGACGGCTTCGCGCTGGTGGCGTGCCTGCTCGATGGCGGAGCCCTGGGAGTTGACCGAGGCGGTGGCTTCGAGGAGTTCGCGGTTATGGCGCTGGACGATGCGTTCCTGTTGCTCGTCGAGGATGACGAGCATCTGGCCGTATTGGCGGAGTTCCTCGCGGAGACACTCGATCAGCTGGGTGAGTTCATCATTCATGGCGTGGCGCCGGGTCGTGGGATGGCCGGTGGTGGAGATCGGGGACGACGTCGAGCAGGGGGTTGCGATGGCCGGGGTCCTCGGCGGAACCGGCGGCGGGCGAGGCGGATTTGGACTCGAGCCCGCGGCGATCGAGCTGGGAGAGGAAACTGCGGGCGAGGCCGAGCTGGCCGGTGCGGGCGATGCTGTTGGACATCTGGTCGGTGATGATGTCGCGGTAGATCGCGCCGACGGAGGATTCGGCGGTGGCGGAGGACGCGAGGACGGGCTTGGTGGCGTCGCCGAGGATCTGGCGGAGCAGCACGGCCTCGAAGGCGCGGCAGGCGGCGTCGAGTTTTTCGGCCTTGGGAATCCGGGTATTGGCGACGAGCCGGTCGAGGGGCAGGTCGGCGGCCTTGACGGCGCGCTGGATGGGGGAGGCGTCCATGGCGTGGCGTGGCGTGGCGCGGCGAGTGGGGGCTCAGCGGATGAGGAGTTCGGCCTGGAGGGCGCCGGCCTGTTTCATGGCCTGGAAGATGGCCATCATGTCGCGGGGGGTGACGCCTAGGGAATTGAGGGCGGTGGCGACCTTTTCGACGGTGGGCAATTCGGGGATGGCGATCATCTTGGCCTTGTTTTCCTGGACGGTGGTATCGGTGCGCGGGGTGACGGTGGTCTGGCCGTTGGAGAGGGCGTTGGGCTGGGAGACCTCGGCGGTGGAGGCGATGGAGATGACGAGGTTGCCGTGGGAGATGGCGCAGTTGGAGACCTTGATGCGGGAGGTGGCGACGATGGTGCCGGTGCGTTCGTTGATGATGATGCGGGCGGGGGTGTCGGGGTGGACCTCGATGGCTTCGATGCGGGCGATGAAATCGACGAGTCGGGTTTCGGCGCCGTCGGGCAGGCGGACCTTGACCGAGGTGGCGTCGATGGCGTGCGCGGTCTCGGGAAACATCTCGTTGATGGCGGCGGCGAGGCGGGCGGCGGTGGTGAAGCCGGGGTCGCGAAGGAGAAGCTCGACGGTGTTGTCGCGGACGATGGTGGCGGGGATTTCGCGTTCGACGAGGGCGCCGTTGACGATGCCGCCGACGGTGGGGTGGTTTTTGGTGACGGAGGCGCCGCCGCCGCCGGAGTTGCCGGAGGTGAAGCCGCCGACGGCGAGGGGCCCCTGGGCGACGGCGTAGATCTGTTCGTCGGCCCCGACCAGCGGGGTCTGGAGGAGGACGCCGCCCTGGAGGGATTTGGCATCGCTGAGGGAGGCGACCTGGATGTCGAGGCGGGCCCCCGGTTTGACGAAGGCGGGGATGTCGGCGGTGACCATGACGACCGCGACGTTCTTGGAGGAGAGGGCGGTGGAGGGAACCGTGACGTTGAAACGCTGAAGGAGGTTCGCGAGCGTCTGTTTGGCGTAGAGAGGGTCCTTGTCGCCGTCCCCGGCCAGACCCACGACAAGGCCGTAGCCGACGAGCTGGTTGTCGCGGGCGCCGGCCACCATGACAAGGTCGCGGACGCGGACGCCCTGGCTGGCGGAGGCAGCGCACGAGAGGGCGAGGGCGGCGGCGAGGAGGAGGTGGCGGGTCATGGGAGTCGGGGGACCGGGGATGAGTGGACGGGGGTGGGGGAAGGTCAGAAGGGCGAGACCTTGTCCCAGACGCGACCGAACCAGCCCTTTTTCTGGGAATCGGAGAGGGTGCCCTTGGAGACGAACTTGATGGAGGCGTCGGAGAGGTTGTAGCTGAAGACGGAGTTGCCGGCGTTGATGTCCTCGGGGCGGACGACGCCGCGGAGGACGATGGTCTGCTGTTCGCCGGAGAAGGCGGTTTCGCGGGATCCTTCGATGACGAGGTGTTTGTTGGGGAGGACGTCGATGACCCGGACGGCGAGGCGCGCGATGATGCGCTCCGAGTTGTTGATCGCGCCGCCGCCCTCGAACTCGTTCTTCGAGTTCATTTTGATGGCGGGCATCTGGCCGCCCTTGGTGAGGAGCCCGCTGGCAGCCGGGCTGTAGAGAAAGGACGCGATCCCGGCGTCGAGGCCGGTGGTCTTGCTGGTCTTGGTGTTCTTGTCCTTGGAGGCGGAGTTGTTCTCCTGGACGACGACCGTGAGGATGTCGCCGATTTTGGACGCGCGTTTGTCGGCGACCATGGGGCGGGCGATGGCATCGTTCCAGAGGGAGTCGGCCTGGACGTGCGGGCCGAGGAGGAGTCCGGAAAGGCCGCAGACGGCGACGAACTCGACCGGTCGCCGGGCTCGGCGGACGAGGGCGAGGACGAGGACGCGGGCGGCGGGGAGACTAGAGGAGGGGGACGACGGTTTTTTCATTCTGGACCTTTCCACGGAGTTCGCGACGGGAGGAGAGATTGCGCAGGCGGACGATCTGGCCGGGCGCGCCTTCCTCGAGCACCTCGGCTTTCATGACGAGGTTCAGGAGGCCGTCATCGAGGACGACGGTGACGGTCTGGCCGCGATGCACGACGGGCTGGAGCCGGAGGTGACGCTGGAAGAGCGGAGCGCCGGCAGGGACGGCTTCGGCGGCCTGGAGGGCGAGGCTGGTGGACGAGGGATCGGCGAGCGCCTCGCGGAGGGTGAGAACGTCGCGGCGTTCGAGGGCGAGATCGGATTCGGAGACGGACTGACCGCGACGCAGGCCGCCGCGGGCGACCCAGACCTCGCGCCAGACCCGGGCCTGGAGAACGGCCTGCCACGTGCCGACGGGCTCGGTGCCGGCCAGCAGTTCGAAGCGGATCAGAACGAGCGGACTGAGTCCGGAGGCGGGAACGTCGAGAAGGCGGACGGTGAGGGGCACATCCGGGACGGGCACGGTGACCCAGGGGCGGTTGAGTCGGAGTTCGAGTTCGCCACGGTCGCGGACGCAGCGTTCCTGGAGGGCGCGGGTGAGGTGGAGGAGCAGTTCGGTGCCGTCGAGGGGACGGGTGACGGGCGAGGAGGCGGTGGCGGGGGGGACGGGGTTCGGGGAACCCGTCGGGCGCGTCGCGAGGCTCGCCGGGGCGGGGGCGGGGGCGGGGGCGACGGTGGCCACGGTCGGGGCGGCGGCGAGCGCGGGGGCAACGGCGCAAGCGCCGGCGAGCAGCAGGTGGAGGAGGAGGCGGGGCATGGCACCTAGCGGCGGAGGTTGGCAGCGTCGCGGAGCATGTCGTCGGCGGCCTGGACCGACTTGGAATTCACCTCGTAGGCGCGCTGGGCCATGATGAGTTTGACCATTTCCTCGACGACCTTGACGTTGGACATTTCGAGGAATCCCTGTTCGAGGGTGCCGAAGCCGTTTTCGCTGGGGTTGCCGAGTTCGGCCTGGCCGGAGGCGCTGGTTTCGCGGAACAGATTGTGGCCGAGGCTCTCGAGTCCGGCCGGGTTGATGAAGCGGGCGAGCTGGATCTGGAACTCGGTATTGCCGTTGGGCCCCTTGATGGTGGTGAAGCCGGTGCCGGAGATGGTGACGTTGGTGGAGCCGGCGGGGATGGGCTGGAATCCGCTGAGGACGGTGAGTCCCTCGCTGGTCCGGACGGTGCCGTCGGCGGCGGTCTTGAAGGCGCCGGCGCGGGTGTAGGCGCGGGAGCCGTCGGGCATCTGGACCTCGAAGAAGCCGTCGCCATTGATGGCGACGTCCATGCGTTCGCCGGTCTGGGTGAGTTCGCCGGTGGTGAAGATGCGGGAGGTGGCGGAGACGCGGGCGCCGTGGCCGACCTGGATGTCGGTGGGAAGTTCGTTGCCGGCACCCTGCTGGGCCCCGGCGGCGCTGGTGGTCTGGTAGAGAAGATCCTGGAACTCGATCTTCGACTTCTTGAAGCCGGTGGTGTTGACGTTCGCGAGGTTGTTCGCGATGACGTCGAGGTTCATCTGCTGGGCTTCCATGCCCGCCGAGGAGGAGTAGAGAGCGCGCAGCATAAGGGGGAATCGGTGGGATCAGGTCGGATTGCCGAGCTCGGTGATGAGGCGTCCGAGCCGTTCGTCCTGGGCTTGGAGGACCTTTTGATTGGCCTCGAAGAACCGGACGGAGGTGAGGAGGTCGCCCATCTCGCGGATCGACGAGGTGTTGGCGGACTCGAGAAAGCCCTGGTGAACGGAGGGCTTCGGCACGGGGCCGGGCAGGACATCGGGGTTTTTCGAGACGAAGAGCCCGCCCCCGACGCCCTGGAGGAAGCGGTAGTCGGCGAAGTCCACGACACGGATCGAATCGCGGGCGTTGTTGCCCTGCGAGATCCGGCCATCGGCCGAGATCGTGACGGGCTGCGCGTTGCCGGGCTCGAGCTGGATCGGACCGCGGTCACCCTCGACGAGATAGCCCTGTTTGTTGACGAGCTGGCCGCGTCCGTTGAGATGGAACTCGCCGTCGCGCGTGTAGCCGCGACGTCCGTTGGGCATGAGGACCTCGAAGAAGCCGCGACCCTCGATGGCCACATCGGTGGGGCCGGGGGAGGGTTTCATTTCGCCGGGTTGAAAATCGGTCCCGACCGTGCTGGAAGGCATGGCGAAGTGCCGATTGCCGCCATCGACCGTCGTGGGGGAGGCCGCCATGACGCCGGCCTCGACGGCACCAAAGGAGAGGTTCTGTCGCTTGAAGCCGGGGATGAAACCGGAAGAAATGTTCTCGGCAATGACTTCCTGCCAGCGAACGGTCGCCTTCATCCCCGCAGCGGCCTGGTACAGGCTGGCATTCATGGACTCGCTTTCAGCAACGAACGTGCCAGCAGCTGGAACCGGCAAATTGCGCTGTCCTGGAAGCCGCGAACGACAATCACTGCGCGAGGCCGGGGTAATTCGTGCCCGGGGAGGGAAAGAATGGCTGACGAGGTCGAGGGCGAAGCTCCAAGAGGCGAAGCTCAAAGTTCCGAGGGGCCAAGTTCAAAGCTCCAGGGGGCCAGGCTCGAAGCTCCAGGGGGCCAAGCTCAAAGCTCCAAGAGGCCAGGCTCAAGGTTCCGAGGGGCTTCGTTCAAAGCTCCGAGGGGGCGAAGGGCCGGGGTCAGTAGGAGCAGTCGAGCTGGATGACCTGACCGCAGGCGCAACGAATGGAGATGCGCGTGATCCGGTCTCCGTCCCGGTCGAGGGTGACCTGAGGCTCGGGGCCGCCGGGATGCGGCGGGTGGGGATGAGAGCGGAGCGCAGGCGAAGCGGAGCCGGGAGCGGCTCCGGGGGAGGCGGGCTGGAGCGGAGCGAAGGCGGGGGCGGTGGCCTCGGGCTGGGAGATCACCATGACGCGGAACGGAGCGGCGCCGGCCTTCGAGCGAGCCGGCTCCGTGACGTAGGGGACGAAGGGATCGCTCATGGCGAGGCGGCAGGCGCGGCAGCGGCGGGAGGGATGGAGATTTTGGGAGCGGTCTTGGCGCCGATACGCAACAGGACCGCGACGCGACGGTTGGCTTCGTCCTCGGGTTTGACGCCCGGAATCGTCTGGGAGTCGCCGTAGCCGGCGACCTTGAAGACCTGGTCGGGGCCGACGCCGTGCTCGACGAGATGGCGTCGGGTGGCATTGGCGCGGTCGGCGGAGAGCTCCCAGGGGGTATATTCGGGGCCGCGGGGTTGGGTACCGGCCTCGGTGTGGCCCTCGAGCTCGACGACGAAGGTCGGGTAGCGGGCGACCACCCACGCCATGGTCGAGAAGATCCACGCGCCGTAGGCGGTGAACTGGGTAGAATCGGGCTCGAAGATGGGATGCTGGGAGCGGTCGAAGACGTTGACGCGAAGTCCGTCGGGGGTCGGATCGATGCGGACGGAGGGTTGGTCGTCGGGATCGTTCTGGAGGAGTTTGGAGAGATCCTCGGTGACGCGGCGGAGGATCTCGAGCTGGGCAGTGCTGGGGGAATCGAAGTTGCCGCGCTCGCGCTGGAGGGCGGTGGCGTCCTTGTTGGAGATGAGCCCGACGGATTCCTTGGTCAGGGAGGAGAAGGGATTGCGGAAGGAGCGCTCGATGGCTTCCTTGATCTTCGCGTCCTGGGCGGTGAGCCACAGAACGAGGAAGAGGGCCATCATGGTGGTGATGAAGTCGGCGTAGGCGACCTTCCAGGCACCGCCATGATGATGTTTGCCGCCGGCCATGGGAGGGAGAGACGCGTCGGGGGTCTACTTCTTGGCGCCACCGCCCACGCTCTTGAGCAGGGCTTCGAGTTCGTCGGGTCCCGGAGCGAGGCCGCTCTCGAGGCTGCGCCGTCCGAATTCGATGGCCATGAGGGGGGCCTGGCCATTGGCGAAGGAGCCGACGCATTCGGCGATGCAGCGGAGGTAGGCGATGCGGGCGGCGTTGACGAATTCGAGGTTGGTGGCGAGCGGGGAGAAGAGGCCGTAGGCGAGGAAGATGCCGAGGAAGGTGCCGACGAGGGCGGCGGCGACCTTTTCGCCGATTTCCTCGATGGGGCCCGCGATGGCCTGCATGGTGATGACGATGCCGAGCACGGCGGCGACGATGCCGAAGCCGGGCATGGCATCGGCGGTGCTCTTGAGGACGCCGACGGGTTCGTGGGCCTCGTGCTCGAGGCGCGCCAGTTCGACCTCCATGAGGTGCCGGAGCTGGTCGGGTTTGATGCGTCCGTCGATGATGGGCTTGAGGCCGCCGCAGACGAACTCGAGGGCGGGCTTGTTGCGGAGGAAACCGGGATACTTCTGGAGGATGGAGCTGGTCTCGGGGGCGAGGACGTGTTCCTCGAGGGCGACCATGCCGTTGCGGCGGGCGAGCATGAAGAGCTCGTAGAGGGCCTTGAAGAGTTCCTCGTAGGAGGCGCGTCCGTAGGGGGTGCCCTTGAAGGCACCGAGGATCTGGTGGATCAACTCGAAGAGCACCTTCTTGGGGGCCATGATGACCATGGCGCCGAGTCCCGCCCCGCCGATGACGATGAACTCGGAGACATGGATCAGGTTTCCGATGTTCCCGCCGGCCATGGAAAAGCCGCCGAGGACGGACCCGAAGACGATGAGGACTCCGAGGAGGATGACCATGGCTAGGCGGTGGCGGCCTCGTACCGCTCGATGAAGCCCCGGATGGCGAGAATGGCCTGACCGTGGATCTGGCAGATGCGGGATTCGGTCAGGCCGAAGACGGCGGCGATTTCCTTGAGGCGAAGATCCTCGCAATAATACAGGGCCAGCACCTTGCGCTGCATGTCGGGCAGGCGCTCGAGGCGGTCGACGACGAGTTGGACCAGTTCGCGGCGCGAGGTCATTTCGGGCGCGGATTCCTGATCGTCGTCGGACACGAACTCGTGGAGAGGCGTGGGATCGCTGTTGTCGCTTTGCAGGACGCTGTCGAGGTGGATGAACGCCGCGGGCCGGACCTCGTCGAGCAACTGGCGATACTGCTCGACGGACAGGTCCATGGCATCGGCCATCTCGGAGTCGTCGGGAGACCGCCCGAGACGTTGCTCGAGGTCCATCATGACCTCCTGAAGGCGACGGGCCTTGTCGTGGACGGAGCGCGGGACCCAGTCCATGCGGCGGAGTTCGTCGAGGACGGCGCCGCGGATGCGGAAGCGGGCAAAGGTTTCGAAGGAGGCGCCGCTGCCGGGCCGGTAGGAACGGAGGGCCTGGAGGAGGCCGACGAGACCGGCGCTGTGCAGGTCCTCGAGCGAGGCGTGGGCCGGCAGGGTCATGGCGAGGCGCCCGACGACGGTTTTGACGAGCGGAAGGTAGTGTTCGACGAGTTCGCCCTCGGTCTCGGTGTCGGAGTCCTGGCGGTAGCGCTGCCAGAGGGCACCGCCGCGGGAGGCGGCCAGATTCCCGGCAGAGGTATCGGACGGTGGGCAGGCGAGGTTCGGGTTCATGGCTTGGACGTCCGGACGGTCTTTTGCTCCTTTTGCTCCATCTGCTCCTGGCGTTGCGCGAGGAGGGCGGCGTAGCGCTCTTGTTGCGCAACCCGGAGACCCGCGGTCCAACAGCGTCCCCACCAGCGGAAGAGGACACCGAAACCGAGGGCCGCCGCACTGGAGCGCCAGAGGATCGACGGCCAGTCGCTTTGGTTGGCGAGGCCGAGGAGGACGCCCAGGAAGAAACCCAGGAAGGCACCGAGGAGCAGGAGTGGTTTGAGCGATTTCAACTCGGAACCCATTCAGCAAGGAGCTTGCCACTCCCGTCCCCGGGTCCGGACCCTGCAGAATCAGCCGATCAACCCCCGAAGAGCGAACCACAGAGCTGTTCCGGGTGAGCGACCGAAAACCGACCCGGAATATTTTGCCCAGCCCCCAGCCGATGGAGGGGGCAATTCGTCCCCAGCACCAAATTCCACAGTTTTCCCCACGCCAGTTCCTCATCCAGATGCGTCAGAACCAGATCGTCGATGGGCAGGGAGGAAAAAGCGCGCACCTGGGCGAGGAGCAGCGGGACCGTGTACGCGGCGTTCAGTACGAGGTGCACGCAGGCCCCGGGCAGGCGGGCCAGCGTCCCCGCCAAGGCATCGAGCGATTCGCGGTCGCGGAAATCCGCGCCGCCGAGATCCACGAACCCGGTCACGGATGGATCACTTCGGCCATTCCATGTCCGCTCGACCCGTACGCCCAGGATTTCGCCATAGAGACTGACGAGTTCCGAGGCGTTGGCGGTGCGGCCATCCAGGCGCCAGACCTGGGCCGGTCGGGCATCGATGAGAACCGTCTGCGCCAACCACTTGCAGAGCGCGGTGGACTTGCCGCTGCCGGGGGCGCCGAGGAAGACATGCAGGGGCGCCGCGCCGTGGGTTTCCGGGGGAGGAACGGGGCGCCATAGCTTGATGAGCGCGGCCCGGGCCAGGACGAGTTCCTTGGTCAGGGTCTCCGGAGCGGCGCGCCCCGGCCCGTGGATTTCCTGCATGGTCGCCAGAACCCGCTCGGCACAGACCGGAATCAGGCCGAGCCGCTCGAAGACCGCCCGGCAACGCCATTCCCCGGGAAGCGGCGCACCGGAAGCCATGGCCCGGCTGGGAACCGTGGATTCGAAGACGTCGTCGACAAGGGCGGGAACGGGTGCCGGGTCCGCAGGGTCGGGGGCGGACGTTGCACCCCCGGGCGCGCCGGAGCGGGCGTAACGATGAAGGGCTTCCCGCTGGGGTACGCCTCGGTACGGCGCCGGTGCCTCGGTTCGGCCCGCGCGACGATCCGCATCCTCGGCCGGGGTGGCAGCGGAGGACGGCGCCGGGCCCGGGGTGGCAGCGGGTTCGGCGTCGTCGGGCAGGCAGGCGATCACCTCGACCTGGGGGCGTTGCCAGAGCCGGCGGACGCCGGAGGCGGGTTGGCGGCGGATGTCGAGGATGACGGCGTCGGAACCCAGTTTCGCCCGGATCTCGACGATGGCGGCGGCGATGTCGGGGGCGACGAAGGAAATGCCGCGGGAACGGGAGGGGGCTGAGGAGGGGGAAGGCATCGGCGGCTAGTCACTCGGTCGCGGGGACGACGCCGGCGTTCTGGACCTCGACGCGGGGCGGAATCTCGGCGTAGGAGAGGACGGCAAGTTCGCCGAAAGTGGTCTCGAAGAAGCGTTTGAAGCCCAGCCGGATCTGGGGGGCGCAGAGGACGACGGGGGGTTGGCCGGCGGCGAGCATCTGCTGGACGAACTTGGAGAGCCACTGGACGACGTGGCGGGCGAGGCCGGGCTCCATGACCATCGAGATCTCGGTCTGGCTTTGCCGGAGATTCTGGGCGAGGGCCTGCTCGAGGCGGGGGTCGAGGGTGATGGCACAGAGGCTGCCATTGGACATCTGGTAGGCCTTGGTGATCTGGGCGCCGAGGGCCCGACGCGCCTGTTCCGAGAGTTCGTCGGGGTTCTTGGTGAACATCGCGAAGTCGCTGATCTTCTCCAGGATGCCCGCCAGGTTCCGGATCGAAATCCCCTCGCAGAGCAGGTTCTGGAGGATGCGCTGCACCTGACCGACGGTGAGCTGGCCCGGGACGAGTTCGTTGACGACGGTGGGATGGGTTTGCTTGAGGTTGTCGAGCAGGCTCTGGACGTCCTGGCGGCTGAGCAATTGATGGCAGTTGCGCTTGATGACCTCGCTGAGGTGGGTGACGAGCACCGAGGTGGCATCCACGAGCGTGAATCCACCGGCCTCGGCCGATTTGCGCTCGGATTCCGTGATCCAGGTGGCCGGCAGACCGAAGACGGGTTCGACCGTCGGCAACCCCTTGAGTTGCGCCCGGCTGTTGGTCGCGTTCATGGCGAGCCAATAACCGGGTTGCAGCTGGCCTTGCGCGCCGGGATGCCCGCGGAGGACGAACCGGTATTCGTTGGGCCCGAGCTGCAGGTTGTCGCGCAGCCGGATGGGCGGAACGATGACACCGAATTCCTGCGCGAAACTGCGGCGCACGCCCGTCACGCGGTCCAGCAGGTCGCCGCCACGGCGCTTGTCCGCCAGGGACACCAGGCCGTAGCCCAATTCGATTTGCAGCGGATCCAGGGAGAGCAGCGTCTCGAGTTTCTCCACGGGCTTCGGTTCGGACGAACCTTCGGAGGGGCCATCCGCGCCGGCGGTCCGGGCGGCCCCGGCGGTTCCGGGCGGGACGGACGCACCCCCCTTGGCGCCGGCCTCGGCCCCGGCAAGGAGCGGGAGTCCCTCGCGATGCAACGAATACGCGATGCCGCCCGAAACGATGGCCAGCACCAGAAAGGGCATCATCGGCAACCCGGGGACCAGGGCAAACGCCCCCATGCCCCCGGCGAGAATGGCCATGGCGCGCGGATGCGACATCAGCTGGGCGCCGAGTTCCTGACCCAGATCGTTCTTGGAGGCGGCGCGCGTGACGAGGATGCCCGCGGCCGTGGAGATGATGAGCGCCGGAATCTGGGAGACCAGACCGTCGCCGATGGACATGACGGTGTAGCGCTGGAGCGCCTCGGTGATGGTCATGCCGCGTTGCAGGATGCCGATGGCGAAGCCGCCGATGACGTTGACCAGCGTGATCAGCACGGCGGCAATCGCATCGCCCCGCACGAACTTGCTGGCGCCGTCCATGGCCCCGTAGAAATCCGCCTCCTGCTCGACCGCGCGCCGCCGGGCCCGTGCTTCCTTCTCGTTGATCAACCCCGCGTTCAGTTCGGCATCCACCGCCATCTGCTTGCCGGGCATGGCGTCCAGGGTAAACCGCGCGGCGACCTCCGCGATGCGCCCGGCGCCCTTGGTGATCACGATGAAGTTGATCAGCACCAGGATCAGGAAGATGACCATCCCGACGACGTAATTCCCGCGCACCACGAAGTTGCCGAAGGCCTCGATGATATGCCCGGCGTAACCATCCAGGAGAATGAGCCGCGTTGTGGCGACGTTGAGCGCCAGTCGAAACAGGGTGACGAACAGCAGCAAGGTCGGGAATCCCGTGAAATCGGACGGTTGCCGGACGTACAGAATCACCAGCAACATCAACAACGACAGGGCGATGCTGAGCGCCAGCAATCCGTCGAGCAGACCCGGCGGCACGGGCAGGATCAGCAGCAGGACCGTTCCGAACAACCCGGCCACCAGCCAGAGGTCGCCGTGCTTCAGGAGCGTGCGGAGTTGGGAGGTCAGCGTGGCCATCGCGGTTTCCAGGCCTGGGTCCGGGTGCGTCCTAGGCGGTCAGGGCGGCAGAATCTGCCGCCTCGGTCGGCGCCAATTGCCCACCCCCGACCGACGGGGATCCCGCCGCCACCCGGTTTTCGGCGGCATATGCACGATAAGGATAAGTTCGGTAGACCCATGCGAGCACTTCGGCGACGGCCAGGTACAACTGAGCAGGAACCTCGCCACCGACCCGGCCGTGCTTGAACAACAGGCGGGCCAACGGTTTGTTCTCGAGCATGGGCACGTTGTGCCGGGTCGCCATTTCGCGAATCCGGGCCGCGTTCAGGCGGATGCCTTTGGCGACCAGTTTCGGTGCCTTCATGGTCCGCCGGTCGTACCGGAGCGCGATGGCAATCCGGGTCGGGTTCGTGACCACCACGTCGGCCGTGGGCACTTCGGAAAGCATTTTCCGCAAGGAGGATCGGAGCAGCCGCCGCCGGTTGGCCTTGAGCCGGGGATCCCCTTCCTGGCTCTTCATCTCCTCCTTCACCTCCTCGCGGGTCATCATCAGATCCCGCCAGGTCCGCCAGTTCTGGTACCCAAAATCCGCCGCCGCGATCACCGCCAGCGCCAGAACCACCCGGAACGTGATCCGCATGCCCGCGTCCGCCATGAAGGTGGCCACTCGATCCAAACTCACCGTGCTCGCGAAGATGGGGTCATGCAGGACCGACACGATCGTCCCGTACGTGAGCGCCCCGATGAAGACCAGCTTCGCGAGGGCCACCGCCGTCGGGACCACGGATCGCATGGAAAACACTCGCTGCCAGCCATTTACGGGATTCAACCGCTCCCAGCGCACCCCCAGCGCGTCGGGGGTCGTCTGGAACCGGGTTTGCAGGGCGCCCGCCAGCAATCCCCCGACCAGCGCCGAGGCCACCACCGGCCCCGTGCACCGGACCAACACCAGCGCACCGTCGATGGCGTAGCGTTGGATCGAGGACTGGCTCAAGGGCGTGTCGTGCAGATGTCCAAGCATGCCCATCAGCGCGCTCGCCAGTTGGGTCCAGGCGTCGTACCCGAAAAACGTCAATCCCGTCAGCCCCCCGAGCAGGACCAGCACCGTCTGCACCTCGGCGCTGCGCGCGATCTGGCCCTTCTTCTGCGCATCCTCGAGCCGGCGCTGCGTCGGTTGCTCCGTCTTCTCGCCGTGTTCGCTGCTCATGGGTGGGAAACACGCGTTGCGAGCCGCGCCTCGAAACCGGGAACCGCGGAGCGCACGTCGCCGCGTGGGGCCACGCCGCCTTCAGCCGGTGGGCCCGGTGCCCTCACCGGGCGGCGCGCTGGTCGTGGGCGGTTCATGGGTGGACTCAGCGGACCCCGAGGTACTGCGCCACGCGCATCATGTCCTCCGGCAACCGCAGGAGGTAGTTAAGCAGATGTTGGGCCATGATATCCAAGCTCAGGGCGAACACCACCAACCCCCCCAGCGCCCGTACCGCAAAGCTCTCCAGAAACGCGCTCATCTGCGGCACCACCCGGCCCAGGATCGAAAACACCAGCGTGATGATGAACGAAACCGCCATCAGCGGCGCGGCCATCAACACCCCCACTCCCAGCACCCGGCTCGTGTGCCGGATGACGTCCCCCATCAAACCCGCCGCCAGATGCGCCGCCCCGACCGGCAATACGCCGTACGTGTCCCGGAACCCCAGCAGCACCCAGTGATGCAGATCCAGGATCAACAGCACCGTCACCGCGAAATAAAAGAGAATCATGCCCGGCGCCTGCGCCATCTCCCCCGCCATCGGGTTGAACGTGGATGCCATGTTCAATCCCATCTCATTGGTAATCAGGCGTCCGGCAAAGTCGCACACGTAGAAGACCATCCGTGTCACGAACCCGATGGCCAGCCCCGCCATGGCCTCCACCCCGAACAACCAGATCCAATCCGGCAACCCGGCCGGACGCAGGGCGAACGGGGGCAGGACCGGTGCGACCAGCACCGCCATCAACCCCGCCAACCCGATCCGCATCCAGCGCGGGATGTTCGTCGCCGAGAAGACCGGAAGCACCAGGAGAAAGGCGCTGGCCCGCACGAACACCAGCATCCAGTTCACCGCGTCGCTTCCCATCGGATCACCGCATCAGCACGTTCCGTGCCGCCCGCCACGACCGTGGACTACCGCGTGACCCCCGCCGGACCCGCTGATAGCGTCCGCCGCGGATGAACGTCTCCATCTTCGGCCTCGGCTACGTCGGAGCCGTGACCGCCGGCTGCCTCGCCGCCCGCGGCCTCCGCGTCGTTGGGGTCGACGTCGCCGCCCCCAAGGTCGAAGACCTCCGCCGGGGCAAGCCCCCCATCATCGAGCCCCAACTCGAGGAACGCCTGGCCGCCGGCCTCGCCGCCGGACGCCTCGACGCCACCACCGATGCCGCCGCCGCCGTCGCCGCCACCGACGCGTCCCTGGTCTGCGTCGGCACCCCGTCCACCGTCGGCGGTTCCCTCGACCTCGGGTTCGTCCGCCAGGTCACGCGCGAGATCGTCGGGGCGGTCCGCGCCAAGAACCGGCCCCATGCCCTGGTTTTCCGCAGCACCATGCTGCCCGGCAGCACCCGCGCCCTCGTCGAGGAACTCGCCCCGGACCTCGGCCCCCGGCTCGCGGTCTATTACTATCCGGAATTCCTGCGCGAAGGCACCGCGGTCAAGGACTTCGACCACCCCTCGCTGGCCGCCGTCGGCACCCGCGACGGCTCCCCGCCTCCGCCCGAACTGGCCGGCCTGTTCGGAAGCGACGCCGCGCCGGTCGGTTGGGAAACCGCGGAACTCCTCAAGTACGCCTGCAATGCCTTCCACGCCACGAAGGTCGCCTTCGCCAACGAGATCGGGCGCCTGGGCCAAAGCCTCGGCGTCGATGCCGCGGCGGTGATGGAACTGCTCTGCCGGGATACGCGCCTCAATATCTCCCCCTACTACCTGCGCCCCGGCAATCCGTTCGGCGGCTCCTGCCTGCCCAAGGACGTGCGCGCCCTGGTCCACCGCTCCCGTCAGACCGGCGCGTCGGTGCCGCTGCTCGAAAGCCTGATCCCCAGCAACGAGCGCCACCTGCAAAGCCTGCTCGAACGAGTCGCCGCGTCCGGGCATCGCGACATCGTCCTCCTCGGCCTGTCGTTCAAGTCCAACACCGATGACCTCCGCGAAAGCGCCATGGTCGAGGTTGCCCAACACTGCCTTGGCCGGGGGTACTCCGTCCGCATCTACGATCCGCAGCTCAACCTCGCCGCCCTCGTCGGCGCGAACAAACGCGTCATCGACTCCCGCATGCCGCACCTCGCCCAACTGCTGCGCGCCGACCTCGCCCAGGCCATCGGCACCTCCGGCCTCGTCCTGGTCTCCCAGAAATGCGCCACCCTCGCCGAACTCGCCGCCACGATCACCCCGGACCACGCGGTGCTCGACATCAACGGATGGCCCGAACTCCGCAGCCTGCCGTCCCGTTATCACGGATTCTGCTGGTGACGACCGTGCCATGAAGAAACCGGCCATCCTCATCCTCGTCGAGAACCTGCCCGTGCCCCTGGACCGTCGGGTCTGGCAGGAATCCTGCGCCCTCCGGGATGCCGGCTACGAGGTGATCGTCATCTGCCCGCGCATGCGGGGCTGTCTCGCGCCGTACGAGTGCCTCGAGGGCATCCACATCTACCGCCACTGGATCACCGAGGAGGCCGGCGGCCTGATCGGGTTCCTCGGCGAATACGCCTCGGCGCTGTGGGGCGAATGGCGTCTCGCCTGGAAGGTCTGGCGCCGCCACCGCTTCCGCGTCCTCCACCTCTGCAACCCGCCCGACCTCCTCTTCCTCGTCGCCTGGCCCTTCAAGCTGCTCCTCGGCACCCGCGTCATCTACGACGTCCATGACGTCTGGCCCGAGTTCTTCGAGGCCAAGTTCCACCGGCGCGGCCTGTTCTACTGGGCCGTGCGCGCCGCCGAACGCCTCACCTACGCCTGCGCCGACATCGTCCTCGCCACCAACCGCTCCGTCCAGCAGACCGCCCTCGACCGCGGACGCAAACTCCCCTGGGAGGTCTTCGTCGTCCGCACCGCCCCCAAGATCTCCGCCGGCACCGTCGCCCCGAATCCGGACCTGCGCCGCGGACGCCGTTACCTCGTCGGCTACGTCGGCGTCATGGGCAACGCCGACGGCGTCATCCACCTCGTCGAAGCCGCGCGCCATGTGGTCCACGCCCGCGGCCGCACCGACGTGCAGTTCCTCCTCATGGGCACCGGCCCCGAGTACGACGCCCTCGTCCGACGCCGCGACGAACTCGGGCTCGGTCCCTTCGTCGAACTGCCCGGACGCGTGTCCAACGAGTTTCTCTTCTCCGCCCTCCAGACCATCGACGCCGGCGTCGCGTGCGATCCGATCAACCCGTACAATGACCATTGCACGATGAACAAGACGCTCGAGTACATGGCCTTCGGGAAACCCCAGGTCATGTACGACGTGCGCGAGGGCCGGTACTCCGCCGGCGAGGCCGCCCGGTACGTTCCCGAGAACTCCCCGGCCCGGCTCGGCGACGCCCTCCTCGAACTGCTCGAGGATCCCCCGGCCCGCGAACGCATGGGCGCCCTCGGACGCCAACGCATCCACGCCGAGCTCGCCTGGGACCGGTCGGTGGACCAACTCCTCCGTGCCTACGCCGCCGCGCTCGATTCCTGAACGCCCACCCGTTGTTTCTGCCTCTTCCGCCCGCCTCCCCTGGCCGCTCGCATCGCGCTCCCCCATGTCTTCCGATGCCCTCATCGATGCGTTCCTCCGGCATCTCGACACCGAGCGTGGCGCCTCGAAGTACACCGTCCGCAATTACTCCCAGGCCCTCGCCGAGTTCGCGACCTGGCACGAATCCCAGCACCGGTCGGCACCCGACTGGATCCGCATCCCGCGCGAGCAATTCCGGTTTCACCTGCGGCACCTCGGCCGGCTGGGACTCAGTCCGGGCGCGACGCGCCTTCGGTTCTCCGCCCTGCGAACCTTCTATCGGTTCCTCATGCGGCGGGGATTGATCGAACAAAATCCCCTCCGCGAACTCGCCCTCCCGAAGCTCCCCCGGCGCCTCGTCCGGTTTCTTTCCGTCGAACAGATGCAGGCCCTCCTTGACGCCCCCCGCCTCGTCGCCCAGGCCGAGCTGGCCGCCGAGACCGGACGCCGGGCCAAGGGCCGCCGTCCGGACCTCACCGTCCCCGAACGCGACACCGCCATCCTCGAGACGATTTATTCCTGCGGCCTGCGCATCAGCGAACTCTGCGGCCTGCGCGTCGCCGATCTTGACCGCCCGCAGGCTCTCGCCCGCATCCTCGGCAAGGGACGCAAGGAACGACTCGTCCCCGTCGGCGGCCACGCCCTCCGCGCCATCGAAACCTATTGGGCGCTCCTCGGGCGCACCCCCGACGATGCCGAGCCCGTCTTCTGGCGCGGGCTCGACGATCCGCGCCCGGTCCCCGCCCGCACCTTGCAGCACCGCCTCAAGACCTACCTCCTCGCCGCGGGTCTCGACCCCGCCCTCACGCCCCACAAACTGCGGCACAGTTTCGCCACCCACCTTCTCGACGCCGGCGCCGACCTGCGGAGCGTCCAAGAGATGCTCGGACACGCCCAACTGACGACCACGCAGGTTTACACCCACGTCAGCACCGAACGCCTGCGCCGCGCCTACGACGCCGCGCATCCCCGCGCCCACGACTGAAGCTCCCGCACCCTCCCCCACCGCGCGCAAAAAAGTATGCGCCGGGATATTTCGAAAGTGATCACGCGCCGGGATATTTAATTGCATACGCGACGCCTCCCGGCAGCATACGCGGCATGCCGACCGGTCGCTTGCTCGCTCCGCCCGATCATCCCGCCGCCGCCTATCACTGCGTCTCCCGCGTCGTCGATCGACGCTTCATCTTCGGCGCCCCGGAGAAGGAGCACTTCGTCCAGCTCCTCCGCGAGGCCGAGGAGTTCTGCGAGGTTCGCGTCCTGACCTATTGCCTCATGTCCAATCACTTCCACGTGCTGGTCGAGGTTCCGAAGCCGCCCGAGCCCGAGCTTCGTCCCACACCGGAGCGGGTGCTGGCCAAGTTGGCGAAGCTTTCCGGGCACCAGAACGTCGGGTTGGTCCGCCAGCGTTTCGAGATGTATCGCCAGGCCAAGGACGAGAAGGGGTTGGCCGAGTACCTAGCCACGTTCCATGCGCGGTTTTGGGACCTGAGCCAGTTCATGAAGCTGGTGAAGCAGCGGTTTACGCTCTGGTACAATCTGC
>CAZSOV010000088.1:0-26521 GCA_964608505.1 uncultured Verrucomicrobiota bacterium
CCACGCGCAGGTTGTACCAGAGCGTGAAACGCTGCTTCACCAGCTTCATGAACTGACTCAGATCCCAAAGCCGCGCATGGAACGTCGTCAAATACTCCGCCAACCCCTTCTCGTCCTTGGATTCGCGGTACATCTCGAAGCGCTGGCGGACCAACCCGACGTTCTGGTGCCCGGACAGCTTCGCCAGCTTGGCGAGTACCTGCTCCGGCGAAGGCCGCAGCTGCGGCTCCGGAGGCCTCGGCACCTCCACGAGGACGTGGAAGTGATTGGACATGAGGCAGAAGGTAAGGATGCGAACCTCGCAGAACTCCTCGGCCTCGCGGAGGAGCTGGACGAAGTGCTCCTTCTCGGGGGCGCCGAAGATGAAACGTCGATCGACGACGCGGGACACGCAGTGATAGACGGCGGCGGGATGATCGGGTGGCGCGAGCAAACGACCGGTCGGCATGACCTCGGACGCTGCCCAACGCCGCTGCTACATGCAACAGAATAATCCCGGAGATGAATTATCACCGCGCTCCAAGTCGTTCTGTGCTAGTCGTCAAGGTGTGTGGATTATCCTGTTAGAATTATCCCGGACTAATGCTCGACCAAGATCTGCGAATAAGCCCGGCAATAAAGACGTTAGGATTGTTGTGCTGGTCATTAATATAAATCCCGGCGTTTGGACGTTCGAGGTCGAGCTTGTTATGCTGGACGGTCGCTGTTGGGGGGGTCAGGCGGATTTGCGTCGGCCTTGGGGTCGGCCCTGCCCGGACGCGCCTCGGTCCGGTCGCGGTTGGGCGCGACGGCCTTGGGCTTGCGGGTTCTTCGGGTCCCTCGCATGGGGCAGGTTCCCTCGAACCTCGCGAGGTTCGGGCGCGGGTCGGGAGATGGCAGGTGGTGCTGGCCGCCCAAACCCGTACTCCTCCAGAAAGGCCTGCTCGGGCGCGACGATGCGGACGGTTCGGCGGGTAAAGGGGTCGGTGAAACCCAACTCGACGGAACGCAGGCCCATGGGACCGACGCCTCCGCCGTAGGCATGGTCGCCCACGATGGAATGTCCGGAGGACATGAGGTGGACGCGAATCTGGTGGGTCCGCCCGGTGAGGGGGCGGGCCTCGATGAGCGTGAGGTCTTCCCGTGAATCCAGAACACGGAACTCGGTCACGGCCGCCTTGCCGCCCTGTTGGACGACGCGCATGAGCGCGACGTCGGCTGGGTGTTTGTCGAGGGCCAGTTCACAGGTCCAGGCGTCGCGCCGGGGGCGCCCGCGCACGATCGCGAGATAGCGTTTCGCCATTTGCCGGGATTCGAACAGGTCGCCGTAGCTCCGGACCGCGCCGGGGCTGCGTCCGAAGAGGAGGATTCCGGAGGTCTCGGCGTCGAGCCGGTGGATGTAGCGGAGGAAGCGGAGGTTGCGGGAACGGGCCCAGAAGGCACCGGCACCGATGGAGGACTGGATGGCGGCCTGGAGGTTCCATCGAGTGCGCTGCCACGTGAACGGCACGAGCATCCAGCCGCGGGGTTTGTCCACGGCAATGATGGAGCGATCCTCGTACAGAATGGGGATGCGTTCGGCGTCCCGACCCTGACCGAGTTCGAGATACGGCGGCTTGGCCATGCCCAAGACAACCCGAACGGGGCAGGAATGGCGAATCGGGAGTCAGGGGGCGCACGATCCGCGAACTCGCCGCCGGAGCCCTTCTCGCCTCGTCCAACGCATGGAGGACGTGCCACGGCGGGGGCGGTACCGGCGGAATCCGGAGGTCGGTGGCACGGCACTCCGGATGTCGGTCCGGGCGCCGGTCCGGCCTAGCGGCCCGCGAGGCGCCGATACTTGTCCCGGGCCCAGCCCTGCCACTCGGTCTTGCGGGCGTTGCGGAACGCGGGGTCCTTCCACGCCTCGCCGGCGAGTTGTTTCGCTTCGGCCTCGCTGACCGGCGGGCGCCCGAGTTCGGCGAGGTCCTCCGGCGTCGTGCCGCGTCGGATCACGGCCGACCAGGCGCGCTTCAGATCGTCGTGCACGTCGACCAGCAACGCGCCAGCCAGCATTGCCACCACGCCGCGCCGTTGCTGGGCCAGCTTCGCGTCGTACCGGAAGCCCGTCTTCAGGTCGAACGGCGAGAACTGCACGTTGCTGACGTCGCGGTACCGCGCGTAGAGCGCGGGACGGACCGGCATCCGCTCGATGGAATACCTCCGCGGTCCGCCCGGATGACCCTTCGGCAACAGCCATAGGGCCTGGCCGGCGTCCGAGAGTACGTATTCCAGGAAGCGCCGGGCGAGGGTCCGTTCGGGTGCCCCCTTGAGAATCGCGATGCCATCGGGATTGATGGCCGCGAAGTCCGTCGGCAGCACGAACGCCAGGTTCGTGCGTCCGGCCGCGGCGATCTGCGTGAAGGCGTAGAAATCCACCGACAACGCGTAGGCCGTTTCGCCCAGCGCCGCGTCCTTGGCCGTCGTCGAGGAGATGCGATCGAAACGACGGGCATTGCCTCCGACCCGGGCGAGCAGGCTCCAGCCCTCGTCCCAGCCGCGGGCCTGGAGGAACGATTCGAACATGACGTGCATCGTCCCGCTGCCACGGGGATCGCCGGCCCCCACCCAGCCAAAGACCTCCGGTTTCGCGAGATCCTCCCAGCGCGTCAGTCGGGGAAGATGCGCGAAGGCCTGGACGCGGAGGTTCTCGAGGATGCCGAAGCTGGAGATGGCCGCCCCGTACCAGGCGGCGTCCTCGGCCCGCAGCTCGATACCGGCCACGTCGATGCCCAGTCCATGGGCGACCTCCGGCGGCATCGGCCAGGGGTCCACGAGTTTTCGGGCCGCCAGTTCGTAGAAAGGTTCCTGGCCCCCGCCGAAAAACAGGTCGATGCCGATCCCGTCCGGTTTCCGCGAGAACTCGGACAGCACGAAGCGCACGGATTCGGACGAGCCGCCGACCATCCGCCAGTCGACGTCCACCGTGGTACCGAACCGCTCCTGGTGCCAGGCGGCGAAGCCGACCTCGAATTCCTCCCGGATCGCCTCGTTGTGCGGGGAGAGAACCACCAATCGGGGTTCGGCGAGGGCGGTCAGGGCGAGCAGCCAGACCAGCAGTGCGAGTCGCGGGAGCATGATCGATTCGGGGCGAAGGGCGTGAGTGTCCCGCGCCCTTTATCGAACCCCGCCCGCCCTCCCGCAATCGCCAAGGTGGGGGGGCACTGGTTCTGGCGGACGAATTCGGGTTCAACCGGCGTCTCGAGCGGGGCGCGGACGGAACCGGGCGAGCGCGGAGCGGGTGTGGAGGCGGAGGTCGTCGAAGAAGGTGTAGAAGACCGGGACCACGAGGAGGGTGAGGAAGGTGGCGGTGGTCATGCCGCCGATGAGGGTCAGCCCGAAGCTCTTGTAGCTGAGGCCGATTTCGGTGGGCGCGGAGAGGGTCAGGGGCACCATGCCGATGATGGTGGTGAGGGCGGTCATGAGGATGGGGCGAAAACGACGGTCGGCGGCGAGGAGCAGCGCCTCGCCCCGCGCGTGGCCGTCCTCGCGCAGGCGGTTGATGTAGTCCACCAGCACGATGCCGTTGTTGACGACGACGCCGATGAGGAGGATGACGCCGACGGCGCCCAGGAAATCGAGGTCCTTGCCCGCGAGGACGTGCATCCAGACCACGCCGATGCCGGCGAGGGGGATGGTGAGGATGACCGAGAGGGGCAGGATCAGGCTCTCGAAGAGGAACGCCATGAGGAGGTAGATGAAGACCACCGAGAGCCCGGCCGCGAACATCATGCTGGTCATCTCCTCGCGGGCGTCCCGGTAGAAGGAGGTCCCGAAGGTGACGCCTTCGGGCAGGGCGAGGCCTCGCTGGAGGCCCTGGAGCCGTTCGCGGGTGACGCGGACGTCCTTCTCGAGGAGTTCGAAGGTCAGCGTGCGGGTGGTCTTCTTGTCCCGGCGGAAGATGCTGCGGGGCGAGTTCTGGACGCGGCGGTCGGTAAGGGCGTCGAGGGTGAGGCGACCGCCGTCGGAGGTCGGGACCTGGAACCCGCCGAGTTCGGTCATGGTCTCGCGGTCGGCTTCCCGGAAGCGGATGCGGACGGGGATTTCGCGTCCGGCCTCGTTGTACTTGGGGAGCTGCGAGCCGCGGAGGGCGTAGCCGACCATTCCGGCGATGACCTCGGGGTTGACCCCGGCGGCGGCGGCGCGGCCGCGGTCGATGCGCAGGGCGATTTCGCTGGGGGCGGATTCCTCGCCCTTGCGGACGCCGAGGACGCCGGGGGTGGCGAGGAAGAGGGGTTCGATGCGGGAGGCGACCTCCTCGAGTTCGGGGGCATCGTCGCCTTCCAGGTGCACGGCGAAGACGGAGCGCGATTTGGACTGTTCGGCGCGGTTTTCCTCGCCCTGGAAGATGCGGATGCCGGGCTTCTTGGGGAATTGTTCGAGGAGGGTCCTGGCGATCTCCTTGACGGACTTGTCCGAGGTGCGCTGGTCGTCGAACCAGCCTTCGATGCTGCCGAAGCGTTGTCGGAAGAAGACGAAGTAACCCTTGAGGCCGAACTCCTCCTGGCGTGCCGCGAGCACCTTCTCGACCTCGCGGAAGTACCCGGCGAGGTCCTCGAAACCGTATTCATTGGAGGCTTCGACGCCGAACTCGAACCGGGTTTGGTCCTCCTCCTGTTGTTGGACGAACTCGACGCGTTTCGCCGCTCCGTAGTAGGAGGCGGTGAAGAGGGCGGCGAGGAGGATGACGAGGTCGAGGCGGCGGCGGACAAAGAAGGCGAGGGAGGCGACGTACCCGCGGTTGGCGGCGCCGAGGGTGAGGTCGTAGGCGCGAGCCAGGACCGCGTTCAGGCGGTCGTGGGCGCGGCGCCAGGCGGAGGAATCGTGGCGCACCTCGTGGCGGGGGAGGGTGAGGTAGACGCTGAGGGGAATGAAGACCAGGGCCACCAGGAGGGACGCGAGCAGGGCGACCGAGACCGGCAGGGCGAGGCGGATGAGGAAGAACTGGCCCTCGCCTTCGACGAGGGCGGCGGGGACGAACACGATGACGGTGGTGAGGGTGGCCATGGCGATGGCCAGGGCGATCTCGGCGGCGCCGCGGATGCACGCGTCGGCGCGGGAATGGCCGGCGAGATGGAGGCGGTGGATGTTCTCGGCGACGACGATGGAGTTGTCGACCAGCATGCCGACGGCGATCACCAGCGCGAGGATGGTGAGGATGTTGAGCGACTCGCCGACGAAGAACATGGTGGCGAGCGCGATGAGCAGGGAGATCGGGATGGAGAGCGTGATGATGACGGTGAGCCGGACGCGGCCGAGGAACCAGAAGAGGATGCCGGCGGCGAGGAGGGCGCCGACGAGGCCGCCGGACACGAGGTTGTCGAGGGATTCCTCCACCACCCGGCCCTGGTTGAAGAGCATCTCGGCGAACATGCCGGCGAGGCGCGGATCCTGGCGGAGGCGTTCGAATTCCGCCTGGATGCGGCGGGAGACCTCGACGGTGTTGGCCTCGCCCTCCTTGAGGACCACGAGCGCGACGGCGGGGCGGCTGTTGACCCGGACGGAGTAGCGCTTTTCGGGTTCCTCGTAGCGGATGCGGGCGATGTCCTTCAGCCGGACGGTGGGGGAGAGGGGGCGGTTTTCGAGTTCGTCCAGCGAGGTGTATTGCGCGACCGAGCGGAGGAGCAGTTTGCGTCCCGAATCCCGCACCTGGCCGCTGGCCATGGTGAAGTTGTCGGCGCCGAGTTCCTGGATGAGCCGGTAGAGGTCGAGGCCGGTGCCCTCGGCCAGCTGTCGGTCCACTTCGATGAGGATCTCCTTTTCCTCCAGGCCGTCGGTGCGAACGCTGGCGACCCCTTCGATCCGTTCGAGGCGCTGGGCAATGGTCTTCTTGATCAGGGTGTGGGAATCCGTCATGCCGGGATCCAGGGCGAGCCCGATCACGGCCACGGGAATGCCCGAGGCGTCCTCCTTGCGGATGAACACGCGGTCGACATCCGACGGGAACAGCACGCGCGCGCGTTCCACGCGGTCGCGCACCTCGCGGTAGGCGACGTCCATGTCGGTGCCGCGCTTGAACCGGAGGAAGACGCCGGACGAGCCCTTGGAGGAAAACGAATTCAGGCCGTCGAGACCGCGGACCGTGCCGAGTTCGTCCTCGAGCGGGAGGGTGATCTTGTGGAGCACCTCCTGCACCGGGGCGTCCTGCCAGGGGACGAAGACGCGGAGGTTCTGGCCGGTATAGCCGCGGGGGAACAGTTCGAGGGGGATGCCGAGGGTGGCGACGATGCCGACGACGACGATGCTGAGGAGAAACACGAGCACCGTGACGCGGCGGCGGAGGGCGCCGAGGGTGAGGTGTCCCGCCATGGCGCCGGCCTGGTCGAGCGGGGTTTCAGCCGCCGTTGGAAGCAAGGGCATCATCGGCGGCCTCCGGTTGGAACCAGCGCTCCTGCCGGCGGACGACCTGGTGGTAGAGCACCGGGATCACGCCGAGGGTGAGGAGGGTGGAGCTGGCGAGACCGAACATCACGGTGAGCGCGAGCGGGGCGCGAACCTCCGCGCCGTCGCCGAGTCCGAGGGCCATGGGGAGAAGCCCGAGGACGGTGGTGCCGGTGGTGAGCAGGATGGGGCGCAGGCGGAGACGCGCCGCGGCGAGGATGGCCTCGTCGAGGGGGAGACCCTTGACGCGGCATTGGTTGGCGCAATCGACGAGCACGATGGCGTTGTTGACGACGATGCCGGCGAGGACTATGACGCCGAGGAACACCATGACCGAGGCGGGCGTGCCGGTGAGATGGAGTCCGAGGATGCTGCCGAAGAAGGCGAGGGGGATGGAGGCCATGATGAGCAGCGGCTGGAGGAGGGATTCGAACTGGGCCGCCATGATGACATAGACGAGGAACAGGCTGAGTCCGAGGGCAAGGTAGAGACTGCCCTGGCTGCGCTGCCATTCTTCGCTTTGGCCGCGGAAGACCAGGTCGGCGTTCGCCGGCCAGGCGAGCCCGGTTCGCAGCGCCGATTCCATCCGGGCGACGGCCTCCGCGAGGGAACCCTTCCCGACGTTGGCCTGGAGAACCGCCACGCGCTGGCCGTCGACGCGCCGCACCTCGCTCGGGCCCTCCCCGACGGACAGGCCGGCCACCGCGCGAAGGAGGATGGGGCGATCCGTTCCGGGGTTGACGACCAGGCGCCCGACGTCGTCGACCTGGGCGCGGTCCCGCTCGGCGAGCCGCACCAGGACGGGGATGCGGCGGTCCTTGAGGTTGAAGCGGGTGGCCTCGAAGCCCTTTACCAGGTCGCGCACCTGGCGGGCGATGGTGCCGATGTTGAGTCCGTAGAGCGCGAGCCGGTCGCGGTCGTAGGCGATCTGGATCTCGGGCGCGCCCTTCCGCAGCGTGGCCTCGACGTCCGTCAGTTCCGGGCGGTCCACCAGCAGGGCATGCGCGCGGCGGGAGAGATCCTTCAGCACCTCCAGATCGTCACATTGGATTTCGGCGACGATGGGGCGCTGCGAGCTGAACAGGACGGGGCGGACGACGCGCATCGTCGCGTCGGGAATCCGGGCGAAACGACCGCGCAGGCGTTGGAGGACGCGCGCCTCGGTCGCGCCGGGATCCGGACCGGGCGCGAGGATCACCTTGAAGCGCGCGGTGTGCTCGCCTTCGTCGGATCGCTTGATGTTGGTCGCATCGAAGCCGTAGGTGGCGAGCACGGCCTCGATCTCGCCGGGCTCGGCAAGGATCGCCCGTTCGACCGGGGAAAGGGTGCCGACGGTCTCTTCGAGCGGCGTGCCGACGGGCAGATCGACTTCGATCGTGAATTCGCCCTGGTGCACCTCGGGGAGGAGTTCGGCTCCGAGCTGGCGACCGAGGTGCCAGGTGAGGGCGGCGCAGGCGAGCACCAGCACCAGCACCAGCAGCGGGTGCGCGAGCAGGACGCGCAGCCAGCGCGGATAGGCGTCCTGGAGCCGGTCGAAGCCGGCGCCGACGAGGCGGGCGAGCGGCAGAAGCGCGAGTCGCGCGACGCCCCGGAGGAGCGGCCAGGCGAGCCGGGCCCCGGTCCACGCGCAGGCCGCGACGACGAGGAGAAGGAATTTGGCGACCAGTTCCAGAAGGGACCCGACCACGAGTTGGACCAGGCCCCAGGCGAGGCCCCAGCGGCGGGCAGGCGTCGAGGCGGGAAGCCGGGCGGCGCGGAAGTGGTTCCAGGCGGCCCAGGCGAGCAGCGGATGCGGGGTCGGCGGCGGGGCGACGGCGGCGGCCGCGGCGGATTGGGCCGGCTCGCCGGTGGCCAGGGCGGGGCGGCGGCGGCTGGCCAGCATGGGGATGAAGTAGAGGGCGACGGCGAGCGAGGCGAGGAGGGAGACGACCACCGCGAAACTGAGGTCGGTGAACGTCTGGCCGGCGATGCCCTCGACGAAGACCATGGGGAGGAAGACGGCGACCGTGGTGAGGGTGGAGGAGATGACGGCGCCACGCACCTCGGCGGTGCCGCGGATGGCGGCCGCGCGGAGTTCGTCGCCCTCCTCGCGGCAGCGGAAGATGGACTCGAGGACGACGATGGAGTTGTCGACGAGCATGCCGACCCCGAGGGCGAGGCCGCCGAGCGACATCACGTTGAGGGTGATGCCGAGGAGGTGGAGCGGCGCGAACGCGATGAGCAGGGACATGGGGATGCTGACCCCGATGATGGCCGTGGTCTTGAAGTCGCCCAGGACGAGGAAGAGAACGAGCACCGCGAGGAGGCCGCCCGAGAGGGCGGCATTGCGCACCTCCCGGATGCTGCCCTCGATGAAGAGGGAACGGTTGGCGACCACGCGCAGGGTGGCGCCTTCCTGCTCCGTCAGCCGCTGGGCGAGGCGCGGCGACGGCAGCTCGGGCCGCCGCGGCAGGAAGCGCGCGTACCAGGGAGGAGCGGGCTCGAACGGCGGAGCGGCCCGCCCGACGGCGGCCAGGATGGCCCTGGCGACGGCGACGATGTTGGCGTCGGCCTCCTTGTAGATGTCGATCTGGACGCTCTCCTCCCCCTGGGTGCGGGTGAGGATCTCGCGTTCCTTGTGCGAGCGGGCGACGCGGCCGAGGTCCTTGACGCGGATTTCGCGACCATCGAGGCGGGCGACGACCGTTTCGGCGATTTCGTCGATGTCCTCGTACTCGTTGAGGGCGCGTACCATGTACTCGGCCCGGCCCTCCTTGAGGGTCCCGCCGGCGACGTTGATGTTCTCCTGGCGGAGCCGGTCGATCACGGCCTGGATGGAGAGGCCGGTGCGGTCGATGGCGGACTTGTCGAGGAGCACGTGATATTCCTCCTCCAGTCCGCCGCGGATCCGGACGGCGGCCACGCCCCGGATTGGTTCGAGGGCGCGTTTGACCTGCAGTTCGGCGATGCGCCGGAGTCGACGGAGGCCCTGTTCGTCGGCGAAGCGTTCGCCGGTTCCCGAGAGACTCAACTCGAGGATCGGGTCGAGGGCGGGGTCGAAGCGGAGAATGAGCGGGCGTTCGGCTTCGCGGGGCAGGAAGACAAGGTCGAGCTTCTCGAGGGCCTCCTGGGCCGCCTTGGACATGTCGGTGCCCCAGACGAATTCGAGCGTGACATCGCTGAGGCCCGCGCGGCTGACGCTGGTAAGGCGGCTGAGACCGCCAAGGACCCCAAGACCTTCCTCGATGGGGCGGCTGATCTCATTCTCCACCTCCTGGGGCGCGGCGCCGGGGTACTCGGTTCGGACCGTCAGGGTGGGGTAGGTCAGCTCGGGCATGAGCGTGACCGGCAGGCGCTGGAGGGAGAAGAAGCCGAACACCACCGCGGCGACGAAGGTGACGAGGATCGCCACCGGACGATGGGTGACGAACGATCGCGACGGCGAGGGCGGGCTCGGCGGCGGGTTCACGGGGACGCGGCGCGGGCGGCCGCAGGCGCGGCATTGGTGGAGCCGGGATCGGGGTCGCCGGGGAGGCGAACCCGCGCGCCGTCCTTGAGTCCGGTCTGGCCGGCGACCACCACCTGGTCGCCGTCGCGGAACCCGCCGCCGGGTTCCACATGGAGGCGGTCGCTGGCGACCGGGTCGACCAGGATCCGCTCGACCTTGCGTTCGTGGCCGAGCCGGAACGCGAAGCGCTGGTCGCCGTCGAGAATCAGCGCGCGCTTGGACAGCAGGAGCGCATCCGGCTTCCGGCTGAGCACCAGTTCGACGTCCACGTACATCCCGGGGCGCAGCGGCCCGATGGTGTCGAAACCAACGGTGACCTTCACCGTGCCGGAGCGGGCGTCCACCGTGGGTGCGATGCGGCGGACGCGGCCTTCGATTTCGCGGTTGCCGAGGGCGGTGACGCGCACGCGGGCGAGCTGGTTGGTGGCGAGTTGGGCGAGGTTTTTTTCCGGGACATGGATTCTCGCGACCAGCGATTCGAAGTCGATGACGTCGAACAGATGCTGCCCGTTGGCCACCAGGTCGCCGAGCTTCACGAGCCGGCGCGTGACCGTGCCCTGGATGGGGGAGCGGATGATGGTGTAATCGAGTTCGCGCCGGGCGTCCTCGAGCGCGAGTTCGAGCTGTTTCAATTCGAACTGGGCATCGGTGTAGACTTGGTCGCTGACGAGTTTTTGTTGGTGGAGTGCCGAGAGCCGGGCGAATTCCTGACGGGACTTGGCCAGCGCGTTGTCAGCCTTGGCCACCGCCACCTTCTGGTTGGCGTCATCGAGCCGGATCAGCACCGCTTCCCGGTCGGCTGTATCGCCCTCCTCCACGAGCAGCGCCACCACCCGGTTGGCGGTGCGCGCCAGCACCTTGACCTCCTGCTCGGCTTCCAGCGTGGCAAAGGTGGAGAGGGTGGACTCGATGGGCCCGCGCTGGACCGTCTGGACCTCGACGGGGATGGCCGCGGCCGCTTCCGGCTTCGGACCGGTCCCCTCGCCTGTGCCTCGGGAGCAACCGACAGCGAGCAGCAGGGTCGCGAGGAGGGCGAGGGGGCCAGTCGTGACCCCAATGAGGTGCCCCCGGGATCGAAACCAGAAGGCGTGGCGCGAGGTCCACGCGCTCGATGGGGGGCGGATCATGAGCGGTTGGTTGCCGTCGGGGACACTCGGCGGCCCGGCGAGGCTGGGGTGGAAACCGGTTGCGCGCCAGCGCTATCACCATGATGGCGGGCGCGCCAATTCGCTCGTGGTGTGCCGGAGGATGATCGGTCGATGTAAGCCAGCCACCTACTTGTCGCGATTTCTTGTCCAACTTGTCCAAAACCTTGGGCCAAAACACCGAAGCCCCGCTTGTTCGGCGGGGGTGTCAAAATTAGTAGGACTGATTTCTCCAGTCAGGCTATCCGGGCGGTCTGGATCGGGGAGTCAACACCTCTTAAACCCAACCCAGTTCGTTCCGAAAATCTCTCGCTTCGTGGGGTCTCCGCCGCGCTCCCGCCGCGGCGCGGCGGAGGTGTAGCCCCTCGGCTTCCGCTGTCTGCGGGTGGACGATCCGAGGCGGCTGCCAGGCGCGAGTCCGTTCGCATGGCCCGCTCAACGATCGGCCCCAGATCCGCCAGCGTTGGCACCTCACGGCCCGCCATCCGAGCGACGTGTAGCACTTCCGTAACGGCGGCCTCCAACGCGCCAAGGCGTCGTCGGGAAGCCACCGCGAGGCATCCCAGAGCCTCCCAAATCTTCGCCCCTGCGTGCGGGAGCATTGACGCTGCAACGGCGACGCCGTCGACCTCGTCCAGTTGGGCGGGCAACTCGACGATTTCCGATATTCGCCCCGCAAACTGGTCAACGGCCCAGCCTGTTTGCGCGATGTAGGAACGATGGCTATCCCACCATTGGGGGGATGTGACGAGGGCTACAGACACACCTGCATCCATGAGGCCGGCCAGCCAGTTCATGCGCACGGGATGAGACTGGCGAACGTCCCCTTGGGGCCAAAGTTGCCACGCATCGTCGAATACCAACACGAGACCGCTCTTGACCACTGCGAGTTTGATCCGGTCTTCCATCTGATTCGCCCTGTAGCCTGTCCCATCCGCGCTACCGAGGGCCGTGGCGATGGCCCTAAAAAAGCTGGTCTGATCGTTTCCCGGAGGCGTCTTGATGTAGCGTCCGAGCCCACACGATGTCTCGCACCAGGCCCGGGCCGCTGTGGTCTTTCCCGTGCGCGACGGTCCCTCCATCAAGACCCGCGCTCCAAGGGATGCGCACCGATCCAACGTATCGAACACCGCCCGGACGGTCTGTGTTGATGCAATCCTGCCCCGCGCGGCTTCGGATTCCTCATTCATCAATCGCCGCAACGGAGCAACGAGGGCGCCAAGCGAGTTGATTTTTGGGGACGTGCAGATGTTCGCCAGGTGATCTTGCACCATCTCCACCCGGGGCAACGCATCTGCCATTCCGAGGACCTCCAAGCGTCCATCTTCCTCCGCGATCTCCTCCGCGATTTCCTTCAAGATGGGATCAGCGGACGGACGAAGTTCCATTGAAACCTCCAACGGAAATCGCCGGAGCAGTTCCTTGGCGAGTCCTTCAATGCCCTCGCCGACCCAGCTTCGACTCTGAATCCACCAGATCAGACGACAAAGGGAATCATCCTGGGTGCTGCCACACTTCTTCATAACGAGATTCGCGAGCAAGCCACGCAGACCGAATGACGAGGCGTGCCGCTCCTGGCGCAGAGGGCTTCCTGGGGGGGCGTGGCGCGTGTTCACGTCGGTTCAGAGGTGCCGAGGATTTCCGACAGACGCTTGGTGGCCTCTACCCTAGCAGGGTCGGTGGCGATGTCCGCCGCCAGAGCGGCCGCGCGGTCCGGAGGAAGAGTTCCAGAGAACCCCTGGCGGATGGCCTTGGCGTCGCGAGCCGCTTCTTTGCGATGGATTTCGAGGGCGGCGGTTTGCGAGGCCATCTCCCGCCCAAGTTCGGCAACCTCCGCCGCGACGACGTTCGCTCGCGTTGGGGGCAGGAAGTCGGCGCGGAGACGCGAGAAGCGCTCGCGAATGGGGCGTTCGTGGCTGTTCACGCTCTGCATCGCCTGAGCCATCTCCTCCCGTGAAGCCCCCATTGCCGGCGCGGATGGTGCCGAAGGGACAACTCGGGGGTTCCTCTTGTCCAGGTCGGTGATGGTACAGGATTCGGGCCGCTCCGGATCGAACCAGACGAGGACCTTTTCCCCCATCCGTTCTCCTGTCGCGGCCCCTCGATAGGTAAACGTGTGCTTCCCGAGCGTGAACCGAATCCCCTGCCGCCCCACCAGCTTCTCGAAACGATGCGTGGCCATGAGGTGCCGAGCTTCGTCCGGGAGTCTCACGAGCGGATCATCCTGCCGTTGGAACTCCCGCCACGCCTGGTCCGGCGTCAACCCACGGATGCTCCCGGAGCGTGATTGAACGCTGGCGTTGTAACGCTCGCAGATCGCTTCCAGCTCTTTGAACCACTCCTCCGCCGAAAGAAACCCGGCTTCGGCGGGGTGCTTTCGTCCGGCTTCGACGTCGAGCTTCGCGCGGTGAACTCGCTCGAATCGGTCCACCATCTCGTTTCTTCCGCAATAGCCAGGCACCCCCTCCATGAGGTCTTGGGACAAGCCAAGCACGCGTTCCACGGGCTTCGCCCGCGGCGTCCTCGAATGTTGGAAGGAGACGCCCAATGCTCGAAAGCCACTTTCGACTTCCCAGACGTCGGGGGCTCCCGACCTGCGCCCTCCGGTCACTATCCGAGCCTTTTCCCAGATCCCGCCTTCGAAGGCGAACCCGTGTCGGGGTAGCCCGAAGCGGTCACAGACCCGGTTCATGAGTCGCCGAATGCGAAGTCCGTCGTAGGACTTCTCGTCGATCAGGACGAAGTCCAGAATCCGCCTGGAACGAAGGTCGATCATGACCAGGCATTGTCCCCGGGTGAGCCGATGTCCATTCTCGTCGGTGACGTAGTAATATACGGGCCAGGTCACATCGTCCGCCTGGTACCAATCGCCCGCGGCGACTGCCGACCAATCCCGCTCGATGTAAGCCCCAGCAAGGCGTCCAGCCCTCGGGCCTCTCAGGTACTCCGCCAGCGCCGGCAGGCTGGGCGCGACGCGCGTTCGGCCCGCCTTCGGTACGTAGTCGTGTCGGGAGACTTCGTCGGAAAAGCGCTCGCTGGTCTCGGGTGATAACCTCCCGCGTTCCCGTGCAAGGCGCCAGGCTTCGGATAGACGTCCTCCGGTCTCGAAGACCGCGATTCCCATCAAAGAGTCGACATCCGCTTGAGGAATCCCCTTCGCTTGCGTTCGAGTGGTGCGCCCGTCCATCAAAGCCTCGAAGGATCTCCCGTGGTCCTTCCATGCGCGGAACTGACGTTGCCAGTTCCGGAGCAACGCTCCGGCGCCGGCCCCAAGCCCTGGCGCGTTGACGTTCAGATAGTCGATGATCTGACGGCGGAGGGTCTTTTTGGAGCCACCCGCCGCGGAGTTGGCTTCGAACTCCCGGAAAGCAGCGTCCCAGAGCAACGCCTTCTCCCCGGGCAAAATCGAGCGAGGGTCGGACAGCGTGGCCACGGAGGCGCGGAGCGCGGCCAGATCCGGTCCGCTCTGCTCCCGCCCGGCAACCCCTTCCACTGCACGCACGCGGCGGGGCAGGTAGAGCCCGATGGGATCGGTGTCGCGACCCCGGGCGCCCCGGTCTCGGATCATGCGAAAGAGGCGTCGCCAGTGCCGGCCCGAGATCGAATGACCAAACACGCGCTGGTAGTCGTCCATTCCCATCCGCTCCAGAACGGACTGGGAGACGCCGCCCGCGGCAAACCGAGCCCAAGTGCCCTCAAAGGCTCGCCGCAGCTTTTCGGCGCTGGCCACGGTAGCGTCCGGAAGACTGCGGAGGGGGACGTCCGGTCGCCACTCCCGCTTCATGGCCTTCCCCCTTCCAAATTGCCCCAGGAGCCTTCGGGATCACCGCCCGCTGTCATCACCCTCGCCGACTCTTGGAGGCCGCTGCCGTCGCGTGCCGCACGCGGTTCCGGGGCCTTTAGGATCTCCCTTCCAGATCGCCATTGGCCGGGGACGACGCTTTGGATCGATCCCGCGTCTACGGCCTTGGCCCACCTCCAGAGCGTGGTGCGACTGATGCCAACCCCCTTCGCCGCCTTAGAAGCCGTCTCCCCGCGAGCCATCGCGTCCAGCGCCAAGCCCAGCTTGAGAAGTCGATCCCGAGCGATGCCAAGCGCCCGGGACATCGCCCGGATACGCTGCCTGGTCTTGCTTGGTTGAGGGATCATCGCGCCAGAGTCCCGGTCTCCTTACGAGTCAGGGAAGCGGGAGGTGAATTGCTGGCCCGGTGGGATTGTGCGCGGCTCGTCCAGGCTGGCGCACCCGGGGGAGTCCGATTTGAGACCAAACAAGGCCCCACCAGGCCAGCGAAAGAAAGCGCCGCATCCCCCATGAACAGGCGTCCCCCCAACGAGTCGGGACGGATTTTGCAAGGATGCGGCGGGAAAAGTGGTTGGAAGGTTGCGCCAGGGCATATTCCTAAAGGCCACTGTCTCTGGTGACCGAAGTGTTTTGCTCGATGGCTTTCTGGATATCGACGAGCCGGCGATCCAGTTTACCAATGGCTCGGGCCACGGGAGCTTGGATAGGCATCGCAACCGGACCTTGGTAGCCTCCACCGAGGAAATAGCCTTTCTTCGCGAAGGCATCCAAACTCGGCACTGATCGTGCCTGCCTTGGCGTTCGGGCGGGTTCCTCCGGGTCAGGTATCTGCGCCAATAGCTCCTGTATCCTGACGGCTTCCTTGGCTTGACGATCAAACCGCCCGAAAGTCCCCGCAGTGCCGGCATCCAACAGAGCCATCGACTGGGTCAGATCGCCCGCGGCCATCATCGGAGATAGCGGGTTGCGCCCGATACTACCCGCGATCAGGGAGGGCAGGAATCGCAGATTGACAAGCCGGGCGACGGTCTTTCCCCACGGGCCGGCCAAGAACTCCGCAGCCTGACCTTTCGCCTGGTCAACCTGAGTGCCCATCCCGCCCATGGCCATCTGCCATTTCATCGCAGTCTCGGACGACATCCCCGCCCCATTGCCAGCGGCCAACTTTGCGCCGAAGCCGCTCATCATTCCGGGAATGGTCTCCCGACCCGAGGGGCCGAGTAGCCGGAGGGCGGCAGCAAGCTTCTGGGCGCTGCCCTGTGAGCGTTCGAGGGAACTGGCGATCCGTTCGAAGATTTCCTGGGCATTCTTGCCCTTGAGATCTTCCATCGCTATGCCCAATTCCCGAAAGGCTTCAAGTTCGGGGGCGTTTGGCTTGAACGCCTTCTCCATCGCCTGGCGCAGATGGGCAACCGAATCGCCGAGTCCGGTCATGGAGCCCCCCATGAGTCGGATGGCATTCCCGGCCTTTTGAAGCCACTCGACCGTTGCTCCAGAACTCAGGGCCATCCGGTTCAACTCCGTCGCGAAGTTCGCAATAGCCCGCGCGGCCCCGACAATGGCAGCCGCGGAAGCGAATTGACCCAACGCGCTTTTGAGTCGCTCCAGCGCCATCATCGACCGATCAACTCCCTTGGTTAAGGGAACGACGTCCGCCTCGATAGCGATTTCCACCGCCGCTTTGGATCGACCAGCCATCGGGTTCACTCCTTCTTGGCGGATTCCAGGAGGGCGCGGTTGGCAGTGATAAAGCTCCGCATGGCATCCTCCGGAGCCTTGAGATACCGACGGCGCAGGGAGGCATCGAACTGATCGCGAAGGTTGCGCGCGATGCCGATGCAAATGACGCGCTCAAGGGCCGGATATGTCCGGTCTACGCCCTCATGGAGCGTGCTCCAGAGGCGATCCATCGCCACCACGTGGCGTTTCTCGGACGTGAGGTCGTCGAACAGGGAGATCGCATTGCGATACTTTTTTTCCGCCTCGGCCAGGCTGGCTTCGAGGTCGTCAGCTTGTGCCAGGATCGCCTGCAATGACTGCGCCTCCGCTGTCGCCTGCTGGGATGACTCCATGGCCTGGCGCGCCGTGTCGTGGCGGGACTTGATCGATCGGCGGAGCTTCTCGAAGTTCATGTCTCTTTCAGGTGGGTTCGATCGTCGGTGTGAACGGTTACGGCTCCACGATGCGTTCGCCCATGTCCGCTTGGCCCACGGCGACGCCGTAGAACCAAGCGGCCCGCAGGTACGCCTTGCCGAACTTGTGGTCAACGAACCGAACGACGGCGGCGCTGAGTCCGGTCCGCGCTTCCTGAACGATGGAGACCGCGCCGGCACTCGGGATGTCGGGGAGCGCGGACGAATAGTCGCTCGCCGGTCGCACCGCCACGCTGAGCGCGCCGGGGTGCGCGGCAAAACCCCTCAGTTTGTCGGTCGAAGGCAGGGTGGGCACTTCGTGGGGCACCAGACCCGACATGGGCGGGAGCGTCGTCCCCGTGACAATGCTCGCGTCTTGTTGGGTCCCCAGGCTGACAATGGTCTCGTCGGTGGACAGTTGGGCGTAATAATTCGCCGAGAGGAGGGCGAAGCGTCGATTGGCGGGCACCTTCCGGACCGTCAGGCGCCGGGCGAGTTCGACCATCGCGGTACGCCTGAAGTCCATTTGGCTTACCGACGTGGAGTTCGGGAAGTTCGTCGGGGTGATCTGGGCAAAGAGCGCCGCAGCCAGATCGTCGCCGAGACCGATCATGATGGCCTCGGATTGCTCGCCGAAGAGATCGCGACCCGTCGCTGCCAACTCTTCGATGCCGAAATCCACCTGGACGTACATGTGCTTGTCCAGGGTGAACTCCACGTCAATCGACGAGGCGGCGCTCGACACGTACCCGTCCGCCGGCACGAACTCCCGCGCCGCCGGGGGGACGATGGTCCGGGTCTTCACCGCTTGCCCGAAGCGGCCGGCCTCGGAGCTGTAGTCGGTGGCGACGGAGGTCAAAACCGGGAACTTCGCCACCAGCAATTCCAAGGCGCGCTGCGTCACCAGTTCCCCGGCGACCGTCCCCAGGCTGTTCGCGGCTTGGATTGGCTCCCCTGCGGCAAGCCTCGGTGCGATTTCCCTGGCGTAGACGGCGGCCCGTTTGGCGGGGCTATCCGCACTGCGGTAGCCTCGAATGGCGTCTTGAAGACTGGACGTGGTAATCATGGGGTTACGGGATGGAGATGGGGAGACTTGGGAGACACAATTGCCCAGGGGAGGTCAAGGCGCGGTGTCGCTTCCAACGTTCCAAGAGGTCGGGACTGGACCGTTCACCAGTCAGCACCCGGCGGAGATGGCCCGCGCTGACTCCGAGCGCCCGGGAGGCGTTGATGATGCCAGGGAAGACGGTCGGACTTCCGAGTGGACGGCCCTTGGGTTTCCTGCTTGTCGATGGTCGCTCCGGCATCAAGTGTCGCGTCACATTTAACGCCTAAGCGGGAAACTATCAATATGAAAGTTGCAAACGGAAGGCTCCGGCAAGCACGTGAAGCCGCCGGCTTGACCCTCGCCGAACTCGCGGTGCGGGTCCGCGCCGCCGAGAGCACTTTAAGCCGAATCGAGACCGGATCGAGTCGCCCCGGGCGTCGGCTGCTTGCAGCAATCATTCGCGTGCTTCGAATCAACGAGGAATGGCTGGAAACTGGTGATGGTGACATGTTTGTGGGTGGCCCAGAGGAATTGCCACTTCTTCCCGAGATTGTTCGTCTATGGTCCGTTCGACGCGTGCTGTTGGCGGGCACTGCCAACCTGGGGAACGCGATCGTTGAAGCTGAGCGTGCTCTGTTTGAATCGCGCAGCCGTGAACTGCGCGGCATCAAGCAATGCTTGCTATTCGAAGCGCTTTCCGGAACGCTCGACACGATGACGCTGCCCTCGGAGGCCGATTGCCTGGATCTGTTTCGTTCGAAGTTGAAGGCCGCGACCGCGCGTCCAGGGGCCAAGGCGCAACTGGCGCGCGAGTTCAAGATCTCGCCTCAGGCTGTGTCGCAATGGATCTCGGGCGAAAGTGCGCCTGAGGCCGGAAAACTCCTTCGGCTGATAGCTTGGGTCCGGTTGGCCGAGGGGAAAAATCAAAGCGGCATCGGTGATGTTGACGCACCGCCGATGCCTGAGACCCAACCAGGAAACCAAAATGCAGAAGAAACCCGGTCAGATCCTCAGCAAGAGTAAGCCCCAGCCCACCCCGGACGCAAATTCGAGTGGTTGGGGTGAATCGTATTTGAGGGGCGCAGTAGAGAAGGCTTGGAGCGATAACCCGGTCTTTGGGGATGGTGACGCGATTTTAGGGCTGTTCGAGTTGGCTGAGCTTCAAAGGTTCTCCTTGGATCATCTTTTGGTCATGGCGGCGCGCAAGATGTCCCCGAGGCTACGAGCCAAGCTCGGGTTGCTCGACTTCCATCCGCGGAACAACTGAGGCCCTCCATGAAACCTCCCGTGTCGGAGGGCGGACGGATCGACCGTCTGGCAGCGCTTGTTTCACGGCGGCAGGGGGCCGAGACGATTCTGCGATTGATGGAAGACGGCGACGCGATCGTGGGGAGCACTCCCCGCAGTCGCCAGCACCGGGCGAACCTCCGGCGTGAGATCGACGCCCTCGCGGCCCAGATCGAGATGGGCGGCTGATCCCCTTATGACCAAGGCCGGCCCCGCATTGGGGCCGGCTTTTTCGTTCTCTCCGGTTGCCCTCGGTTCCCCAGAGGCGATTCTCTCCACGGCCTGATGGACGTTCCCGACCAATCCAACCCCGTCGCCGAGTACGAAGCGAGGTTCGGCAACCTCGACGAGATCTACCCGCCGGCAATTTGGGGTGATCCCCGGTTCCGCCAACTTGCTGCCGAAGCGCTGCGGCTGGGGCGCCGTATTTCTCTTCCGGAAGTTCAGGCGATCCTTCCTCAGGCTCAGTTCGAGACGGAGGAAGAGTAGTCGGAGTTGGATGAAGGAAACTGATTTTCCGCCGGATTCCCGCCCGCGGAAAGGTGCCGAAATCGGCCCCAGAACCGCCCAGCCGCTATTTGTCGCGTTTTGCTGCAACCGCCTTCGACGAAGCCTGTTGCAGAAAACCGCCACGCGAGCCGAAGGGGAAAAAGGCGCGACATGTAGCCCCCGATACGATTCCCCGTAAGGCGCCTGTCCCCAGCGTCTTGCACCCTATTCACCCTCCTTCACCAAACGCGACAACTAGGTGGCTGGCTGACATCGAAGAATAAGAATGGAGCGGGTGAAGGGAATCGAACCCTCATGACCAGCTTGGAAGGCTGGAGCTTTACCACTAAGCTACACCCGCCCCCGGAAGGGCGAACGGCGACAGGCTGGACCGGCACGCTTGCGTTGTCAATTCGCCGGCCCGTAACCTTCGCCCATGTCCGACCTGCTGCTGCGCGGCGGCCGCATCCTCGATCCCTCGTCCTCCCTCGACGCCACCTCCGACCTGCTCCTCCGCGACGGGTTCGTGGCGGCTCTCGGGCCCGATCTCGCCGCCCACCCGGCGGCGTCCGGGGTGCCCGTGGTCGATGTGGCGGGCCTGGTGATCACGCCGGGTCTCGTCGATCTGCACGTTCATTTCCGCGAGCCCGGCCAGACGTCCAAGGAGAGCATTGCCACCGGGTCGCGGTGCGCCGCCCGGGGCGGGTTCACGTCGGTGGTGTGCATGCCGAATACCCGGCCGGCCATCGACGACGCGGCGGTGGTGGGGTTGATCCGGGAACGGGCACGGCAGGACGCGCGGATCCGGGTGTTCGTGGCAGGGGCGATCACGACGGACATCGCGGGCGCGGAGTTGGCCCCGATCGGGGCGTTGCACAAGGCGGGGGTGGTGGCAATCACGGACGACGGGCACTGCGTGCAGAACGGCGAGCTGATGCGGCGCGCGCTCGAATACGCCCAGATGTACGGCCTCAAGGTCATGGATCATTGCCAGGACTATTCGCTGGTGGCCGAGGGGGTCATGCACGAGGGGTACTGGAGCACGTTCCTGGGGCTGCGCGGCTGGCCGGCGGTCGGGGAGGACGCCATCGTGGCCCGCAACATCCTGCTGGCGCGCCTCACCGGCACCCACATCCACTGCCAGCACATCAGCTCGGCGCGGTCGGTCGAGCTGATCCGCTCCGCGCGCCGCGAGGGCGTGGCGATTTCCGGGGAGGCGTGCCCCCACCACTTCATTCTCACCGATTCCGCGGTCGCGGGCAGCGACCGGTTCTGGCCCGGGGACGGCGCGTCGCTCGTGGCGGCGCGGCTGATGCCGGAAGGTGAGCGACCCGTCTGGCCCTCGTACGACACGAAGTTCAAGATGAACCCGCCCCTGCGCACTGCGGCCGACCGGGCGGCGGTGGTGGAGGGGTTGAAGGACGGCACGCTGGACATCCTGTGCAGCGATCATGCGCCCCACTGCAACTACGAGAAGGACGTGGAGTTCGACTTCGCGCCGTTCGGGATCCTCGGCCTCGAGACGGAACTCGCGCTTTCCCTGACGGAACTCTACCACGCGGGCCATTTGTCTCTGGGTCGGGTGATCGAGTACTTCACCTCCAAACCGGCGGGGCTGCTCTCGCTGAAGGATGAGGCCAGCGGTCGAAGCCTTGGCCGGTTGGAGGTCGGGGGGCCGGCCGACGTGGCCATCCTGGACCCGGAACGCGAGTGGGTTTACGACGTGACCCGGACGGCCAGCAAGTCGGTCAACTCGCCGTTCCACGGCTGGCGCCTGAAGGGCAAGGCGGTGGCGACGATCTGCCGGGGGCGCACGGTGTTCAGCGAGCTGCCTGGCCTGCGCGAGGTCTAGGAAACGGCATCAATCGCCGGCGCGGGTCCGTCGACGACGGTCTGAACGTGGTCGGAACGGTCGACGACGGATCAGGGCGTGGCGGCGAGCTTCTTCCAGGCGGCGAGGGAGCGGGCGAGGTGTTCGCGGGCATCGCCGCCGATGCCGTAGCATTGCAGGCCGATGGGCCCCTTGTAACCGATATCGCGGAGATGGTTCAGGAAGGTCTTGAGGTCGAACGACCCCTGGTCGAGGGGCTGGATATAACGGCTCCAGCCGGGTTGGTCGTCGCGCAGGTCGGCGCCGTTGATGGAGATGGCCCAGAGGCGGGGCAGGGCGCGCTTCAGCAGGGGGGCGTAGTCGCGACCGGAGTCGACGCGCAACCAGTGACACAGGTTGAACATGACGCCGACGTTGGGGCGGTCGACCTGGTCGGCGACGCGGCAGGAGTCCTCGAGGCGTTCGATCCAGGAGCCCTGATGGGGATAGAGCAGAAGCTGGGCGCCCGAGGCGCGGGCAAGATCGGACATCTCGCGGAGGATTTCGACGGCGCGCGGGTCGCCGGCGGGATCGGAGGGCGGGCGCCCGTTGACGATGAGATCGAACTGGACCTCGCGGCCGGCGAGCAGCGGCAGCACGTCCTTGAACCGCGGATCGTAGGGGGTTTTTCCCGGGCCGACGTCGACGACCATGGTGATCTGGAAAAGGCGCAGCCCGCGGGCGTCCAGCGTCGCGAGGCGCTCGGCGAGTTGGTCCAGCCAGATGTGACCCACCCCGGGGTAGCCGAGGTCGCGGAGCATTTCGGCCTGCTCCTGGAAACCCCGCTTCTTCGAGTCGTGCCAGTCGATGCAGAAGGGGAAAAACGCCCAAGTCCCGGGGGTTGGTGCGGGAGGCGGGTCCGCGGCGCGGGATCGGACGGCAAGGCCAAGGAACCCGGCGACGGCGAACGCGACGGCCAGGAGCAGGCGGGCGGGGCGACGGGAGGGCCGGAGGAGGGCGAGGGCGGGGCGGACGATGGGGTTCATGGCATGGACGTCACGAGGCGCGCGACGACGTGCATGGCAGCGGGCGACCCGAGTCCTGCCAAGCAATCGGTGGCGGAATGGCGGTGCGCGGAACGTTCCGGAGGAGCTTCCAAGCCACGCTCCAGGGGGGCGGCGGGTCGGACCTTCAATCCCCGGAGACCGAGGCCGGGTCGGCAAACAGACCACGAAAGGCACGCCGCACAGGGTCCCGCAGTTCCTCGCACTTCGTCCCGGCGATCTTCTCGCCGCCCTCGTCGCCGAGGATCAGCAGGCGGGGCGCCGCAGGGGCGCCGAGGAAGACCAGGCTCTCGGCCTGGAAACCCTTGGGAATCGCTCCGGGAAGCTCCGTCGGGCGTTCGCCGGAACCGTCGCGGACACGGAACAGGCGATGGCGCCCGCCACCCTCGGCCGGACCGGCCACGATGTAGAGCACGTCGCCGGACCGCGCGAGGTCGCGGATGCCAAGGCCCCCGAGGTCGAGCCGGAGGGGCGGACCGAAACGGGGAACGATGCGTTGAAGGGTCTCGACCGGGTTCAGGAGCGGGACCACGAGGGCAAGGCGCCCGGGGACCGGATTGCGGAATCCGACGAGCAGGGAGTCCCCGGGCCCGGCGGCAAGGCCCTCGATGTTGAGGCCGCCAGGCTTCTCGGGGGCGACGCTGGCGGCGCGAGCCAGTTGGAATTCGGCCAGGGCCGGACTGGCGTCGAGCCCGGCGACGAGGCCGTGAAAGGGGCGGCCCTCGACCTGCAGGCGGGCGTCGGTGCCCTCGCCGCGGATGACGGTGGCGAAGAGGACATGGCGCGAGGGGCGGGGTTTGCCGTCGGCGTTGCGGGCGTGGGAACCGATCCAGAAAATGCGGGGGCCGAGGCGGGCGGCGGCTTCGAGGTCCGCTTCCTCGCGGAACCCGGCCAGGAGGGACAGGCCGACCGGGAGCGTGGCGACGGGGGCGCCGCCCGATTCGGGTCGGTAAATGCGGAGCGTATTGTCCTCGTCGCTGGCGGCGGCAAAAAGTTGGTCGTTGAGCGGGGCGGCGCCCGACGCGTCGCAACAGCCATGGAACGTCGAAAAGGCTACCTCGAGCTTGGCGGCCTTGGGCGGCTTCGGCTTGGTCGCGGCGAGCGTGAACGGAGAGGCGGCCAGGGCAGCGAGGAGCGCTCCCGCGAGGAGCGGGAGCAGCCCGCGATAAGGGCAACTGGCCGGTCGCGGATCAGGCCCGGGGGCCGAGGTGTTGCTCGATGAACGCATAGGCTTCCTGCCGAAGCTCGGACGGGAACCGGTGCTGGCTGTCGGGATGACGGATCACCAGCCGGTCCTCGGCGGCGTGCAATCGATACACCGACTTTGCCGCTTCCGCTATCGCGTCCACGCTCCGCCATTTGAAGTTGGAATCGCCGAGAGGCGCGTTGACGAAGAGCCCGCGCGGCGCCAAGGCGCCGACGAGTTCATGGAAATCGAAGGGCACGTCCGCGGGACGTCCGAGGTACTCCTTCAGCCTCGGCAGATAGCGGGTCGAGGTCCAACCGACGAGGTTCCCGTCCATGTAATCCACGAACGAGTCGAAGGCGCAGCTGGTCGCAAGCACGTGCAGGCGCGGTTCCATGACAGCCGTATAGATCGCGTTGTGGCCGCCGAGGGAGTGGCCGATGGCGGCGTAGCGTCCGTGCCGCACGAAAGGCAGGGCATCCAGAAGATCGAGGCCGCGGCGATTGTCCCAGACGGCCTTCAGGGTTCCGCTCCTCCAGCCGAGCCCCGGGATGTCGGGGTGATAGTCGGCAAGCTGCGGATAGGGCGGGGCAAGACAGACGAAGCCGCGGCGGGCGAGTTCGACGCCGTACTCGTCGTCGGGGCTGTGGCCGAGGCCGACGACGACCTTCTTGCCCGCGGCATGTGTCTGGTGAAGGCAGAGGGCGGCGGGGGCGCGGCGGCCTGCCAGCGCGGACCGGGGCACGAGCAGGTAGGCCTCGATCCGCTGGCCGGGTTCGACCTGGTATGTGACGCGCCGGCGGACGAAATCACCGAGGTCCTCCTCCTGTTCGATCCGAAATTCGAGCGGACAACGCCGCTCGCGCCCCGGGAGGGTTCCAGCAATCGCTTCGAAGCCGCGGACGATCTCGGCGCGTCGGCGGAGCCAGTCCCGGCGGGAGGTGGCACGGCGAACCTGGCCGGAGCGATCCCGAAAAAGGAGGAGGTCCTCCCGGGGCAGGCGGGGGAGCAGCGGCGGGATCCAGGGTGTCGCGGACCCAACGGGCACGGGGCGGTTCAGGACGACGCCAACGGACCCGGCTGCAAGGCGGCCTAGCGCGCGACGACGCGAGATCCGACGCGCGGCGGATCCGAAATCGGGCGGGGACCCGGGTTTGGAGGAAAATCCTTTGGCGACGGGGTGGTCGGACCCATAGGATTCCGGCGTGTTTTCGCATGTAGTCATTTTCTGGACCGATCCGGCACAGCCCAACGCTGCCGACGAACTGCTGGCGGGTTGCCACGAGTACTTGCGGGATATCCCCGGCGTCCTCCACTACCACGCCGGCAGGATGGTCGGCAGCCATCGACCCGTGGTGGACCAGAGTTATCAGGTCGCGTTGAACTTGGTCTTTCCGGACAAGGCGACGCAGGACGCGTATCAGATTCACCCGCGGCACGTCGAGTTCGTGGAGAAGGTCTTCAAAAAGGTCTGCAAGAAAGCGACCATCTACGATTTCGCGTAAGGGACTGGACGACGACGGACATAGCCGGCCTTCCTCCAGGCGGGGACGCTCCAGTGGATAGTGGATGGCGGGGGCGAGCGGGAGCATGCGCGGAATGCACCTCCCGGTGCGCTGTTACCCGAACACTTTCTTTTTCAGGTCCCTCAGGACGTACGCCTCCGTTCCCTCCAGGCCCCGCATTCTCCGCGCCCCGCTCCGGCGCTTCTTCCCGAACCGCTCCCGGTACGCCCCGAAAATCCCCTCCACGTACTCCCGACTCCCGAACGCCGCCCCCGCCGTGAAGTAGCGCACCCGACACCGCAGGTACTCGCCCAACGGCAGCTTCCCCTTCCCCTCCAACACCCCCACCACCGCCTCCCGCGACAACGATCCCCGCCGCGCGCGCCCATCCTCCCCGATTCCCGCCCGCCGCTCATCCCCCTCCCGGAACACCCACACCCGGTACAGCTCCAACGACTTGCCCGGCGATTCCTCCTGCCCCCGTTGCAGGGCCGTGACGAGGGAACGAATTCCGTCCTTCGCCCGCTTCTTGCCCGCCACCGCCTCCCCGTACCCGCTCCACCGGTAGTCCTTCGGATCGGTCACCAACCCCGCCCGCACCGGGTTCAAGTCGATGTAGGCCGCCATCGTCACCAAGGCCTGGCCTTGCCCCTCCACCAGCACGCTCTTGAAGCGGTCCTCCCAGAGCGTGCCCGTCCGTCCCGCCCGCAGGTTGTACCAGAGCGTGAAACGCTGCTTCACCAGCTTCATGAACTGGCTCAAGTCCCACAACCGGGCATGGAACGTGGCCAGATACTCCGCCAATCCCTTGTCGTCCTTGGAATCGCGATACATCTCGAAGCGCTGGCGGACCAACCCGACGTTCTGGTGCCCGGAGAGCTTGGCCAGCTTGGCGAGCACCCGCTCGGGCGAAGGCCGCAGGTGGGGTTCGGGTGGTTTGGGCACTTCCACCAGGACATGAAAGTGATTGGACATGAGGCAGAAGGTGAGGAGGCGAACCTCGCAGAACTCCTCGGCCTCGCGGAGGAGTTGGACGAAGTGGTCCTTTTCGGTCGGACCGAAAATGAAGCGGCGATCCACGACCCGGGAGACGCAGTGATAGACGGCGGCTGGATGATCGGGCGGGGCGAGCAAACGACCGGCTGGCATGGCGGTGAGACTGCCGGA
>CAZSOV010000089.1:0-26196 GCA_964608505.1 uncultured Verrucomicrobiota bacterium
GGTGAAGCAGCGCTTCACCCTGTGGTACAACCTGCGCGCGGGGCGGACGGGGACGCTGTGGGAGGACAGGTTCAAGAGCGTGCTGGTGGAAGGCCAGGGTCAGGCGTTGGCGACGATGGCGGCGTATATCGATCTGAACCCGGTCCGGGCGGGGTTGGTGAAGGATCCGAAGGACTACCGGTGGAGCGGGTACGGGGAGGCGGTGGCGGGGAAGCGGCGGGCGAAGGAAGGGATTCGCTTACTCGTGACCGCCTTGCAACGGGGGCGGGAGGAATCGCCGGGCAAGTCGTTGGAATTGTATCGGGTGTGGGTGTTCCGGGAGGGGGACGAACGGAGGGCTGGGATCAGGGAGGATGGGCGTCCGCTGCGGGGCTCGATGTCGCGGGAGGCGGTGGTGGGAGTGTTGGAGGGGAATGGAAAGCTGCCGGTGGGCGAGTACCTGCGGTGTCGGGTGCGATACTTCACGGCGGGGGCGGCGTTCGGGAGCAAAGAGTATGTGGAGGGGATTTTCGGGGCGTACCGGGCGCGGTTCGGGAAGAAACGGAGGAACGGGGCGCGGCGGGTGCGGGGCCTGGAGGGGACGGAGGCGTTCGTGTTGCGGGACTTGAAGAAGGCGGTGTTCGGATAGGATGGAGATGGGATCAGGGTCGACCCGCGAGTCCCCACCGGTGGGCCAGCCCCGGATTGGCCATCCGACGTCTCCGCCACCCTGCCAGCCACCCGGGGACCTCACGCCCCCCGTGCGCCCAACCACGGAAGCGCCATGATGTGCTCCGACCCTCGGCGATCCGCCTGTGCGATCCGCGATTGTCTCCCAGGCCCCGGGCATCGAATCTCGCGCTGACGTGTCGCCCGCCCCTCCGCTCCTGCTCGGACTCGAGACCGAATACGGCATCGCCCGTGACGGCGCTCCCGATCTCGACGTCGTGGCTGAGTCCATCGCGCTCGTCCGGAGTGCTGCCGCCCCGGGCTCCCCGATGATGCGGTGGGACTACGCGCTCGAGAATCCCCACCGCGACATGCGCGGCTTCGAGGTTGATCGACTCCGGCAGGACGAGGATGAAGCCCGTTACTTCGCCGCCGACGCCCGGCGCGAACTGAGCCACGCCGAGATCAAGAGCGACCTCGTCCTTGCCAACGGGGCCCGGTTCTACAACGACCACGCCCACCCGGAATATTGCACGCCCGAGTGCGCCTCCGTCCGGGATCTGGTGCTCCAGGACCGTGCCGGGGAACGACTCGTGATGGACTGCGCCGCCCGACTATCCGCTGCCCGCGGTCAAACGGTGCGCCTGTACAAGAACAACACCGACTTCTCCGGCCACAGCTACGGGTGTCACGAGAACTATTTGGTTCGCCGATCCATTCCCTGGCCGACGCTCGCCACCGCCGTGCAGGCCTTCCTGGTCACCCGGCAGATCTTCGCCGGCGCCGGCAAATTCGCCCACGAGGAGGAGGATCGCCTCGTCGGTCCCGGCTTCCAGATCTCGCAACGCGCCGACTTCTTCTCCGAGCTCGAGAGCGTGGACACCATGCAGCGCCGCCCCCTCATCAACACCCGCGACGAACCCCACGCCGATCCCCGACAATGGCGCCGGTTCCACGTCATTCTGGGCGACGCCAACCTCTCGCCGTTCGCTACCTGGCTCAAGACCGGCACCACCGCCCTTGTTCTCCGAGCCATCCTGACCGATCCCGGTGCCGACTGGCCTCGCCTCGCCGATCCCCTGGCCGCGCTTCGGACCATTTCCCGTGATCCCGATTGGCGGTGGGAGGTCCGGGCCAGGGATGGGAGCCTGCAACGCGCCACCGATGTCCAACTGGCCTGCCTGCGTCAGGTCGAACGACGGGTCGATTCCTCCCTGCCCGAGGCGGACTGCCTGCTCCGCGCCTGGCGGGAGATCCTCGAGGATTTGTCCGTCGACCCACGCCGGTGCCGGGACCGCCTGGATTGGGTCGCCAAGCACGAGCTCGTCCGGAATTTCCAGCGCGCCGAGAACCTGGCCGACGACGATCCCTGGCTTCGGTCCCTCGATCTCGAGTACCACCGCCTTGATCCAGCCGAGGGCCTCTACTTTGCGCTCGAACAAGCGGGAGCCTTCCGCGACGTCCCGGACGCCGGCGCGGTGGAGCGGGCCCGCCACGAACCGCCGTCCGACACCCGTGCCCGCATCCGCGGTCGTTGCGTCGCCCGCTTCGGCGACGCCGTCCTGTCCGCCCAGTGGGATCATGTCACGCTGGCCACCCGGACCGGGCCATTCGTTCTGGACCTCAGGAACCTCTTCGAACCCGAGGACATCGCCCGGCTCGCGGCACGCATCGAGGCCGCCGCGTCACCCGATGACTTGCGCTTTCCGGATCGCGACCAACACTAGCCGGGACCGAACATGTCCGACCAATCCCAGAAAGTCCGCCCGCACCTGCCTGGTCCGTCGGGGGGCGGCGATGAGGGGCCCAAGAGCCCGCCCGTCGAGAAGCCCGACACCGAAAAACTGCTCGAGCGCATGCGGAAGGTCGACCCGGACCAGGCCCGCCGCTACCGCCAGCGCACCGGTCAATGACCACCGCGCCGCCGCAGGCCGATGCCGGCACCGTAGCCGGTGATTTTCTGGGGCTCCTCGCCCGCCATCAGGTCGCTCCGCTCCGCGTGGACGCGACCCTCATGCCCGCCCAGACCCAGGCCACGACCGTCTTCGCGTTCCACTGTGCCGACGGCGTCCTCGTCGCCGGCGACCGCCGGGCCACCTCCGGAAATCTCGTCGTCACCGACCGGATCGACAAGGTCCTCGAGCTCGACGATTCCTCGCTGCTGGCCATCGCCGGGGTGCCGTTCGTGGCGTTCGAGATGGCGCGCACGCTGCAGACCTCGTTCGAGTACTACCGCCGGAGCCAACTCCAGCGCCTGAGCCTGCCAGCCAAGGTTCGCGCCCTGTCGCGCCTGCTTCGCGACAACCTCCCCCTCACGCTTCAGGGGGTCGGCATCGTGGCTCCGCTTTTCGCCAGCCTCGATCACGCGTCCGAACCCCCGCGCCCCTGCATCTTTTTCTACGACGCCCTCGGCGCCCAGTTCCAGGCCGTCGACTTCGCCACCTCCGGCTCGGGTTCCCTCGTCCTCCGTGCCCTGTTCACGTACCAGGAACGCCACGGTTCCCCGCGCCCCTCCGCGATGTCCCTCGACGACGCCATCCGCTTCGCCCTGCGCTGCCTGGGCGTCGCCTCCGAGTTCGACACCGCCACGGGCGGCGTCGCACCGCACGCCGGGCGCTTCGCGACCCTCCGCTTGCTGCACGCGGGTGGGATCCGGGCCATCGACGACACCCAGCAAGCCGCGGTCCTCGGCCTCGGACTCGGACTCGGTCTGCCGTCCTGACCCGGGCCGTCGAACGACCCGTGACCCCGCGGGGACGGGCGCGGGCCTACCTCCCGCCCTCGAGGCGCAGGCCCGGCACCGGCGCGCCATCGGGGCCGACGACGCGGAACGTCATGCCGCAACCCGCCGTGTGCTGCGTGATCTTGGCCAACAAGTCGTTCCATCCCTCGCGCAGGGTGGCCCGGGCCCGGTCCTGGTCCGGGGTCAAACCGCGCACGGCATTGTTGGCGTGCACGACCTGCCCGTTCACCCACAACTTGATGCCGTCGTCCGTGCCGATCCGGAGCTGGACCTCGCGGCCCTGCGGGACGTACGCCCTGGACTTGAGGTACAGAATGCAGTGGTCACCACCGGTGATCCCGCCCAGATCGACTTCGCCGGGGCGCGCGGGGTCGCTGGATCCCGGCGCGCGCCGCCACGTGACTCCCTCCGCCCCGTCCTGCTCCGGTGGAAAGGGCACGTCGAACAGGTCGGAGGCCTGCCGGCCCGCGACCCGATAGGGACCCGCCACCCACCACTCCGGGCGCAACCGCTTCAACGCCGCCGCGGCCTCGGCCCGCACGGCATCGCGCGACGCCCCCTTGGCCAGCTTCTCCAGCATCGCCTCCGCCGCCTCGGAATCGCTCGCGGCCATGCCCTGCGCGATTCGCGCGCAGGCCGCCTCGGCATCGCCGCGCAACTCCGCCTCGGTTCCCAGGCGTTCGGCCAGCACCAGCGCCTGCGCATGGCCCACCGAGGCCAGGGCCGACAGCACGTGGCGCCGATCCTCGACCCGCTTCGCCACGGGCAGGAGGTCCGCCATCAGCGCCCCCTGCTTCGCCCGATCCGGCACGACCGTTCCATCCGTGGCCAGGCGCGCATAACCCCGCACCGCCAGGATCTGCAGGGTCTCGTCACGCTCCGACCGCGCCAGGGCCAACAGATCCGGCAACAACTCGGGGTCGCGGGCATCGCACAAAGCCCGCGCGGCGGAGCGCCGCAGCGATTCGTCCGCCTCCCGCAACCCCGTCCGCCAGACCGTCCGCAAGCGGGGATCCGGAAAACGGGTCATCACCCCGAACAATGCCTGCCGCGCCGCCAACGGAGCATGGCCCATGGCCTGGATGATGGGAGTCACGTCCACGTTCGCCATCCCGCCGGGCCGATCCGCCAATCCCTCGATGACGCCACGGGCCTCGTCGCGCCCCCGATCATCCGGTGCGCCCCCGAGCCATCGAACCAGCGCATCCAGATCGCGTTCGTCGGCCAGCGACCCGAGCGCCGCCACGGCCCCGCGCCGCGTGCCCTCGACGTCGCTTCGCGCCAGGTCGAGCAGGGCCGGCACGGCGGAACGCTCACCGCGCGCGCCGAGCGCGCGCACGATCTCCGTGGTCAAGGCGGGCGCGGCCCCGCTCAAACGCGCGGCCAAGGCCTCGGCCACTCCGGGCGCGGTCAACTCCAGCAACGCCTCCCGCGCGGCGCCGCGGGTTGCCTCGTCCTTCCCGGACGCCGCCGCCGCCACCAGCGAGGGGACCGTCGACGCATCGCCCAATGTGCCCAGCGCCGCCAGCGCCGCCACCCGAACCTCGGATGCCTCGGCATCGACCCATCCCGTGATCGCGCTGCTCGCACTCCGGTCACCACGATCCCGCAGCGCCCCGAGCAGTCCGATTCGTCCCGCCGTCCCCAGCCTCGGCAGCAACGCCGTATAGACCCCCGTCGCGCGCGGATCCCGCACGCCGGACGCGAGCCGCATGGCCGCCATGCGAGCCGCGGGTTCTCCGCCCTCCAACTCCGCGGCCAGGGTGTCCAGCATCCGCTCGCCCGCGGCCCGGAATCGGAGTCCGTGGGCAGCCTCGCGAACGACCGCGGCCTCGGATGCCCGGGTCAGGGGCTCCGCCAGCGCCGCCGCCTCCCGGTCCCGTCCTTCCGCCAGGAATCCCTCGGCCACCCGCAGGATTCCCTCGATGACCGCCGCGCGTACGGTCGGCCCCGGTCGATCCCGTGCCTCGACCAGGGACGCCAGCGCCGCGTCGCCACCGATCCGCCCGAGGGCCGCCGCCGCGGCGGTCGCGACCGGTTCGGAGGGGTCCGCGAGGAAGGCCGCGATCTGCGCCGCCGCCCCCCGATCACGCCGCCATCCCAATGAGTCGATCAGCCCCGCTCGTCCGGTGCCGACGGCGCTCGCCAACGCCCGGCGCAGGGCGGCGCCGGCCTCGGGATCGGGCAGCGCTTCGAGCGCGTGCCGCGCGGCGTGGGCCAGCCGCTCCTCGCCTCCCAGCAGATTCTCCAGGACCGGAACCGCCCGGGCCGACCCGCTTGCCCTCAATTGCCGGCATGCCTCGCATTTCTCCACCGTGCCGGCGTCCGAACGCAGCAGGTCGAGAAGCTCACTCTCGTCCGCGCCCCGCGCTGCCAGCACGCCGCCGAACAGCAGGACCGCGAGCCAGAAGCCCCTGCCTCGAACCGACCGTTCTCCCCGCAGCGAATTCGCCTTCATGATCGTTTCCGGATCCGGATGTCTTTGCATGGGTTTCGGTGGGTTCAGATCCGCCACGGAGCTCGCGGCGCGTAGGCCAGATACCGATTCGCCTCCGGGTCCCCCGGGAACTCGCTGCGCACGGGGTCCCAGCGCAGCGATCTCCGGAGAATCAGCGCGATGCCCCCGATCAGGACCGCGTTGATCGTGTACACCGCCGTCTCCGGATGGCAGATCGTCTGTCGCCGGCTGCGGATGCACTCGAGGAAATTCCCCGAATGGCTGGTCACCCTCTGCATCCGGGAACCGCCGGGGTGCGGCGGTTCGCGCAGGATCCGGGCCGGGTACGAGACCAACTCCTCGCGGTCCACGGCGATTCGCCCTGCGGTTCCCACAAAACAGGCGCCGCCGCCTCCCCCCACCGGCTCGCCCGGATACTCCTGCGAATGGACCACCACGCCGTTTTGGTACCGGTAGTGCACGATCCCGCCGTCCGGATGCCCCGGCACCGCCTCGTATTCCACCTCGATGGGCGCCGTCGGGTCAGGGTTCACCGTCCACTGGATGATGTCGTAGTGGTGCGGACTCCAGTTTACATCCCCGACGAAACAGCCGGGCAGTGCGTGTCCCGCGCTGCCGTTGAAGGGCCGCCAGGGCAGCGGCCCGAGCCAGAGGTCCCAGTCGAAACCCTTGGGCACAGGCTGGCGGGCATCCGAGGTCCAGGGCGACGGTCGGAACGCCCCGGGCTGGCGATACGCGTAGACTTCCTTCAACTCCCCGAGGTGCCCGTTGCGGACGAGTTCACACGCCCTCCGAAACCTCCCGCCGTATTCCGACCGCTGCTGCGTCCCCGCCTGGTAGATCCGCCCGTAACGCCGCGCCACCTCGATCAACTCGCCCCCCTCGCGCACGGTGATGGCTATCGGTTTCTCGCAGTACACGTCCTTCCCCGCGCGCATCGCCATCAGGGACATCGGAGCCGCCCAATGATACGGCAACGCCAGCAGTACCGCGTCGATATCGCCCCGCGCCAGCACCTCGCGAAAGTCGTTGTACCCCGCGACACCCTCGAACCCCTCGCGTTCCGTCCGACGCGCGTAGGCCTGGTTGCATCCCTGCCGCGCCCGTTCCCGCCGTTCCTCCTGCACGTCGCAGACCGCCAACACCTGGACATCCGGACGCGCCACGTACCCACCCGGCACGTAGGTCCACGCGCCCCCGAGCAGGTGTCCCGTTCCCTGCCCACCCAGTCCAATAAACCCCATGGTCACCCGCTCGCTGGGCGGTTTCATGCCGCCCAACCCCAGCGCCGAGGCCGGGATGATCGTGGGCACGCCCAGCGCGGCCCCGGTGGCTTGGATCCCCCGCTTCAGGAACCGACGTCGATTCATCGCCTTGGTCGCGTTGTTCACGACCCGAAATTGCTCCCGGGCGTCCGATCACGTCACGAACGAAGCCGGGAACCGCGCGCGTTCTGATCCGGTCCGGGCAGGTTCGCGGGTCCGTTGACGCCGGTCAAAACACCGCGAGCCCGATCGCGGTATGACGTTGGGTGTCGTGACGAAGAGCCCCCCCACTCCTCCCGCACCCGCACCGCCCGGCGATCCCCCCGAACTCCGTCCGTTTTCGGAGCCCGCCCGCAAGCTTGCGGGGGTCCTGATCGTCGTCGGTCTGGGCGCCCTGGCAGTCTATGCCTTGGCCCAACCCGCTGCCCCTGCCCATGCGACGCCCCGGCCCGCCGGGGCCGAGATCGCGGAACCGGCCCACGCCAAGGCACCCGAGCGGCATCCGGTGCGCATCCGCCAGCCGATCGTCGCCCCGCGCGTGGCCACCGGGCAGCAGGATGCCGTCGGTCGCCCCATCACCGTTGCGTGCGGCACCTGCCACGCGACGACGCCGCCCCGGATTCAAACCCGGAGCGGGGCGGATCTCGACGAGTTCCACCAGGGGCTGGAATACGCCCACGGCCAGCTGACGTGCCTGAGCTGCCACGACGCGGGGAACTACGACCAGCTCCGGCTCGCGGACGGCAGCCCCGTGGGATTCCCGGACGCCATCGCCCTGTGCGCGCAGTGTCACGGTCCCCAATATCGCGACTACATCCATGGGTCGCACGGCGGCATGACCGGCCATTGGGATCTCACCCGCGGCCCGCGGGAACGCAATCACTGCGTCGACTGCCACGACCCCCACTCCCCGCGGTTTCCGATGGTCCTTCCCAGCTTCGCCCCGGCCCCGGATCGCGGATTGTTCCGATCCCCCCACTCCCCATGAACGCTCCCGCCGCTCCCCCGACCTCCACGACCCGACGCACCGCGCTCAAGGCCGTGGGCGCCACGTTGGGCGCCGCCGCCTTCGCCCGTGCACTGGCCCCGCTGACCGAATGGGCCCCCACGACCTCGGTCTCCGAATTCCTCCAGAAGCACTACAAGGAACTGTCCCGCGAGGAACTCGCCACCATCATTGCGCGACTCGAGCAGGAGACGCGCGACGGCTACGGTGCCACCGTCCAGATCACCGACACGGCGGCCGCGGATGGCGTGCAATTCGCCTACGCTCTGAACCTGTCGATCTGCATCGGTTGCCGAAAGTGCGCGGAGGCGTGTCACAAGGAGAACAACCACGACCGGCCCAGCCAACAGTCCTACATCCGCGTCCTGGAAATGCAGAAGGGATCGCTCGATCTGGAGAAGGGAACGGCGCACTACGACCATCCGGTTCCCCAGAAGGACAAGTTCTATCTCCCCGTCCAGTGCCACCAATGCGACCGACCGCCCTGCGTCTCCGTCTGCCCGGTCGAGGCCACCTGGAAGGAGAAGGACGGCATCGTCGTCGTCGATTACAACTGGTGCATCGGCTGTCGCTATTGCGAAGCCGCGTGTCCCTACCACGCCCGCCGCTTCAACTGGTCCCGCCCCCAGATTCCCGCGGAGGAGATCACCCCGATCCAGGGTTACCTGTCCAACCGCATCCGGCCCCAGGGCGTGATGGAGAAGTGCACGTTCTGCCTGCACCGCACCCGGAACGGGCAGCTTCCCGCCTGCTTGGAAGCTTGTCCGACCGGCGCCCGCGTCTTCGGGAACCTGCTGGATCCCGAAAGCGAGATCCGCTGGGTCCTCGAGAACAAGCGGGTGTTCGTGCTCAAGGAGGACGTCGGCACCAAGCCCCGGTTCTATTATTTCTTCGACGAATGATTCCCCGCCCATGAACCCCGTTCCCGCCACCGCCACCGCCACCGCTCCGGCCGCGACCTCTCCACCCGTCCCCACGGCCAGCCATCACGTCCGCGACTATCTTCGTTTCCTCTGGCGCGCCCTGGTGCTGGCGACCGATGGAGGCTGGCTGTTCTATGGCTGGATGACCCTGCTCACCGCCGTCGCCCTGGTCGGGGCCAACGCGTGGGCCGTCCAGGTCCGCGACGGCATGGCGGTCACGGCGCTCAGCGACCATGTCTCCTGGGGCCTGTACATCGCCAACTTCACGTTCTTCGTCGGGGTCGCCGCCGGGGCCGTCATGATGGTCATCCCCGCCTATCTGTATCATGACGACCCGATGCACGACGTCGTGATCGTCGGCGAGCTGCTCGCCGTCGCCGCCATCGCCGTCTGCCTTGGATTCGTCACCGTGGACCTCGGGCGACCGGACCGATTCTGGCATCTCCTGCCCGGCCTGGGACGCTTCAACTTCCCCTTCTCCATGCTCACCTGGGACGTCATCGTCCTGTGGGGGTACCTCCTTCTGAACCTCCACATCAGCGGTTACCTGCTGTACATGCGCTTCCTCGGGCGGCGTCCGAATCCGCGGTGGTACGTCCCGTTCGTCTTCCTCTCGATCATCTGGGCCATCTCGATCCACACCGTCACGGCCTTCCTGTACTGCGGCCTGGGCGGTCGCCCCTTTTGGAACACCGCGCTGCTCGCCCCCCGTTTCCTGACCTCGGCGTTCGTCTCGGGACCGGCCTTCATCATCCTCGCCCTCCAGGTGATCCGCCGGGTCAGCCCCTTCCACGTGGGCGAAGGCCCGATCCGCACCCTCGTCAACATCATGCGGATCACGATCCTCATCAATCTGCTCATGGTCGTGTCCGAGGTCTTCACGGAGTTCTACTCCGGCGGGAGCCATACCGCGTCCGCCCGCTACCTCTACTTCGGGCTTCACGGACATAACGCCCTCGTCCCGTGGATCTGGACCTCCATCGGCTTCACCACCCTCGCCGCCATCATCCTGCTCCGACCGAACATCACCCGGCACCTGCTCCTGCTGGACATCGGCTGCGTCCTCGCCTTCGCCGGGCTCTGGATCGAGAAGGGCATGGGCCTCATCGTCCCCGGTTTCGTCCCGTCCGCCCTCCATGAACTGGTCGAGTACCTTCCCAACCGCACCGAATGGATGATCACCGCCGGAACCTGGGCCTTCGGGCTCATGATCTACACGGTTGCACTGAAGGTCGCCCTGCCCATCTTTACCGGTGTCATGACCTCGCGCGCCCCCACCGGCCCGGACCTCGCCCTGCGACCGCCCGCTCCGCCGCCCCCGGTCTGACACCCTTGCCTTGCCACGTTGTGCACCGTCCTGCCATGACCATGACCGCCGCCCCCTGCATCGAGGTTGTCCGGCTCTACGTCTCGCCCGGACACAACTTCTTCGGGCACCACGACCAACCCGCCGGACGGCATCCCATCGAGGTCCGGCCCGAGATCGAGTGCGTTGCCGGGCGCGGCATTCGTGGGGATCGCTTTTTCGACTACAAGCCCGACTACAAGGGGCAGATCACGTTCTTCGCCTGGGAAACCTACGAGGCCCTCTGCGGCGCCTTTCCGGGCGTCAGAGCCGATCCGGGCGCCTTCCGCCGCAATGTCATCACCCGCGGCGTGGACCTCAACGAACTGGCGGACCGCGAGTTCGAGGTTCAGGGCGTGCGGTTCCGCGGCGCGGGAGAAAGCGCCCCCTGCCACTGGATGAACGGCGCCTTTGCCCCCGGGGCCGAGGAAGCACTCCGAGGCCGGGGCGGTTTGCGGGCGCGCATTCTCACCGACGGCATCCTCCGCGTCGCCGGGCCAGCCGCCTGATCCCCTGATCCCCTGATCCCCTGATCCACCTCCACCGCACGCGCGCGCACGCCCGCGGGTCGAACGCCGAATAGGCCGGAGCCCCGGCGGCCCGGCGCCCCGGAGCCATCCGGAATGCGCCGTCCGGCTTGAACACGGGCCCCCGGGGTCCCCGAGTGCGTTCGAGCCGTCGGACCGGGCATGGAGTTCCGGGCAGCGCGGTCCTCGCGGATCCGGTGGGTTCACCATTTGCTCGCGGTCCGTCCGCTACGCAAAACCCCGACGCCGATCGGGTCATGCTCCGAAAGTCGAATTTTCAGAACACCCGGCGATGCGGCATGCTCGGCGTCACCGTTGACCTCCGGGTCTGCCACGGCACGTCTCCGCCATCCCGTATCCGCATCCGATTCCGCATGAAGACACCCGACCTCCATACGCCGTCCGTCGCGCCGCGGCGATTCCACGCCTTCCCCCGATTCCTCGTGCTGCTGCTGCTGCTGTTGCCGAGCCTCGTCGGAGCCCCGGCGGGCGCCCAGGTCGCCGGCTCCATCGCGGTCTACCCGGCCAACACGACGGTCGAGGAAGGTGGCACCAAGCAGTACAGCGCCTATGTCCCGATCTCGCCGAATACGATCACGTGGTCGGTGAACGGGGTTCCCGGCGGCAACGCCATGGTGGGGACGATCAGCGGTTCCGGACTTTACACGCCGCCGGTGCCGATCCCTGCCGCGAACGTGGTCACCATCGCGGCGACCAGCACGGCGTTCCCCGCCTCCGTGGGAACCGCGACGCTCAAGATCACGCGCAAATACCCGTGGCTGTGGAGCGTCGCGCCGTCGTCGCTCCCGGCCGGGAGTTATCAGGTGAATTTTAACGGCGCCAACTTCACCCCCGACTCGGTCGCCGTGGGGAACGGCATGGATTTGACCACCACCTACGTCTCGCCCACCAAGGTCGTGGCGACGGGCGTCGCCGTCGCGGGCACCCCCATCCAGTTCGCCGTCCGCAAGCCGGGCCCCGGCGCGATCACCGGCAATACCGTCACCGCGCAGGTCACGGCACCGACGGTGACGGTTGCGGTCTCCCCGAACTCCGCCTCCGTGGGGCTCGGCAGTTCCCGGGCCTTTGCCGCCACGGTGACGGGCAACCCGAACACCGCCGTCACGTGGTCGGTCAACGGGGTCCAGGGCGGCAGCCCGACCCTGGGCACCGTTTCGTCCGCGGGCCTCTACACCGCCCCCGCGAGCATGCCCGGCTCCGCGACCGTGACCGTGCGGGCCACCTCCGTCGCCAGCCCGGCCTCGTACGGCCAGGCCACCGTCACGCTGACCGCGCCGCCGCCGCCCGCGGTCGTTTCGGTGTCGCCCGCCTCCGCGAGCGTGACGCTCGGCCAATCGCAGGCGTTCAACGCCACCGTCACCGGCAACCCGAACACCGCGGTGACCTGGTCGGTCAACGGGGTCCAGGGCGGCAATGCGACCCTCGGCACGATCTCCCCCGCCGGGCTCTACGCCGCCCCGAACAGCCTGCCCAATCCCTCGACGGTGACCGTGCGCGCCACCTCCGTCGCCACGCCCTCCTCCTTCGCCCAGGCCACGGTCGGACTCGTGCTTCCCCCGAACGACCCGCCCTCGCCCGCGCTGCTCGCCGCCGGGCGGTTTCTCGAGCAATCCTCCTTCGGCCCCTCCCCCACCACCCTCGCCGCGGTCCAGCAATCCGGCATCGAGGCCTATCTCGGGCAGCAGTTCAACCTGCTCGAGACGACGATTCCCATGCCCGCGGGCAACTCCCTCGGTGCCCTCCGCCAGTGGATGCTCCACAACTACACCTCGGCGCCCGACCAACTCCGCCAGCGGGTCGCCTACTCGCTCTCGCAGATCATCGTCTGTTCCGGCGCCAAGCTTCCGTACGCGGACGAGATGATTCCCTGGCTCCGGCTCCTGTCGAAGCACGCGTTCGGCAACTACAGCAATCTCCTCAAGGAGGTCACCGTCTCGCCCTCCATGGGCAAATACCTCGACCTCGCCAACTCCACCAAACCCGGCGTCGGGCTCGGGGCCAACGAGAACTACCCCCGCGAATTGATGCAGCTGTTCTCCATCGGCCTGTGGCAGCTGAACCAGGACGGCACCCAGAAGACGAACGCGCTCGGCCAACCCCTGCCCACCTACTCCCAAACGGACGTCACCCAGCTTGCCCTCGCGTTGACGGGTTGGATCTACGCCCCCAACCCGGGTGGTGGCGGCTGGGAGTACTTCGGCGGCCCGATGATCCCGAAACCCTCCAACCACGCCACGTCCGCCAAGACCTTCCTCGGGGTCACCCTCCCCGCCGGACAGACGGTGGAGCAGGATCTCGAAAGCGTGGTCGCGGTGCTCATGCAGCATCCGAACATCGCCCCGTTCGTCGCGCTCCGCCTCATCCGCAGTCTCGTGACGAGCAACCCCAGCGGGGCCTATGTCCAGCGCGTCGCCGACGTCTTTGTCGACAACGGCGCCGGCGTCCGCGGCGACCTGAAGGCCGTCGTCACGGCCATCCTCCTCGATCCCGAGGCGCGCAACGACGCGGCCACCGTCCAGCAAGGCCGCCTCAAGGAACCGATCCTTCAGGTCGCCGGCTTCCTTCGCGCCCTCGGCGGCGGGTTCGGCGCCGGGCAGCAGATCACCTACCTCTTCGACTACATGGGCCAGGCCGTGCTCGCCCCGCCCTCGGTGTTCAGCTGGTTCTCGCCCCTCTACCGCGTGCCCAAGAGCCCGCTCTTCGGCCCCGAGTTCCAGATCTACTCCCCCACCGAGGCCGTGCTCCGCGGCAACCTCATCCACTCCATCCTCGCCTACCCCGGGGCCGACATGCCGGTCGACCTGGCTCCGTTCCAAGCCTACGCCAACAACCTCCCGGGGCTCGTCGAGGCGGTCAACGTCCGGTTCCTGTACGGGCGGCTTCCCGCCGAGGCCAAACAGGCGATCCTCACGGCCGCCCAGCCCGGGTACGACTTCAAGACCCGGCTGGACACCGTCCTCTACCTCACCGCCCTCACGGGACAGTACGCCGTGCAACACTGACCCCGCCCTGCAGCGTCCCCAACCTCCCGCGAAACCCCGTTCACCGACCCGAAAGGAATCCGACCATGTCTCTCTTCCAGCATCGCATCTCCCGCCGGCAACTGCTCGGCGGCCTCGGCGGCACCGCCCTGCTCTCGCGCCTCGGCCGCCTCAACGCCCTCGCGCAATACAACCCGCCCGACTACAAGGCCCTCGTCTGCATCTTTCTCACGGGGGGCAACGACGGCCACAACACGGTCGTCCCCCTGACCCAGTCCGAATTCGACGCGTACGCGGCCGCGCGCGGCACCATGGCACTGCCCGACGGCAACGGGCCGATGCACGCCGTGGAAACCCCGGACGGCACGCCCTATGGCCTGAACAACGGGCTCGGCGCCATCGCTCCCCTCTGGGGCCAGGGCCGCCTGGCCGTCCTCGCCAACACCGGGCTGCTGGTCCAACCGGTCACCCGCCCGCAGTTCCTCGCCAACCAGGTCCCGGTGCCCACCAACCTCTTCTCGCACTCCGACCAGATCCAGCAGATGCAGAGCGGCGTGCCGTCGGCCTCCGCGTCCAGCGGCTGGGCCGCCCGGGCCGCGGACCTCCTCCAACCGCTCAACGGCGCCTCCACGTTCCCGTCCTCGATCTCGGTCACGGGTCCGGCCCTGTTCTGCACCGGCAACGTGGTGCAATCCGCCAGCCTGCTGCCAGGCTTCAACCTCGACCCTTCCGGCCTCGGCCTTTGGCCGCAGTCGGCCGCCGACGCCCGCCGGCTCGGCATGCAGCAAGTGCTCGAATTCAACAGCGGCCTCGCCCTGGTCCAGGCCGCGAACAAGGTCCGGAAGGACGCCCTCGACCTGAACGCGATGCTGACCGGGCTCAGCGCCCAGATCGCCACGCCGTTCCCCGGCACCTCGCTCGGCAACCAGCTCCGCCAGGTCGCGCAGATCATCAAGCTGCGCGGCACGACCGGCCTCAAACGCCAGGTGTTCTTCTGTTCCCTCGCCGGCTTCGACACCCACGGCTCCCAGGCCTGGCAACACTGGGATCTTCTCACCCAACTCGCCGAGGCCATGGCCGCCTTCCACGCCGCCACCGAGGAAATGCAGATTCCCGACCGCGTGACGACCTTCACGCTCTCGGATTTCGGGCGCACCCTCGAACCCAACGGCGGCGGCACCGACCACGGCTGGGGCAACCACCATCTCGTCATGGGCGGCGCCGTCCTGGGCGGCAACGTCTACGGCACCTTCCCCACCCTCGCCCTCGGCGGTCCCGACGACTGCGGCTCCCGCGGCAGCCTGATCCCCTCCACCTCCATCGACCAGTACGGCGCCACCCTCGCCCGCTGGTTCGGAGTTGCCCCCGCCGACCTGCCGTCGGTCTTCCCGAACCTCGGCAACTTCGCGGTCCAGAACCTCGGCTTCCTCGGCTGAGCCCCCGGATTCCCCGCGTCGCGAGGCGCGATTGCGACCTCCCGACGCGCTGCGGGCGCGCCCTCCCCCTGGCCGGAAATCCGGCACGCGGGGGACCCGGCGCGCCCGCACTGCTTTTCCCCCGGGCCCATTCACCACCCGGACCTTGCCCCCGGCCGCCGCCCCACCCTAGCGTTCGTCCGCCCGGCCAGCCGGGCCGGTGCCCAGCCCAGCCCAGCCCACCCATCCATGCCCCGTCTCAACGCCAGCGCCCTTCAGGTCGACATGAAGGTCGAGGCCGATGTCCGCAACGCCGACGGCATGCTCCTGATCCCGTCCGGCTGCAACCTGACCGAACGACACCTCACCATCCTCGAATCCTGGGGCATCACCGAGATCGAGGTCGCCATCCCCGAGGGCATGGAGGTTGATGCCGATCCGCTCGCCAAACTCGACCCCGAGATGCTCGAACGCCTTCGGAACGAGGTCCGCGCCCGGTTTGTCCAACTCGACGAACAAAGCCCCGCGGCCATGGAGATCTTCCAGGTCGCGCTCCGCCGCCATGCCCGCAAACACGAGGCCCCGGCCCACGCATGAACGAAGCCCCCAAGATCACCGTCCTCGTCGACGCCCTTCCCGTCACCCTCGGCTCCTACGCCCCCATCGTCCGCGACATCGAGACCGCCCTGCAATCCCCCCAGTGCAGCCTCGGCACCGTCGCCGCCGCCATCGAGAAGGACCCCGACCTCACCGCCCGGCTCCTGCGCCTCGCCAATTCCGGGTTCTACGGCTTCCCGAACCGCCTCGCCACCGTCAGCGAGGCCCTGTCCCTCATCGGCATTCAGCAGGTCCAGGACCTCATCGTCTCCACCAGCATCATCGACCGCTTCTCCGGGGTCGGCACCAACTTCGTCAACATGCGCGACTTCTGGCGCCACAGCCTCGCCTGCGGCGTCGGCGCCCGCTCCCTCGCCACCACCCGCCACATGCGCGGCCCCGACAAGTTCTTCGTCGCCGGCCTGCTCCATGACGTCGGGCGCCTCGCCCTCTTTTCGAAAGTCCCCGAACTCAGCCAGCGCATCTTCGGACAACATCGCGAGCAGGGCGGCCTGTTGCGCCAGGCCGAACGCGACGTCCTCGGCTATGACCACGCCGACATCGGCGGCGCCCTCATGAAGCGCTGGCAACTCCCGCCCCGCCTCGTCGAGGCCGTCGAAAACCATCACCGCCCCACGGCCTGCCAGGTCGGCAAGGAGGAGGCCGCCGTCGTCCACCTCGTCGATCATCTGGTCAACGCCCTGCAACTCGGCACCTCGGGCGAACCCCTCACCCCGCCCCTCCAGGCCGCCGCGTGGGACCTGCTCCAGCTCGAACTCGGCATCCTCGACTCCCTCGCCGCCACCATCGACACCCAGCTCGAGGCCGTCGAGGACGCCTTCCTCCGCGCCGCGCCTGGTCCCGGACACGGAACCGGAGCGGGACACGGACACGGACACGTCCCATGAACGACGCCCCCGATTCCGTCTATCCCGACCTCCTCCGCACCGGGCTCGACAAACTCAGCGCCCTGCAGAACCACCGCGATCTCCTCTCCCTGTTCGCCGCCCTCGACTATTTCCGCCGCGACCTCCACGCCCAGGAAAGTGTCACCGGCATTCTCGACATCACTCACCGTTACATCCTCGGGCTTGATCTCTTCCAGATCACGGGGTCCTACCTCGTCAATCCCCAGGACCGCGGCTTCGACCTCGTCCGCGTCCGCCCCGAGGACGGCGGAGCCGATCTGCTGGCCCGCGTCGTCCGCGACCAGATCCGGTCCGGACGCTTCGCCGCGGCCCTGCGCGAATCCTCGCACGTCTTCTTCGAAACCGGCCCGGACGCCGGCTCGGTCCGCGGCGTCCTCCACAAACTCGCCGTTCCGCAGGAGGTCCTCGGGATGTTCTGCGGCGTGCTCCATCCCGGGCTGGGGTCCACGAACGAGATCGCGTTCAGCCTCCTCTCGATGCTGCTCGGGGCCTGCGCGGATGCCCAGGCCACCATGCGGCAGACCGCCAAACTCCGGCTCGAGATCAAGACCCTTTCCGACCTCCTCCCCATCTGCGCCTGGTGCCGCAAGGTCCGCGACGACCGCGGTTACTGGGAGAAGATCGAGGACTTCATCAGCTCCCATTCCGAAACCTCCTTCAGCCATGGCATCTGTCCCGAGTGCCAGGGCAAATTCTTCGGCGACCTCGCCCCCGAGGCACCCGCGTCGTAGGCCGCCCCCCGGGCGCGGTGCGAAAACGCCGCTCACTTCCCCAGGTCCACGACCCGCCACAGGTACCAGGACGCCACGGTGCGATGCGGCTTCCACCGCTCCCCGTGTTCCAGCACCTCCCGCGGCTTCGGCATCGACTCCAGGCCGTACGCGATCCGGAACCCGTTCCGGACCCCGAAATCGTCCCCCGGCAACACGTCCGGACGCCCCAGCTGGAAGATCAGGAGCATCTCCGCGGTCCACCGCCCCACGCCCCGCACCTCCACCAACCGCGCCACGATCTCGTCGTCCGACATCCGCGCGATCCGGCGCGAATCGGGGATGAATCCCGATTCCGCCTTCGCCGCCAGGTCCCGGATGGCGGCGATCTTCGCCCGCGAAAATCCGCAGGCACGCAACGCGTCGTCGGTGACGTTCCCCAGGTCCGACGGCGCCGGAAACCGCTTCCCGGGAAACAACGCCCGGAACCGTCCGAGAATCGTGTCCGCCGCCTTGCCGTTGAGCTGCTGGTTCGCCACGGCCTGCACGAGCGATTGAAATGGCGTCCGCCGACGCTCCGGTTCCAGCGCGCAGGCCCCCACCCGCCGCATGACGCCCCGCAACACCGGGTCGACCCGCCCCAAATGCCGCATCGCCTCCCGCTTCTCGTCGTCGTTCATGCCGTGCCTCTCGGGTCCCGTCGTTCGCCCCGTTCGCCCGCCTCGAGCCCGGGCTCCGCTTCGAGCGCCCAGTCCGCGCGCAGTTCCTCCGGCGTCTTCCCGGATTCCCGGAGTCTCCTCAAGCTCAGCGCCTCCGTCCGCTTCGCGAGACGCACGCCGTGCTCGTCCGTCACCAGCGCGCAGTGATGGAACGCGGGCGGCTTCCTTCCCAGTGCCCGGTACAATAGAAGCTGTCTTGCTGTCGACACCAGCAGGTCCGCCCCCCGCACCACCTCCGTGATGCCCATCGCCGCGTCGTCCACCACGCAGGCCAGCTGGTAACTCGGCAGATCGTCGCCCCGCCACACCACGAAATCCCCGAAATCCCGCCCGGCCACGTACGCGCGCTCGCCTTGGGCCCCGTCCGAGAACGCGATCCGTTCCCCGTCCGGCACCCGGAACCGCCACGCCACCCGTTCCCGTTCCGCCATGCCCCCGGCGACACTCCGCCCCCGGCAGGTCCCCGGGTAAACCGGCTCCTCGTCCGCGGCGTGCGGGGCGGACAACGCCGACTGGATATCGCGGCGCGAGCATCGGCAGGGGAACAGCCACCCTCCCGACCGCAATTGCTCGAACACCTCCCGGTACCGCTCCCGCCGTTCCATCTGCACGTATGGCCCCACCGGTCCCCCGACATCCGGGCCTTCCTGCCAGTCAAACCCGAACCAGCGCAGGTCCTCCAGGATCGCCGCCCGGAACTCGGGCCGGCAACGGGGTCCGTCCAGATCCTCCATGCGCAGGATCAACGTGCCGTGCGCCGCCCGCGCCCGCGCCTGCGCCACCCAGAAGGTCCGCGCGTGGCCCAGATGCAGGCAGCCCGTCGGCGACGGCGCCAATCGACCGCGATAACCGGGGTCGCCCATCCCGATGGGGACCTAGTCCGAGAACCGCCGCGTCAGATCCCCGTACGCGTCGACGCGCCGGTCCCGCAGGAACGGCCAGTGGGTCCGGGTCACGTCCACCTTCGCGAGGTCCACCGGCACGATCAGATTCTCGGCCCGGTCCACCGGGGCCTTGGCCAGCAGTTGCCCGCTCGTTCCCGCCACGAAACTCTGGCCCCAGAACTCGATGCCGTCGCCGCCGATGGGTTGCTCCAGCCCGATCCGGTTCGCGACGGCCACATAACAGCCATTCGCCACCGCGTGCGCCCGTTGAACCACCTCCCACGCCCCATGCTGGCGTTCGCCGTACTCGGCCTTCTCCTTGGGATGCCAGCCGATGGCCGTCGGGTAGAACAGAATCTCCGCCCCCTGCATCGCCGTCAGTCGGGCGCCCTCCGGATACCATTGGTCCCAGCAGATCAGCACCCCGATCCGCCCGAACCGGGTGGACCACGCCTTGAACCCCAGATCCCCGGGCGTGAAGTAGAATTTCTCGTAGTACAGCGGATCGTCCGGGATGTGCATCTTCCGGTAGATCCCGAGCAACGAACCGTCGGCGTCGATGATCGCCGCCGTGTTGTGGTACAGCCCGCTGGCCCGCTTCTCGAACAGGGACGCGATCACCACCACCCCGTGCTTCCGGGCCAGCTTCTGGAACGCCTCCGTGCTCGGACCCGGGATCGGCTCCGCCAATCCGAAGTTCGCGTGATCCTCGTTCTGGCAGAAGTACTGCGACCGGAACAACTCCTGGGTGCAGATGATGTTCGCCCCCGACTTGGCCGCGCGCTCCGCCGCCGCCAGGCACGTCGCCAGGTTCGCCCGCGGATCGTCCCCGCAGCCGTGCTGCAGCAGTCCCAACACCACCTCCGTCGAAGATCGTCGATTGCGTTTCATGTCCGGTTCTCGTTCGGCACGTCCAGCCTATCGCCTTGGCCCGCCTCAGTCATCCCGGGAAAGGTCCCGCAGATGCCTCGCCACCCGCGCGTAGAAGACCAACTCCGCCCCCGCCAGGTACCCCACCCACACCCCCGTCCGCTGCACCTCCGTGAGCGGCGTCATCGCCCGCAACCCCGCGGCCAGAAACGCCCAACCCAGCCCCGTCGCCACCAGCCACCGGATTCCGACCACCCAGCCCACCGAGAAGTACCGTTGCAGGAACAACTGCCCCATCCGACCCCGGTTCGATTGGTAGAGGTAGGCCGTCCCCACCAGCGCCAGCATGAGTTCCCAGCCATACAGCACCCAGTTCCAGGGCTCGGGAAACGTCGACGGCAACCACGCCGCCACGGCCCCGGCCCCCATCCGCACCACCACGTACGAAATCACGTCGTCGTCGGCCATTCCCCGTTCCCGAATCTCGTCCTTCAACCGGTCTAATGCCCAGAAATACATGGTCCCCTTTTGGTTCGGTCCTCGCTCACCCGACGACTTTCTCCCCCCACCCCTCCCCGGTGTCCAGTCCCGCGATTCCCCCGCCCCCTTGGAGCTTTGAGCTTGGAGCTTTGAGCTTGGTCCCTCGGAACTTTGCACTTGGTCGCTCCCCGCTTCGCTCCAATCCTCGCCCACCCACGTCACGCCACGTCACGCCACGTCCCCCCATGCGCCCGCACCTCGCCACGGTCCTTGCCTTTCTTTTCCCCCTGTTCGTCCAGCCCGCCGGCGCCTCCGCCTCCCCCTTTCGAACCAACGACGTCATCGCGTTTCTCGGCGGCGCATCCGCCATTGCCATCGAACAGTCCGGCGCCCTCGAATCCCTCCTCCTCCTCGCCCACCCCGGACACCAACTCCGCTTTCGCAGCCTCGCCTGGGAAGGCGACACCGTCCATCGGCGCCCGCGCGAACTGAACTTCCCCACCCTGCCCGAACTGCTCCGCGCCCACCACGCCACCGTGGTCTGCCTTCAATTCGGCGCCCTTGAGGCCACCCAGCCCAACCCCGATCCCGCCCGGTTTCGCGCCGCCTACGACCGATTGCTCGACGAGCTCGCTCCGTCCGTCCCTCGTCTCATCCTGGTCATCCCGCCTCCCTTCGAGCCCCAGCCATCGCCCCTCCCCGACCTCGCCCCCGGCAACGACGCCCTCGCCCTCCTCGCCGCCGCCACCCGCGACCTCGCCGCGACCCGTCAACTCCCCATCGTCGATCTGTTCTCCGACCTCACCCGGCATCCGCCGCCATCTCCCTGGACCCACGATGGACGCGAACCCAACCCCGCCGGGCACCTCGCCATCGCCGCGGCCTGGCTTCGTCAACTCGGCTTCCCCGACCTGGCCCGGCGCGCCACGGAACCCGCCTTCTGGCGCCACGACGACGTCGTCCGACTGCGCTCGTCCGTGCGGCGCAAGAACCAGCTTTGGACTGCCTACCATCGCCCCATGAATTGGGCCTTCCTCCACGGGGATCGCACCGAGCAACTCGCGAGTCACGACCACCTCGATCCCCGCATCCGGTGGTTCCCCGACGAGATGAACCAATACCCCCCGCTCATCGCCGAAGCCGAACTCCGCATCCACTCCCTCGCCGCCCAATCCCGCCTGCCATGACGCCGCCCGCCACCCCATCTCCCTGGTCCGTCCGGTTCCAGGCCTCCCTGGGGGCCTTCCTGCTTTTCCTCCCGCTCCCCGCCCCCGCCACCCCCGAGTCCGACCTTGCCGCCCTCAAGGTTCTGCCGGGCTTCCAGGTCCAGCTCTTCGCCTCCGAGGCCCAGGGGGCCCTCAAGCCCATCCAGCTCCGGTTCGACGCCGACGGGCGCCTCTGGATCGCCGGCAGCACCGTCTACCCCCACCTCCAACCCGGCGATGTTCCCAATGACCGGGTCACCATCCTCGAGGACCGGGACGGCGACGGGCGCGCCGACCGCTCCACGATCTTCGCCGACGACCTCCTCATCCCCCTCGGACTGGAACTCGGCGACGGCGGCGCCTATGTCGGGGCCGCCACCGAGTTGCTGCACTATCGGGACACGGACGGCGACGGGCGGGCGGACCAGCGCCGCGTCCTCCTTCGCGGCTTCGGCACCGGCGACGCGCATCAGACCATCAACTCGTTCGCCTGGGGGCCCTCCGGAGAACTCATGATCTCCCAGGGTCTCCACGCGAACTCCCGCATCGAAACACCCTGGGGCCTCGCCGAACTCCGTCAGGCCGGACTCTTCCGCCTCTGGCCCCGACGACTCGAACTCAACGCCATCTGGTCCGGCGCCATGGGCGCCCACAACCCGTTCGGAACCACCTTCGACCGCTGGGGTCAGCCCTTCGTGTTCGCCGGCAATGGCCACGGCGTCTTCCACCTCACCCCCGCCCTCGTCGACACCGATCACTTCCTCCCCCACCCCGCCCTGTGGCAGCAGGGACGCAAGTTCGGAGGAGCCGACGTCGTCGAAAACGCGCATTGGCCCGCCGAGTTCCAGGGCGAGATCCTCAGCGGGGGCTACCTCCAGAATTCCGTCGAGCGATTCCGCGTCACCGACGCCGGCTCCACCTTCAAGGTCGAACGACTCCCCCCCCTCCTCGAATCCACCAATCTCGCCTTCCGGATCGTCGATGCCCGCTTCGGCCCCGATGGCGCCCTCTACCTCGCCGATTGGTGCAATACCCTCATCGGCCATTACCAGACCAGCCTCCGCCATCCCGGTCGCGACAAGTCCTCCGGACGCATCTGGCGCGTGACCGCCCTCGACCGGCCCCTCGTCCCCCGCCGCAAACTCTCGCCCCTCCCCACCCCGGCCCTCCTCGACGAACTCAAGTCCCCCGAACGTTGGTACCGGCAACTCGCCAAACGCACCCTCGCCGACCGCCCGACCGCCGAGGTTCTCCCCGCCCTCCGCGCCTGGGTCGACGCGCTGCCCCCCGACGCCATCCATGCCCGATTTGAAGCCCTTGGCCTCTTCGCGGCCCATGAAACCGTCGAAACCAACCTGCTCGCCCAGCTGACCCGCTCCCCCGAACCCGGCGCCCGCGCCTACGCCGCCCGCGTCCTCGGCCATTGGGCCCGACGCCTCCCAAGTCCGCTCGACTGGCTCGCACCGCTCGTCACCGATCCCCATCCCCGCGTCCGGCTCGAAGCCATCGTCGCCTGCTCCTACGTCCCCGACTACCGCGCCGTCGAAATCGCCGCCCGGGCCACGGACCTGCCGTCGGATTCCCATCTCGACTACGCCTTCACCCAGACCGTCCACGCCCTCAAACCCCGCTGGCGCGAACCCCACGCCCGCGGCGCGCTGACCTTCGGAGGCAACGCCCGACAACGCGATGCCTTCGCCCGCGCCGACGGCTCCGGCGATACCGTCGACGACGCCAACTCCCGCCTTCGCCGCATCGCCGAGGTCGCCCTCGACCGAGACACCCTCGAGCGCCTCGCTTACGTCGTCGCCCGGGCCGGCGGTCCCTCCCAACTCCCCACCCTGCTCGCCCCCCGCCATTTCATGCTCGGCACCCGGCACCTCGCCGACCTCCAGTCCGAGGTCCTGGGGCAACTCCTGGATCGCGCCCGCCTCGAACGCCTCCTGCCCGCCGGCAACCTCGCCGCTGCCCTGCAACCCCTCCTCGACCATCCCCATCCCCCCCTCCGCCATGTCGCCCTCCGCCTCGCCGGCGCCTGGCAGGTCGACCCCCTGCGGGACCCCATCGCCCGATTGGCCGGCGACGCCCAGGCCAGCCCCGAAACCCGGCGCGCCGCCATCGCCGCCCTGGGCAGCTTCGGAAAACAGGCCGACCGGGCCTTGCTCCGCGACCTCGCCCAAGAAACCCGCCCGCTCGAACTCCGCATCGCGTCCCTCGTCACCCTCGCCCAGTCCGACCCGGTCGCCGCCGCGCCCGTCGCCGCCGCGGCCTTCGCCGAGTTCGCCACCACCAACGACGTGCCCGTGGTCCTGCAGGCCTTCCTCCAATCCAGGACCGGCCCGGAGGCGCTCCACGCGGCGCTGAACGCCACCCCGCCCCCTGCCCGGATCGCCCGCGCCATCCTCGCCGCGCTCGCCGCCTCCGGTCGCCGGGCCCCGGACCTCGCCCGATTGATCGAGACCGCCGCCGGCGAAACCCCAACCCCCCTGCAAGCCGCGGAGATTCCCGCCTTCCTCGACTCCGTCCGCACCCTCGGCAACCCCGTGAGAGGCCAGGCCGTGTTCGAACGCCCCACCCTCGCCTGCATCCATTGCCACGCCACCGACGGTACCCCCGGCAAAATCGGGCCCGACCTCGGCGCGCTCGGCACGGCCCAGACGCTCGAATTCATCCTGGGCGCCCTGCTCGATCCGCAGAAGGAGGTCAAGGAAGGCTTCATGGCGCACGAATTCGAAACCCGTGCCGGCGATCTCCACCAAGGCTACCTGCGTTCCGAAACCACGTCCGAAATCGCCTTCCACGATCACCTCTCGAACCGCCTGCTCCGCCTCCCCGTGTCCCGGATTGCCTCCCGCCGCCAGGTGGGCTCCCTCATGCCCCCAGGCCTCGCCGATACCCTGTCGCGCCCCGACCTCCGCGACCTGCTCGCCTACCTCTCCCGGCTCGGACGACGTTGAACACCCCGCCCCATCTCACCGCCACACCCAGAAGATCCCCACCACCAGGAGGATCACCACCGCCCCCGCCAGATACACCACCGGATCCGTCCGCACATCCATCTCCTGACGCACCGGCAACTCCCGCATCTCCCGCAACGGACGCGCCAGCGTGATCGCCGTCATCAGCACCAACAACGCCCCCAGAGTCCACACCATCCGGTGCAGATAGGGCACCCCGCCCCACTGCCATTGCAGCAGCCCGTAGATCGGCGCGCTGGCTACCAGCGCCGCCACGCCCGCCGCCGGCGGCGCCTTCTTCACGGCAAACCCGAAAACGAACGCGGCCAGAATCCCCGGCGAAATATACCCTTGGAACTCCTGGATGAACTTGAACACCCCCCCTTTCAGGATCGGCGTCAGCGAAATCACGCACGCGACCCCCATGAACGCCACCGTCGACAGCCGCCCGACCTTCACCAGCGATCCCTCCGTGGCCTCCTTCCGCCAAAACCTCCGATACAAATCCATCGTGAAGATCGTCGATGCCGAGTTCAGCACCGACGCCAGCGTGCTGATCACCGCCCCGGCCAATGCCGCGAAAATGAATCCGCGCATCCCCGCCGGAATCAAATGCCTCACCAGCAACGGGTAGGCCTCGTCCGGTCGCCGCATCTCCCCCCCGTACAACTGCTGCGCCATGATCCCCGGCAACACCACCCCCAGCGGGACCAGCAACCACAGCGCTCCCGCGAAAATCACGCCCAACTGGCCCTGCTTCAACGTCCGCGCCGCCAGCGTCCGCTGCATGATGAACTGGTTCAACCCGCAGTAATAAAAGATCGGGATCCACATCCCACCCACCAGGACCGTCCACGGCAGCTCGCCGTGCGTTCGCGGCAGGATCATGTGCAGCCGTGCCGCGTTCCGTTCCATGAACTCCACCGGCCCGCCGCATGCCTTCAGGCCCAGATACGCCGTCAGCAACCCCCCGATCAACAACGCTGTCCCCTGGAACAGATCCGCCCACACCGCCGCCAGCAACCCGCCCCAGACCACGTACACCAGCGAAATCATCGCAATCAGCACCACCGCGTGCCAGAGCCTCATCCCGAACACCGTCTCCAGCGTCGTCGCCCCCGAGTACAGGACCGCTGCCGTGGTCACCATCACGTAGATGATCACCGTCAACACCGACATCAGCGTCCGCGCCGTCGCGTTGTACCGGTACTCGAGGTACTCCGGCATCGTGTAGATCCCCGCCCGCAGAAATCGCGGCAGGAAATACCACGCCACCACCACCACCCCCACCACTCCCGTCAACTGCCAGGCGCTCACCGCCAATCCCACGTCTCCCGCCGCCTGCCCCGCCATCCCCACGAACTGTTCCGTCGACAGGTTCGCCGCCACCACCGACACCCCGATCAGCCACCACGGCAATGCCCGTCCCCCCGGGCCATGGCCCTCGCTGGCCGTGGGCGGGGGGGGGGGGGGGGGGGGGGGGGGGGGGGGGGCGGGGGGGGGGGGGGGGGGG
>CAZSOV010000090.1:0-1444 GCA_964608505.1 uncultured Verrucomicrobiota bacterium
GGGCGCGCCGTGGTCCTGCAAGCCCAGGTAGCCTTGGGTCGGGTGGTCGCGCCAGGCGACGTCGAACTTGTGTGCCGAACCATCGGGTCGCCGGTTCGGGGCCGTGAACTTCGCGAGGTCGAGGGTGTTGACCTTCTCGCCGTTCAGGACGACCTCGACACGGGCGCCTTCGCAGGCGAGTTCGAGGCGGTTCCACTCCCCGACGGGGCGCATGGCGTTGCGGGTCGGTTTGGCGAGATCGTAGACCGCGCCGGTGTCGTGGAAGCCGGCCCCGAACGTGTCGTCGAGCGCGATTTCGAGCCCGTTGAAGCCGACGTCCTTCCCGGGGCGCGGATCGAGCGAGCCGGTGCGAAAGAAGACGCCGCTGTTGCAGCCGGGCGAGAGCTTGAAGTCGAGCGACAGCCGGAAGTTCGACCACTGCTGGGTGTGCACGAGCATGTAGTGCCCGGCCCGATGCGGGTTCAGCGCGCCCTCCTGCACCGGCGTGCGGGGGGCGGAACGGTCACTGTTCATCCAGCCGGCGTGCGACCGGCCATCGAAGAGCAGCACCCAACCCCCGGCCCGTTCGGCCTCGGTCAGCGCGTTGTCGACCGCCGGCGCCAGCTTCTTCACCCGGATGTTCCGGTACCGGACGAACTGCTTCGTGAAATCCCCGCCGCCGTGGACCTGCAACGCGATGGGTCCCGCGTCGGGATGTCGTTTCTCGGTTTCCTGCCAGTCGCAGAACTTCACGCCGTTGATCCACGTGGTGATGTGGGGCGGGTTGTTCACGATCCGGGCCCGCAGTTCGTTCCATTCGCCCGCGCGCCAGAACTTCGGCCAGGCCGCCGGCAACACCGGCAGCGATGGGCCCACCGGCGTGACGACTTCCCGGATGTCGGTGACCTTTTCGAGGAAGGAGAAGTTCCGGACGCTGGGCCGTGCCCCGAGCCGGCCCTCGCCGTAGAGGCCCATCAGGTTGCCGCCCGCGTGATAGTCGATCATCGCCTGGAATGCCGTCCCGTCCTCCGTGCTCCGCAGGAACAGGCCGCTGTCCGGGCCGTAGTCGTTGTTCATTTCCAGCGCGACCTCGAAATCCCCGAACGCCTCGTCGGTCAGGATGATCCCTCCGTTCCCCGGGATGTCCTGCGTGCCGACGATGGCCCCCTCCTCCACCACCCACTTGCCACCCGACCGGTTCTGGCTCGCGCGGCTGTGTCCGGTCCCCGCGCTGACATGCCAGCCGCGGAGGGAGTGCCCGTCGAACACGGGAACGAAACCCTCCTCGGCAGGCACGGCCCGGGAGAGCACGACCAGCACCAGGGCGGCGGCAAGTCCGGGGACGCGGAGGGAACGCGGCAGTCGGGACGGGGTCGGGGAGGTCATGCCGGGAGGCTGAACTCCATCCCGGTGGCTTGGCGAGAGCGGAGGTCGCGGGCCCTCAAGCCTTGGCGATCATCGTGCG
>CAZSOV010000090.1:1544-26114 GCA_964608505.1 uncultured Verrucomicrobiota bacterium
CGACGAATCATGGGGGCCGGGCGACGCTTCGGGATGGTACTGGACGCAGAACACCGGCTTCGAGCGGTGCCGCATGCCCTCCACCGTGCCGTCGTTCAAATTGACGCGGTCGACGACGACCTCCGAGGGAAGCGACTTCGGATCGACGGAAAAACCGTGGTTCTGGGAGGTGATTTCGACGCGCCCGCTGGCCAGATCCTTGACGGGCTGGTTGGCGCCGCGATGACCGAACTTGAGCTTGAACGTCTTTCCGCCGAAGGCCTGGCCGAGAATCTGGTGCCCCAGGCAGATGCCGAACACCGGCAGGCCCGAACGGACGAGGTCCGACACGGCCTGGACGGCATAGCCGAGGGCGGAGGGATCGCCCGGTCCGTTGCTGAGGAAGACGCCGGCGGGCTTGTACTTCAGGGCCTCGGCCGCGGTCGTGGTGGCCGGGACCACCTGCACCCGGAAACCGCACTGCCGCAGACGCCGGAGGATGTTGTACTTGATGCCGAAGTCGTAGGCCACGATGGGGATGTCCGCCGGGGGCAGCGCTTCCCGCCGCGCCCGGGCCTCGGCGTTCGAGGCGTGGTGCTGGACCAGCTGGAAGGCCGGGCTTTGCTCGTCGGTCTCGTCCCAGGCGAATGCCTTGGGATGCGTGACTTCGCGCACGTAATCGACGCCGATCAACCCCGTCCACGCGCGCGCGCGCGCCACGGCGTCGTCGTCGTCGAGGCCGGGTTCGGTGCTCAGAAATCCCTTCATCGCCCCCGTCACGCGCAGCCGCTTCGTCAGCGCCCGGGTGTCGATGCCCTGGATGCCCGGAATGCCGTTCTCCACCAGATACTCCGCGAGGCCCAGATCGGCGCGCCAGTTGCTCACGACGGGCGACAACTCGCGCACCACGAACCCGGCGACATGGGGCTTCCACGACTCCACGTCGACGCGGTTGACCCCGTAATTCCCGATGTGCGGGTAGGTCATCGTCACGATCTGCCCCTTGTAGGACGGGTCGGTGAGGATTTCCTGGTAGCCGGTCATCGAGGTGTTGAAGCAGACCTCGCCGCTCGCGGAAGCGCGGGCGCCGAAGGCCTGGCCGTGGAATACCGTCCCGTCTTCGAGGGCAAGAATGGCGCGCATCGGTCTCAAAAGCGGCCCGACTCTAGGGTGGGGCGGGGGACGGTCAAGGGTCCGAATGCCGTCGATGAACCCCGACGCGGGTTTGACCGACACCCGTACGGCTCCTACAGTCGCCCTCTTTGAAGTGGATGCCGCTATGAAGATCGTGGTGTGCGACCCGGTGTCGCCCAAGGGAATCGCCCTCCTGCAACAACGACCCGAGTTCGTGGTCGACGTGATTGGCAAAAAGCTGCCGGAGGCGGAGCTGTTGCCGCGGGTCCGGGACGCCGTCGCGCTCGTGGTCCGGTCCGAGACCAAGATCACCCGCGCCGTCATGGAGGCCGCCCCGGGTCTCAAGGTGGTGGGGCGGGCAGGCGTAGGCGTGGACAACGTGGACGTCGAGACGGCGACCGCGCGGGGCGTGGTGGTGATGAACACGCCGGCGGGCAACACCATTTCGACCGCCGAGCTCACGTTCTCGATGCTGTTGGCCATGGCCCGCAAGATTCCGCAGGCGCACGGCTCGATGAAGGCGGGCGAATGGAATCGCAAGTCCTTCTCGGGCACCGAGCTGTACGGGAAGACGCTCGGGGTCCTGGGCATGGGCCGCATCGGCAGCGAGGTCGCCCGCCGCGCCCGCGCCTTCGGCATGAAGGTGCTCGCCTACGATCCCTATCTCTCCCACGCCCGGGCCCAGGCCCTCGACGTCGCGCTGGCCGATCTCGACGGCGTGTTCACGAACGCGGATTTCATCACGGTGCACATGCCGATGACGGACGAGACCCGGGGCATGGTGAACGCCGCCGCCATCGCGAAGATGAAGCCCGGGGTCAAGCTGTTGAACTGCGCCCGCGGCGGCATCATCCACGAGGCGGACCTGCTCGCCGGACTCCAGAGCGGCAAGGTTGCCGGCGCGGCCCTCGACGTGTTCGAGACCGAACCGCTCCCCGCCGATCATCCGTTTCGCGCGCTGCCGCAGGTCATTCTCACCCCGCACCTGGGGGCCAGCACGGACGAGGCCCAGGAAAACGTCGGCATCGAGGTGGCCGAGGCCATCACGGCCTACCTGCTGCAAGGCGAGGTGCGCAACGCCGTCAACCTGCCGGCCCTCGACGCCAAAACCTACGCCCACCTCCGTCCCTACCTGCTCCTCGGCGAGAAAATGGGCCGGCTGCTCGGGCAGCTCGCGCCGAAGCAACTCGATCGCGTCTACATCACCTACGGGGGCAAGGCCCGCGAACTGCCCGCCACCGATCCCGTCACCCGCGCCATCCTGCGGGGGCTCCTCGAGCCCAGCGCCGGACCCGACCTCAACGCCGTCAACGTCCGCTCCATCGCGGCCAATCGCGGCCTGGTGGTCGAGGAGAAGCGCTCGGACGAGCCGGTCACGTTCAACGAATGGCTGCATGTCGCCGTGTTTTCCAACGGCGAAAAGGTCTCCGCCGGCGGCACCTTCTTCGGTTCCCCGGACAATCCGCGGATCGTGCGGCTCTACAGCACCCCCACCGAGATCCCGATCAGCGGCATCCTCCTGCTGCTGCGCAACAAGGACCGGCCCGGCATCGTCGGGCACCTCGGCACGCTCCTGGGACGGCACAAGGTCAACATCGCCACCATGAGCCTGTACCGGGATCACGCCGGCGGCCAGGCCCTGACCACCCTTTGCCTCGACAGCATCCCGCCGGACGAGGCGCTCGACGAACTTCGTCGCGACCCGGATATTACCAACGTGCGCGTGGTGCGCTTGTGACCGGACGCCTCGGATGGCCGCCCCCGGGCCGCGAAGCACGTTCGCCATGTGCGCTCGACCGGAAGTCTCCCATATTTGAAACCATGAAACCCATCTCATCCCGGCTTTCCCCGGGCCTTCTGGCCCTCGCGCTCGTCCTCGCCTCCCCGGCGGTGCTGTCGGCGGCCTCCGGGGAGGTCCTTGCCCGCGGCAAGGGGTTCGTGGTGACCCAGACGGACCTCGACGAGGCCTTCGTCAACCTGCGGGGCACGCTCGCCTCGCAGGGCCGCCAGTTGCAGGACGCGCAGCGCCCGGTCATCGAACAACAACTGGTGGAGAAACTCGCCCTGACCCAGCTCCTCCTGAGCCGCGCCAGCGAGGAGGATCGAAAAAAGGCCACGGAAAAGGCCACGCGCCTCATCAACGACGAAAAAACCAAGGCCCGCACCCAGGCCCGGTTTGAGGCCCAGGTCCGGGCCGCCGGCCTGTCCCCCGAGGTGTTCGAAAAGCAGCTGCTCGAGCGCGCGATCTGCGAGGAGGTCCTTGACCGCGAACTCCGACCCACCCTCGGGATAACCCCGGAAAAGGTCCGGGCCTTCTACGACCAGAATCTCCAGAACTTCCGCCAACCCGAGCGCGTGCGCCTGCTCCAGGTGGTCCTCAGCCTCCGCGGCAGCACGGGCATCGACCTGACCGAGGCCGACAAGCTCGAGAAGAAGGCCCTCGCCGGACGCCTCGCCGAACGGGCCCGCAAGGGCGAGGACATCGCCCAGCTCGCGCGCGATTTTTCGGATGATCCCGCCGGGCGCGAACGGGGCGGGGAATACATCTTTCCCGTCGGTCGGATGGTCCCCGAGTTCGAGGTCGCCATCACCGGCCTGGCCACCAACACGGTCAGCGACGTGATCGCCACCCCGTTCGGGTATCACGTCGTGAAACTGCTGGACCGGCTGCCCGGCGAGCAGATCCCGTTCGACAACGTTTCGACCAACCTCAAGGCACGTCTCGAACTGGAAGCCACCCAGGCCAAGCTGCCCGAGTACCAGAAGAAGCTCTTTTCCGAGGGCGGGGTCGAGATCCTGCTGCGCAAGCCGTGAGCGCGGCGCGCCCCGTGGGATCTTCTCGTGGACCTTCCGGCTTGGGCTTCGGCAAATGAGCTTGCCGCCCACGCCAATCCGGGCGATGAAGACGTCCGTTGGTGCGTGGCAAAGCAATCGAACGTACCGCGCCTTCAGCCCCTTGGAGGCAAGGAGCACCGAAGGCGTTCCATGAGCCGGCCCAAAACCGGCAGATCGGAATCACCAACGCCGGGTTCAAGCACCTGGCACTCAACGGCGGGAAGGGTGGCTGAGTGGTTTAAGGCACCTGACTCGAAATTGCCTTCCGACGGTTTTCCCCCTTTTGGACTCACTTGGATTCGACGAGACAAATGGCTTTCTACCAAAGGTTTGCGATTGGATCTAGCTCTGTCTCCTCCAGACCCACCTTGACCCAAACAGCCTCAGTTTCGGAGGGGTAGTATAGAACGGAGTATAGAACGGCGCATTCTTCTAATTCTAACGATAAGGGCTATCCTGTCGGCTGGATCGGCTTCACGGCATCCTGATACAGAGGTGGGACGTTTGCATTCGCAGCGTCTGTGGTGGTTGTAGCGATTGGCGTCTTGCGGCTATCTCCCGACTGGCGCACCCTGTTTCCGTCGTGCTCGGCACCAGCTCCAATCGTCTCGACCCGTCGCTCCTTCGCGAGGACGAACTTGCCGAATTGGCCAAGGCCTTCGCCAAACCGGATCACGTCGCACTCATCGATCGTGAGGGACGCCGGACCCATATTCCGGAGCCGCTCTTCACCCACTTCTCCCGCATCATCCGTCTGATGTCCGAACGGAAGGCCATCGTGCTCGTCCCGGAGGATGAGGCGTTCACCACCCAGGCCGCTTCCAACTACCTTGGGGTCTCGCGACAGCACCTGGTGAACCTCCTCGAAGCCGGCGAACTTCCGTTCCACAAGGTCGGAACCCACCGGCGTGTGCGATTCAAGGATTTGCTCGACTACGAACGAAATCGGGATCAGACCCGGCGCCAGGCACTCGACAAACTCGCGACCGAGGTGGATGCGGCCGGGATTTGCGATGCCGACCCGCAGGGCCAGCAATGAGGACCCGCGAATCAGGACCATGCAATCCAACCACACAACCCGGGACCTGAAGGAATTCGTGGCTTCCGTGGGCCGCGCTCTGCGCCGATCTGCAAAAGCCGCCCGCAAAGTGGCCCGCATGCACGGGACTCCCATTTATCTGGGCAAGGACGGCAAAGTCGTGGCCGTGAAGCCATAGGCGTGCAGCCGCCCGAGAGTGCCTTCCCACGTCTTGAGTTGCTCGGCTCAACCTGCATCCTACGCGGAAGCCTTTCACCCAGTGCATCCGTCAGCCTCCATCGCCGAGCCGAACGCGCTGTCGGACTTCTGGGACCAACATGGGGAGGCCCTGTACGCCACCGCCTTCGAGGTGGCCAAGTCGAGTCTCCACGGGGCGCTCTTCTCCGAGGCCGAAGATGTTGCGGTAGCCGCTCTGGAGGATCTGTTCACCGGCACCTGGACGAGCTTTGAACTGGGTGTGGTCCGCCGTCGCCTCGCCTGCATTGCCAAGCGGAAGTCCATCGATTACCTCCGACACCGCACCGCGGAGAAGCGGGATATCGGCAAGGTCTCCAGCATGGACGACGATCAGGATGGCTCGCCCATCCAGGTCGCAGGCGATGCACCCGATCCTGCAACGGAGGTTCTGACCCGCGATGACGGGCGATTTCTGGGCGAATTGCTGAGCAGTTTGCCCGAAAGGCGTCGCGGGATATTGGTAGACTTCTACTATTGCGACTTGTCCTACCAGGAACTGGCCGCCAAATACGGCTACGACATCAATTCTATCGGGGGCGAGATTTCCAGGGCGAAGAAGACCCTCCTCGACGTGCTCCAAAGCCGAACCGGACTGGTGGAGGAGATCCGGCAGGGGCTTGGCATGGTCAAACGCGCATTGAACATGCTTCTGATGTGCCTGCCATGAATCCGACCGACGATTCACGATTCCTGCATCTGGCCATGAAAGCCGTGGCCGGAAAGTGCGCCCCGGAGGAGCAGGCAGAGTTTGAGTCGCTCCTCCGTGCCAATCCTCTGCGTGCGCAGGAGTATGCAGAATTGGCGAGGGAGCATGACCTGGCGGCGAAGTTGATTCCCTTGGTTGCCGCGGTCGTCGCACCGCCCATGGCGGTCCCGGCGACAGTCCGGCAACGTGTTCGAATCGCCATCGAGTCCCGGAGGAAGGCGGCAGTCAACGAACCGGCGGAAGCCAAGCCGCGTGTCCTCTCGGCAAAGGAACTAGAAACCCTCGTGCTGAAAGTTCTCTCCGAACGACCCATGGACGGCTTCGAGCTATGCACCAGGCTAACCACAGCGAACATCGGCCTTCAAGGTCAGCCTGCAGCGGCAATATATCGGCTACTCGACGACCTGGAAATGTCCGGGCACCTTGCGGCAAAATGGGTCGACAGACAGTCAAGACGAGTCAAGGTCTACAGCATCACGGCGGACGTGGGTTGGTCGCACCTGCGAAGGGAAACCGATACCATACGGATTGCGGCAATTGCGGCGGCGATTCTGAGCGGCGAAGCAACCTGAGGAATAGTGTCCTCAAATCCGATAATGCCATGGGCCAGGCAATGAGGAATTTTGACCCGGACGACAAAATCGGACTGCTCCGAGAGCACCTTATTGAGCACACACCAGCTCGCGATCTTTGTCAGCGCGAGGAGATTGATCAAAACGCATTCGAACAATGGAAACGTAGATTGTTCGAGAAGGGCGCAATCGCCTTCGAAGAGGAAACAACGATCCCCCCGGCGATCCGGCATCATTTCGAGGAGTTCGCCGCGTTGGTGTGCGCTGCGGCAAAAACGGATGGAATAGATCGCTTCGGAGAGACGAGGAACATCGTCAATCATCTTGAACAGGCTTGGCAGGCTGAAATCGCAGCCGGATCGAGTACTGATAATGGTGCACGCCGGGCTATCGCGAGTTTTGGCGGATTCGTCACAGCAGTGGCATGTCTGCAACAGCCGACTTGGCGAAGGTTCATGTTCTTTCATGACTATCGTCCCCATCGGATGATGGTTTGCCTGTTCTTCATAACGCTCGCCCAAGCCCAATCGTATGCCCAGGTTTCATTTATGTTTCATCTTTACTCTGCAACGATATCTCTAAGCGCCAACACGATATTCGTTGAATTGATCAGTCTCATGATCCCACTTTTAATTTTCATCATTCCGTCCACGGGCAAAGTCACCTATGCAAATGAGGCTATGGAATCAGTCCGGGGTGGGTTGGCAGGCCATTTTTCTCATTGCACCGTAAAACGGCTTTTGGCTGTCTTGTTATTGGCTTTCCTAGGATTCCAGATCATTTCTCGCTGCACATCCGTGCCTTACTACCTTTCCGCCGCTTCGGCTTGGCAGGTCAGTTTGTTGCAGGTTGTCTTGGTCTGGTTGCTGACACTCGTTAGTGTGCCAGCGTTTGCTGCCGTTTTCGCCGAAGCTTTTTTCTTTGACGGGCCACATTGCATTCAGATCCGGAGGTTCGCGCTTGCGTTTATTGAGCGCTGCGGAGCGGGAAGGCTCCTTGCCAGTCGCTAGCCGAAGTACATAAAGCCTACCACTAATGCAATGAGGGTATTACTCTTCGCCGTTTCCCTCGCCATCACGACGTACTTCGCCTCTTTAACATCGCTGGTGATGACTGCACGCAGTAAGAATGCGATGCTATTCTGGAAATTGGAACAACTAAGCTTGGATCGCGACGGCACTAGCCGAGGGGAGATGAAAGATTTCGCGAGCATTGTCCTTTCGCGCTCAAGCGACCCGGACTTAAGCCTCTGTGCCCAATACCAATTGGAGTTTTTCAACCTTCGCGATGAGCTGGGTGCTGATCGGCTTAATTCCAAGGACGGCGACGAGGTCGAGACTCTTTTCTTTCTTGTGCGCAATTTCTTGGTCCATCCGGATCGCCTGCTTAGGTTCTTCAGCTTGCTAAGAAGGGAGGAGGCACATCTAGCAGCTCGGACAAGCTGTATGGAGAAATACAGCTCCCGGAAAGGCAATGTCTTGGACCTAGCCATTTCCGCGGCGATCGCGGGCTCGAGCTTTTTGCTCGTTCATCTTATTCACGGGATTAGGGTCCGGCGGCGAATCCCCAAGGGATTTGGAAGCACCACCTCGCCAAGTCGAAGAGCTTAGCAGGGACGATGCCATCGACCAAGCCAACTCCAAAAGTCTTTTGCTTTGCCAATGGGTTTTACCGTCTCACCATGACGGAGCAAGGCTCACATGTAACAGATCCGATAACGCCCCATGATCCTCACATCCGAAGCCTTCTTTCACGCCAAGGCGATCATCGAGCAAATCGAACAGCTCTGAGCCGAGTTGTACGGCCTTTTGGCGAATCGGCTCCCACGCCTCCGGAACGCCGTGGCCGTCCCCCTGGTTGCCCGTCTCGACCAAGCCAAGCTCGAACCCGGTCCGATCGTCGCCGGGGATACGCTGCGCAAACGAATGGATGCCCTGAAAGCAGCCGCGAAGATCGAGTCCTGGCCCCACAACGCCCTCCGCCATTCCTTCGCCTCCTACCACCTCGCCTTCCACGGCGACGCCATGAGAACGGCGACCCTCCTGGGCCACAAGGATTCCGGCGTCGTCCACAACCACTACAAGGCTATCGTCCAAAAATCCGAAGCCGCCCGGTTTTGGTCCTTGCACCCATAGGTCGTCAACCGCCGTTCCGGATGAAGTGTCCCTCACCTTTGCCCTTCGCGAAGCCCCCCCCAGGGCGGGCAGATGCCGCGCCTCGCTGCTCGCGGCAACCCTCTTGACCGCAATTTATGGTCTTTGCACAGTCATCCTCGCCACGCCCGATTGGCGTCACTGAGCGGCAACCGTGGGGTTTGGCGATTGAGACAGCACCATGAACTCGACGGACTCCTCGACAGCATCGGGCTCACAGACGAAACCTCAGCAAGGAATCACCCGCAGAAAGGCCTTTGCAGTCGGAGGATTGGCCGTTGCCGGTACGATTGCACTGGACCGTTACACGGACCTCTTTGCAGGGTCGCTCTACCACAGTATCAAGCCCACGTCGTACTGGCAGTCTCGGGATTTCAGCAGGTTTCTCGCAAGCCTGTCCCCCAAGCATCAACAGGCGATCATGGAGTCCCTCGGCAAGGGGAAAGTCCCCTTCTCCGTTGACACCGTAAAGAAGGAAATTCTTTGGAACGCCTCGAACATTTACGAATGGCCGTTCGTTCGAGGCAACCTCGACTACGATTTCCACGCACAGATCGTCAAGTGGACGGCGAAAAGCTACGGCATTCCCGACGTCTTCGTTGCCTCGGCGCCCACGTTCGTACTCGAACGCAAGATTCTCGATCACATCTTCGTGTCCATTTGGGATAAGCTGTCTGAGGAGCAACGATTGCGGGTGTTGTTCGAAACTGCCCAGCACTCTGGAATCTCGGGACCTCTCGGCGCTGCCGGCCTCGCTTCCGCAGGGGGCGCCACAGCGCTCGCCGGTCTCACGGCGGCAAGGGTGGCATTAGGGTTCAAGCTCTACCGCATGCTGAGTAGTTTCATTTGTGCCGCCGGAAAGCTGCTGGGTCTCACGTTTCCCATGACGGTGTATACCACCGCATCCACTACCCTAGCCATCCTCACGGGTCCCGTGGGTTGGACGATCCTAGGACTTGGGGCCTTGGCTTCCATGGCCATGATTGGACGCGCAAACGCCCACAAGACCGCGGCGGTCATTACGGCCATCCACCTCATCAAGGCCCAGACGCTGCAGGACCACCGCCGACTGGATCGCGTCCTGGCCGACCTCCGATTATCGTCCGCGTAGCCTCGGCGAACTGGCAGCGCTCCCGGAATCCGATTTCGCCGGGTAAGGTACGACATGGCCTGGTGCCGGTGCGATTCTGTTCTCCTCCTGGCGGCGCGGTTTCTACACCGATCTGGAACTTCCCGGTGCTGCTGGGACCCGGATACGCGAGGATTGGCCTGGGCGCCCTTGAAGTGCCCGAGGGCCGTTGGTTTCCCGTCCCATCCCATGATCGATCCGGAGCGCCTTCCGTCGGAGCAACACGGTGGACTGCCTAGCGTCACGGAATATCGCGGATCATTCGCACGGAGGATTGCGGACTTGGGCCGCTGCGATATAAACCGCTGGACTCCAATGCCCCGCGTGCAATCCGAACGAGTGGTCGCTGGCCACCCGATTCCTGGGGTGTCCAGGAGGTTCGCCCCGTACGAAACGTCATTCGCCCCGGGTAGCGTCCGGGGACAAAGGGGAGCGGCATCGCCAGTCCGCTGCGACCATCCCTCGGAGTCCTTCCTGTCGCCTCTGGGGCGTCCTGCCATCCCCCTCGCCACCATCGATTTGTCGTGCGGGAGATTCGTCAAGGATCTAACCTGCCATCGATACGCCGCAGCCAATAACCACAGACCAAATGCCGGCTTTGCTGTTCGAACGAGCTGACCCACCGCTGCGGTTCAGAATGGCGGCGCCAGTAATGATAACCGACTACCACGCCAAGTATCTCGCTTACGAGCTGACGCGACGCTGCCCATCGGACAGCGTTGACAAGCTTGCAGGCGCTGTCGCCGGGGCGCAGGTAGATCTGAACCCTCATCAGGTCGACGCAGCGTTGTTTGCATTTAACTCCCCACTATCCAAGGGCGCTATCCTTGCAGATGAGGTTGGCCTTGGAAAAACCATCGAAGCAGGTTTGGTACTTTCCCAACGGTGGGCGGAGCGCAAGCGTCGGATCCTGGTCATTGTTCCATCGAATCTCCGGAAGCAGTGGTATCAGGAGCTTAACGAGAAATTCTTCCTCCCCTGCGAGATTCTCGAAACCAAGTCCTACAACGCGGCGGTTCGTCAGGGGCAATTCCGGCCCTTCGAAATGGATGCCATCGTCATTTGCTCCTACCAATTTGCCCGGAACAAGGCGGCCGATGTATCCAACACGCCTTGGGATCTTGTCGTGATGGATGAGGCTCACCGACTGCGGAATGTTTACAAGCCATCGAACGTCATCGCCAACACGTTAAAGCTGGCTCTTGCGAACAAGCACAAGCTCCTGCTGACAGCCACGCCGCTGCAGAATTCTCTCCTGGAACTCTTTGGCCTCGTCAGCTTCATCGACGAGCACACCTTTGGGGATCTGAAGAGCTTTCGCGATCAGTTTGCCAATCTGAGCCAGGAACAAGTCCTCCAGCCGCTCAAGGCGCGGCTTAAGCCGATCTGCCACAGAACGCTTCGCCGTCAGGTCACCTCCTACATTCCATTCACGAAGCGCTTGCCATTGGTGGAGGAGTTTACCCCGGAGGAAAGCGAAGATCGGCTCTACAGTCTGGTTTCGGATTATCTGCGTCGCGACAATCTGCGCGCCTTGCCAACGAGCCAACGGTCATTGATGACGCTCGTGCTGCGGAAGTTGCTGGCGTCTTCCACTTTCGCCATTGCCGGGGCGCTGGAATCCATTTCCAGCCGTCTAAAGGCAAAGCTTCAAAAAAGGGAACCAACCGAACCGCTGGAAGACGAACTCGACAAGGATTACGAGGCGCTCGACGAAACTGCCGAAGAATGGGGTGACGATGGTGCAGCAGAACCTCTGTCCGATGCCGACCGTGCCGCCATTGAAGCAGAAGTCGCGGACCTCGACGCCTTTGCTGGCCTCGCCGTTTCCATCAGCCACAACGCAAAAGGCAAGGCGTTGACCAAGGCGCTTGGCGTTGCCTTCGCCAAGGCGCGCGAGCTAGGTGCGGCTGAGAAGGCCATCATCTTCACCGAATCGCGCAAAACGCAGAACTACCTGTTGCGCGTGCTCGCCGATAGCGAGTTCAAGGAAGGCATCGTGCTGTTCAACGGATCCAACACAGACGATCGATCCAAGCTCATCTACGCCGCCTGGTTGGACAGGCACGCCGGCACCGACCGCGTCACCGGCTCCAAATCCGCCGACATGCGGTCTGCGCTGGTGGATTACTTCCGAGTGGAGGGCCGCATCATGATCGCCACAGAGGCGGGAGCGGAGGGTATTAACCTCCAGTTCTGCTCTCTCGTGGTGAACTACGACCTGCCTTGGAATCCTCAGCGCATCGAGCAGCGCATCGGCCGCTGCCACCGTTATGGGCAGAAGCACGACGTGGTGGTGGTCAATTTCCTCAACCGCAAGAACGCCGCCGACCAAAGGGTTTACGAACTCCTCTCGGAGAAGTTCAAGCTCTTCGAGGGCGTCTTCGGCGCGAGTGACGAGGTGCTCGGCGCGATTGAAAGCGGCGTGGACTTCGAGAAACGCATCGCCGCCATCTACCAGCGCTGCCGCAAGCACGAGGAAATCAAGGTCGCCTTCGACCAGCTCCAGCTCGAACTCAGCCTGGAGATCAACGAGGCCCTGACCCAGACGCGCCGCAAGCTGCTGGAAAACTTCGACGATGAGGTGCGGGAAAAGCTCAAGGTGCGCGCCGACGCTTCCATCGCATCTCTGAGCCGCATCGAGCGCCAGCTCATGCGCCTCACCGCCCACGAACTCAATGGCCATGCCGATTTCCTCAACGACTCGTCTTTCCGCCTCAAATCTTCAGCCTTTCCCGGTGCCATCCCGCTGGGCATTTACGAACTCCCGCGCCGTTCCGGTGAAGGGCACCTCTACCGGCTTCACCATCCGCTCGCCGAAGCCATCGTCGCCCAGGCCAAAAGGCGTGAGCTGCCCGTGCAGGAAGTCCGCTTCGATTACGGCGACCACGACGGCATCATCAGCATTTTGGAACCGCTGCTCGGCAAATCCGGCTGGCTGACGCTGGCGAGCTACACCGTGGAATCACTCGACCAAGCAGAGGACCATTTGATCTTTGGGGCCGTCACGGACGACGGCGCGCGGCTCGACGAAGCATGCGCTTCCAGGCTGTTCACCCTGCCGGGAAAGATTGCCGGACCCTGTCTGAGCATCGCGCCAGGCGTAGTCGGCGAAACCATCGAGCACCGGCAGACCACCATCCGGCGCACGATCTCGGAACGTAACGCTGGCTTCTTCGAGGCCGAGGCCGAGAAGCTCGACGGCTGGGCCGACGACCTCAAGCTCGGCCTCGAACGCGAGATCAAGGAAATGGACCGCCAGATCAGAGAAGCCCGCCGCGCCGCCACCGCCGCCCTGACGCTGGAAGAAAAGCTTGCCGGCCAGAAGCAGATCAAGGCCCTCGAATCCCAACGCAATGACAAGCGCCGCTCGCTCTTCGATGCGCAAGACAAGGTGGACCAGCAACGGGAAAACCTAATTGCCACCATCGAAGGAAAACTGACTCAGAAGTCCAACTCGCGGGCGCTTTTCACTATCCGCTGGAACCTCACCTAGACGTCTATGGACACACCATCACAAGCGCTCGCTGCAAAAATCACTGAACGGTTGGTCCGGGAAGGATTGGTAACCGCTGAGGCGGCCAAGAAGATTCAGCCGAAACTTGCCGATGGAAAACTGCGGGCAGAGGACTGGCGCCTTCCAATTGAACTGGCCGAAAAGAAGGAGGCTAGGCCATGAGCGCCACCGGATTGAAAAAACTGTCCATCGAGCATCTGCGCGGCTCAGTTGCCCCGTTCGCGCTGCCGTTTGAGAAGGGCAAGAAGTTGACGATTGTTTACGGCGAGAACGGCACCGGGAAGTCCACGATCTGCGACGCGTTCGAATTTCTCGGCAAAGGCAAAGTGGGGTCGCTGGAGAACCGTGGCCTCGGCAAGACCAACAAATACTGGCACTCGGTCGGAAAGAAGCCGGCGGATGTCGCGGTGACTCTGGAAGTCTCGGACGGTTCCTCATGCCGTGCGACTATCGTGAAGAGCGATGTCGTCGCCAGTCCCGCAGCGGCTCGACCACGGGTTGAAGTCCTGCGCCGCAGCCAGATTCTCGCATTGGTCGAAGCAAAGCCAGGTGATCGTTATGCGGCTATCAGCCGGTTCATCGACGTGAGCGGAGTGGAAGCTTCGGAAGCGGCGCTCCGCGAATTGATCCGCGATCTAGCCGGAAATCGTGATGTCGCCGTGGCCCGAGTGGGGGAAAATCAGGACTCCATCGATCAGTTTTGGGAATCAGCCGGAAAGCCGGGCCAGAGTTCACTAGTATGGGCCCTTACTGAATCCGTGGGCGACCCGAACTCTTCGGATGCCGAGGTTACCGCGTTGTCGGCGCTCAAAGCTGCCTACGCACGTCTCGGGGATTACCCGGCGAGACTGAAAGTGGCAAACCAGGCTGTGATAACAGCCCAAACTGCGGCAGCGGCAGCGCAAGTGAAAGCCCAGGAGTGTGTCCAGACAATAGCGGCTGATGCCGGGGAAGTAATGGGTGTTCTAGAATCAGCCCGCGCCTACCTGCACAAGCATCCTTCCCCAGCGGTCTGCCCGCTCTGCGAGAGTGCCGACAAAGTGCAGGGACTGGATCAGCGCATCGCCGCGCGTCTTGCTTCTTTCTCATCCCTCCAGGCCGCGCAGACTCGAACCAAGATGACGGGCGCCAATGTGCAGCGAGCCGAACAGCAGCTGGAAGCCCTCCGCGAAGACGCGAAGAAGCACGCTGAAGCGTTCGAAAGGGCCCGAGCAGGATTCACTTGGACAGCAGACATCGCGATGCCTGCGACACCAGCGCCAGAAGACATCGACGCTCTGGAGACGTGGCTCAGAGCGTCAGCGCACCTGCCCGCAGATTGGAAGAAGGCGGAAACCGTCCGGCAGGACAAAAAGCAGTTCATCGGCGCGTTGAGGCTGGCGCTCAAGACCTACACCGAGAACGTCCAGGCTCAGAACGAAATCGACGCGCTCCTGCCGAAGTTCACCCGCGCACTGGAAATCGTCGAAGAGGAGCGCCGCCTCTTTTCCGACAATGTTCTCGCCAACATTGCCAGTGAAGTCGGGCGAATCTACGAACTCGTCCATCCGGGCGAAGGCCTTAATAAGATCAGCCTTGAACTTGATCCTGACAAGCGCGCGTCCCTTGAAATCGGAGCCAGCTTTTGCGGCGAGATCGGCGCACCGCCCCAAGCTTACTTCAGTGAGTCGCATCTCGACACGCTAGGCCTTTGCGTTTTCCTCGCTCTCGCCGCTTTGGACGACCCGGAGAACACGATTCTGGTTTTGGATGACATCCTCGCTAGCGTAGACGAACCCCATGTCGAGCGCCTAATCGAGATGCTTTATGGCGAGGCGATCAAGTTTCGGCACTGCCTCATCACGACGCACTACCGCCCTTGGAAGCAAAAGCTCCGATGGGGATGGCTGAAGAACGGGCAGTGCCAGTTCGTTGAATTATCGAAGTGGACCAATGCTCAAGGGATGACGCTCATTCGCAGCATCCCGGATGTCGAACGCCTCCGCATGCTGCTGGCCGAGACACCGCCCGATGCCCAACTGGTTTGTGCCAAGGCGGGTGTCATCCTCGAAGCAGCCTTAAATTTCCTTACGCAACTCTACGAATGTTCGGTTCCTCGGCGCCCTGGAGGGCTTTACACTCTTGGCGATCTTCTGCCGTCCGTCGACAAGAAGCTACGCAACGCCCTTCAGGTCGAGGTGTTGTCGATAGATTCGGCTGGAGTTCGCTGCTATCAGACCAAGAGCCTGTCTCCCATTCTCGACGAGTTGATTCGCATCGCCCAGGTTCGAAACGTGTTCGGGTGCCACTTCAATGCTCTCTCGTTCGATCTGCTCGACAGCGACGCACTCGGATTTGGACTGAAGGTGTTGGAATTGATTGAAACGCTCGCCGATCCCGATGCCGGCTGGCCGCGGAACTCGAAGTCGGGCAAATACTGGGCGAACTCCGGCGAGACTCGCCGGCTGCATCCAATCCAGCAACCCACTTGATGAGCGTGACAAAAAAGCAAAAACTCGAACTGACTTGGATTGGGAAAGATAACCGGCCCCGGCTGGAGCCGCGCATCCTGCTGGAAGACCCGGCACGGTCGTATCACGCGAAGCACCGCGTCACGGACAACGACCTGTTCGATAACCGGCTCATCTTTGGCGACAATCTGCTCGCCCTAAAGGCGCTCGAACAGGAGTTCGCAGGCAAAATCAAGTGCATCTTCATCGACCCGCCTTATAACACCGGCAGCGCGTTTGAGCACTACGACGATGGGATTGAGCACTCGCTTTGGTTGTCATTAATGCGCGAGAGGCTCGAAATCCTAAAGCACCTCTTAGCTCAGGACGGGTCATTGTGGATTACACTCGACGATAACGAACAAGCCTACTGTCGCGTTCTATGCGATGAAGTCTTTGGCCGTGCCAACTTCGTCGCAAACCTCGCGTGGCACAAACGCATTTCGCCAGCCAACGACGCCAAGTATTTCAGCGGCGACCATGACCACATCATTGTCTTCGCAAAGGAGAAGTCGGTTTGGAGGCCCAATCGTCTTCCCCGCAGCGCGGAGCAGCTTGAATACTACAAGAACCCAGACAACGACCCGCGGGGCGCATGGAATTCGGCGGCCTACACCTGCGCCAAATCCGCTGACGAAAGGCCGAACCTGTTTTACGCTATAACCAATCCGACAACGGGCGACAAGATTTGGCCGAGCCGGACGCGGGTATGGGCCTACGATGAAGCTCGGCACAAGGAGAATGAGAAGAAAGGGCTTCTCTATTGGGGCAAGGATGGCAAAGCCCGAATGCCGCGCATCAAGAAGTTCCTTGATGGTGGCCGCGACGTTGTTCCTCGAAGCATCTGGAGCCACTCCGAGGCCGGCCACAATCAAGAGGCCAAGCTGGAAATGATTGCTCTTTATCCGGACAAGCCCTTCGGTACGCCAAAGCCTGAAAGATTACTACAAAAGGTTCTCCTCACAGCTACTCAACCGGCTGATTGGGTGCTGGATTCCTTTGCTGGCTCCGGCACGACTGGTGCGGTCGCGCACAAGATGGGACGGCACTGGATAATGGTCGAGTTGGGCGAGCATTGCCACACGCACATCATTCCCCGGCTGCAAAAGGTGGTTGATGGAGCGGACTCCGGCGGCGTCACTGAGTCCACCGGCTGGAAGGGAGGCGGCGGGTTCCGCTACTACCGGCTCGCACCGTCCTTGCTGGAAAAGGACCGCTGGGGCCAGTGGGTCATCAGCAAGCAGTTCAACGCCGCCATGCTCGCGGAGGCCGCGTGCAAGCTGGAGGGCTTCACCTACGCGCCCAGCGATTCCGTTTATTGGCAGCATGGTCATTCCACAGAACGGGATTTCATTTACGTGACCACGCAGCACTTGGGCGCTGAGCAGCTCGCACAGTTGAGCGACGAAGTTGGACCGGACCGAACCTTGCTCGTGCTGTGCGCCGCGTTCCGCGCCCCACGCGGCGGCCAGGAGCGGTATCCCAATTTGACCGTGAAGAAGATTCCCAAGCAGGTGCTCTCCCGCTGCGAATGGGGGCACGATGATTACAGCCTCAAGGTGGAGAACCTGCCCAAGGCCCCACGCTCGGCACCCGAGACGGATAAGCACGGCCAGCAATCGCTCTTCGACATGGAGGTGGGAAAGTGAATCCCAAGGTCCACGCCATCGCCGGTCGCCTGAGCCTCCGGCCACCGCAACGCCGCTCACTCGAAATCCTCGACCGCATCACGGAAATCGTCCCGCCTCGGAAAAGCGCGGACCTCGCCGCCGCGCTGGAGTTGATTCGCTCCGAGTTCCCGACCGTGACGGATTTTGAGCGCGAGTTTCCCTCGCTCTGCTTCGCACTGGCCACTGGCGTTGGCAAGACACGGCTCATGGGTGCGTTTATCAGCTACCTGCACCTCGCGCACGGCATCAACAATTTTTTCGTCCTGGCACCAAACCTGACAATCTACAACAAGCTCATCACGGACTTCACCCGAAACACCTCCAAGTATGTCTTCAAGGGCATCGCGGAGTTCGCCACCGATGCGCCGGAAATCATCACGGGCGACGACTACGAGGCCAAAGCAGGCACGTTGTTCGACCGGTTGCTCCGCTGTAAGATAAACATCTTCAATATCGCGAAGATCGCCTCGGAAGTTCGGGGCGGAAAGTCACCACGCATCAAGCGCCTCTCGGAATACATCGGCGAGAGTTACTTCGAGTATCTGGCCGGACTGCCCGACCTCGTGCTCATCATGGACGAGTCTCACCGCTACCGCGCCAGTGCCGGCGTGCGGGCGATCAACGAGTTGGAGCCGGTTATCGGCCTCGAATTGACGGCCACCCCGTTCCTGGAAACGGCCAAGGGCGGCGTGCCGTTCAGGAACGTCATCCTCGACTATCCGCTCGGCCGGGCGATGGCGGATGGCTTCGTCAAGGAGCCCGCCGTCGTCACGCGCAAGAACTTTAATCCCGCCGGCATGACGGCGGAAGCCATCGAGCTGATGAAGCTCCAGGACGGCGTCCGACTGCACGAGCAGGTGAAGGTCGAGCTGGAAACCTACGCCCGCGAAAGCGGCCACGCCATCGTGAAGCCGTTCGTCCTCGTCATCGCCCGCGACACGACCCACGCGAAGCAGCTGATGGATCTGATCCAATCGGACGCGTTCTTCGAGGGCCGCTACCGGACGAAGGTCATCCAGGTGGATTCCAGCAAGACCGGCGCGGAAGAGGACGAGATGGTGGAACGATTGCTCAAGGTCGAGCACACCGACGAACCGACCGAGATCGTCATCCACGTCAACATGCTCAAGGAAGGCTGGGACGTGACGAACCTCTACACCATCATCCCGTTGCGAGCGGCCAATGCCCGCATCCTCATCGAGCAATCCATCGGGCGCGGTCTGCGACTGCCCTACGGCAGGCGCACCGGCGTCAACTCGGTGGACCGCCTGAACATCATCGCGCACGACAAGTTCCAGGAGATCGTGGACGAGGCGAGGAAGCCGGACTCGGCGATCCGGTTGCAACAGGTGATCCTGGAGCCGGAGCAGTTGGGTGAAAAAACCGTTACCGTCGTCTCGCAGTCGCAACTGGCGAGCAAACTGGGTTTGACGCTCGAGCAGACCACCACGAGCACACTGGTGCCGGAAGCCGCCGAGCCGCCCGTGTTCACCTCGCCGGAAGACCAGAAGGTCGCGCAGATTGCCTATCAGGTGATCCGCAAAATGGAAGACCAGCCGCAGTTGCTGCCAAGCGTCTCCCATCTGACGAATACCGACGTGCAGGCGGCGGTGCTGAAGGAAGTCGCCGCCCAGTATCGTCCGTCGCAGTTGGAGCTGGAGGGGGTGACGGCCAAGCCAGACCTTGCGGCCATTGTCGCAAAGACCACGCAGCTGGTGATTCAGCAGACCATTGATATTCCGCGCATCCTCGTCGTACCGACCGGCAAGGTGCAGTCGGGGTTCAATTCGTTTACGCTCAAGGTGGACACCCTCAACTATCCGCCGGTATCGGAGGAACTTTGGGCCAAACACCTACGCACGGACACAGTGGATGTCATCTCGACCGGGGCCGGCGGCATTGAGGAATTGCGGCTGGAGGATTACGTTGTTAGCGGTCTCGTGGACTTCGACGACGTTTCCTACGACGCCCATGCCGACCTGCTCTACGACTTGGCCAGCCAAGTGGTCAAACATCTTGGCACCTACCTCAAGGACGAACACGAGGTGCGCAAAGTGCTGGGCGCTTTCCAAAAGGACATCGCCAAGTTCCTCCACGTCCAGATGCAAGAGCATTACTGGGAGAAGGCGACCGGGTACGAGGTAAAGATCAGCAAGGGTTTCTCCGAGTTGAAACCCAGCGCATACACCGCGTCCGCGACGGAGCCGGTGATGGATTTCCGCCAGCCCCCCGCCGACAAGAGCAACATGGCGAAGTTTCTCTTTGGCGGCTTCAAGCGGTGTCTTTACCCGGTGCAGAAGTTCCAGTCCGACAGCGAGCGGAAGCTGTCCGTCATCCTTGAGCGCGAGGCAGCGAAGTGGTTCAAGCCGGCGAAGGGGCAGTTCCAGATCTACTACAAGTCCGGCGCCGACCACCTCGAATACCAGCCCGATTTCGTCGCGGAAACGGCCAGCGTAATCTACATGCTCGAACCAAAGGCTAGAAACGAGCTGAACGAGGCAACGGTATTGGCGAAGAAGGAAATCGCAGTAAAATGGTGCCAACAAGCCAGCGATCACGCCGCAACCTGTCATGGCAAGCGGTGGCAATATGTGCTTATTCCGCATGACGTTATCGCCGAGAACGGCACCCTCGAATGGTTGGCGAAGCAGTTTACCTGCGCCTGAATATCCTCAGCGCGGAACTTGAACCCAAAATGAACGATCATTTCTTCCGGGCGCTCGATTCGCCGACCAGCATTCAAGCGTGGACAAACGGGGCATACAGAAGCGGTCACCTTGCCCCTCTGGACTGGTATAGAACCTGGGACTCGACTCGAAGCGTTCGTCCGGAAGACTATTCGCTTAAGAACAGCCTTGGATTCTACTCCGAGGCTGCGAGAGCGACGTTTCTTAAGGTAGCGGCGGAGGGTCGCCTCAAAGGCCTCACCGAGGATGAAGCCAGAGCTATTGGTGAGCTTGGTGGGGTTTGTGCGTGGACGACACCACTGGGCGCCCTTAACTACGTGTCTCCGCAGAGCCCGGCTCGGAAGGGCAACTGGGACCAGTATGTTGAGTTTGTGGGGACAAAGCTCGCTGACGATCCTGTGGAAGGGGCTGGTGCAGTAATAGCCACTGTGGAACGTGAGGTGAGGCGTCAGAGTTGGGCTGAATTTCGTAGGCAGCATGCTATTTGATGCACCGGCATTCGTGCCGTTTTAGCCACGAGCTAAACAAAAGCGTCCATCTTCGGCTCAAGGCCCCAGATCAATCCCCCTCTCCAGCGTGAACCAGAGAGAGGGATCAACCCGGGGACAAGGAAACCAGGAGCCAAACCAAGTCAGTTCCACCAGACTCCATCTTCTCCTGAGCCTACGAGAGCGCCCTGGCCTTCAACCGGTAGTTTTCCCCAAACCACAGCGAGTTGAGCCGCTGTCCAGGTGTCTGCCTGGTCTTCCGGGGATCGAGCAGTTCAGTGAGGCCGTTGAAGGCGGCCCAGTGGCGCTTTGCGAGAACTCGCTGCGCGGATATCGTGCACCAAGAGAGCTTGAGAAACTGCACCCCCACAGCACCAAGTGCCTGGGGTGCATGTGACTTTGGCTGAGCTGCAACAACAATCAACGCTTGCGACTTGATGCCGAAGCGAACGAATGGTAACCATTGCAACGTATGCTCCGCATTGAATCATGGCTTGAGACATGGTTGCCTACGCAGCCGGAATACCGCATGGGCTACCAGAAGGTTATTGCAACCCTCAACACGGGCGGAACCGAGCGCGGGATAGTAGTTAATTCTGAGATCTTCCTGAAGGATGACAACTACCCCTGGCAGATGTTGATGGATTGGAATTACATCCAAAACGAAGCCCTCAAATCCAGCCTTCGCGTCGCAAGGGTTCAATTGATTGCTCGGGAACCGGAAACTTTGAAGGGCGTTCGCCTCGTCGTGCTGGCCAACGAAAAGAATCAGGTCTTGGCGAACCGCAAGGCCCGCGAGGCACAGATTGCCGCAGCCACGGGTCGGTCCGATTATCAATCACTTCTTTTTGAAAGCCGAAGACTGGCGCTAAACGCCTCCAATGCAGCAGCGGAGGATGCTCCTATTACGCTAACCGGCGTTGACGAGGTTTTTAAGCGCTTCTCGGCGTATGCCAACGACAAACGTGTTACGGTGGGTAAGGGGCTAACTCCTGGTACGTTCGCCACCACCAAAGGGGACGCTGACGCCAATATCAGGACTGGGGCGGATGCCGTCGCCCGATATGCCCTGCCAAACAGTAAACCCGCTACCAATGTTTTCACTATCGAACCACCCAAGGACACGGAACTTAAACGAGGCACAGCTCAGCCGGCTAACAATCAACCTGGTGGAGGTGTAGAAGTAATATTTGTCAACGGGAGCCCAGACCACACAGTGTCCGGTCCAATCACAATTCCTGAAAAATAGCTGATGACAATTAAGCTCAACGATTATTGGTCGGAACGACTCGCGCAAATGCCCGAGACGGGAATGGGGTACCAGAAGGTTGATGTAGAGTTCAAGGATGGCGGGACTCTAAAGGGCCTGCTCGCTTTCAATGCGGAGGACCTTGAAACTGAGCAAGAGTTCCGAGTGGCGGACATTGTAAGTATTACACTGCACAACCCTCAGGTGCGTCATTCTGAGTAGGCGAGGAGCCTTGCCAACCTAGGCTGCATTTTCTCCTGGCCCAACAAGAACGCCCTGGCCTTCACCCTGTAGTTCTCGCAGAACCACAGCGAGTTGAGCCGCGGTACAGCGGTCTGGCGGGTTTTCCTGCGGTCGAGCAGTTCACTGAGGCCGTTGACGAGGGGCAGAGCTAAAAAGAAGGACCCGTTGCCCTTCTTCTCCCCGGGATCAATCCCGTGCTGCTATACTATCGCTCAGCTCAGCTTCCTCCCCCTCCGTTCAACGGATGGACCAGTCGCACATCTGGCCCGCCCTTTTGCCCAGTTCCTCAACGCCCCAATCTGTTCCGCCATCAGCTTCGACAGAGGCACCAGGTCGTTCAGGACTCCGGCAACCGTGAGGTCGGTTGGCTCCTCCTCCTGGTCGAACGCACAGTACAGGGCGTCCACGAAGGCCTGTTCGATTTCGCTGCCGGTGAGCCCATCCGTGATGCGGGCAAGTTGAACGGTGTCGAAGTCCTCAGGATCGCGTTCATGCCGGGCGATGACGATGCGCCAGATGGCTTGGCGTTCGCTCTCGTTGGGCAGGTCCACGAAGAACAGGTCGTCCCAACGCCCTTTCCGGAGCATTTCCGGAGGCAGCTGGGTGACGTCGTTGGCGGTGGCGACGACAAACACCGGGGCGGTCTTCTCCTGCATCCACGACAGGAACGAGCCGAACACCCGGGCCGAGGTGCCGCCGTCGGTGGAACCGGAGGATTTGCTTCCTGCGAAGCCCTTCTCCAGTTCGTCGATCCAGAGGCAACACGGGGCAATCGCTTCCGCGGTTTGGATGACGGCTCGGAGGTTGGCTTCGGATTGTCCGACAAGACCCGCAAAGATCCTGCCGGCGTCGAGTTTGAGCAGAGGAACGCCGAACACCGCGGCGGTGGCCTTGGCGGTGAGGGATTTTCCCGTACCAGCGATACCGAGGATCAGGAGGCCCTTCGGAACCGGCAGATGGTATTGGCGTGCCCGTTGTCCGAAGGCATTCCTGCGCTTGAGCAGCCAGGACTTCAAGAGGTCCAAGCCGCCGATGGATTCCAAGGATTCCTTGGTCTCCACGAGTTCCAGGAGTCCGTTCTTCTTCACCGTCTGTGCCTTCTCCCGGGCGACGATGGCAGGATCGATGGATTTCGACTCCGCCACCGACAGGGCAAACGCGTTCTCGGCTTCGGTGGTGGTCAATCCACGGGCCGCGTCGATGATGTATTTGCGTGAATCGCCGGTGACGGGTTTCAACGAGGCCGACTCGATGATTCCGTCGAGCACCGTGCCCAGTTGTTCCGTTCCCGGCAGCGCGAAATCGAGGACGGTGATCTCCCGTTCGAGTTCAGGTGGCAGCACGAGCCGGCAACCAAGGATGACCAGCGGCTTTTGCTTGGTCTTGGCGGTCACGAGGGCGTCCTTGAACTTCCGCAGCAGGATCGGGTTGGGGTCCTGGAGGAACAGGTGGAAGTCCCGCAGCAGGATCAGGGTCTTCTCCGGCAGGTCGTCGATGGCGTTGAGGGCTTCAAGGGGATCGTTGGCGTCGGTCGTGTGGCCGGTGGAAGCGTCCACGAGTCCGTCCACCACGCTCCAGAAGCGCAGGTGGTACGATAGGTAGCCGGCGATGGCCTTGAGTTCGGCTTCGACGCGCGCTTCCTCGGACGAGACGAGGTAAAGCGAGGCGTATCCGGCACGCAGGTAGTGGATGATGCGGTCACGGGTGGAGGGAGTGGTGTTCATGGTAGATGACGAGGTGCAGTTGAGGTTTTGTTTGGTTCATTTCCGGAAACTGGGTTCTTCAGAAGGAGCCACGATGAACCGGATTGACCGGATCAGCGGAAGGCGTGTAGGGGGTCGGGCGGATGAAACCGAAGAAGCGGTACATCGCTCGGCTGGATCAGGTGACGATTACGCGCAAGGGCTCCGAAGCCATCATCGCGTACAAGGAGCCGGCCATTCCGACGACGCACCTGGAATTTGGGGAGAACCTCCGCGGGGTGAGCGACGAGGAAATCCTCGCCTCGTTCAACGAGAGCCTGAAGGACGAGGCGAATGGGGTGGCGGACTACCGGCACATTGCCGTGGAGACGCCGCTTGGCTCGCCCCAAATACGAGTCAACCCCAAGACCAACAAGGCGTGCGTCCACGGCAACGTCCTGCGATGCATCGTCACCGAGGGCGATGCCGGCCAGGTCCTTCTCCAGATCGACGAACGAAAGCTGGATATGAAGGAGTTCGGCAGACTGCTGGAGAGCTTCCTGGGCTGGGGGGTGCGGATGGAGTTCGTGCCGAAGAACGCCATTGATCGCCGGCCCGAGCTTCAGGTGCGCGACCTCGGACCGGCATAATCATCGGTTGAAGTGCTCGTGTTCCCAATGGAGGCAGGCACAGCGGGAAGGGTTGGCGAACAGGATATCCCCGTTGCCGTCCTTTACCTCCCAGACCTGTCGTTCGTTGTG
>CAZSOV010000091.1:0-25992 GCA_964608505.1 uncultured Verrucomicrobiota bacterium
ATCTGAACCCGGTGCGGGCGGGCATCGTGCAGGACCCCAAGGACTACCGCTGGAGTGGGTACGGAGAAGCGATGGCGGGGAAGCGGGGTTCGCGGCTGGGGATCCAGACGCTGGTGACGGCGCTGCAACGGGGTCGGGAGGAGAGCATGAGCCGTTCGATGGAGGTGTACCGGAGCTGGTTGTATCGGGAGGGGGACGAACGTCGGGAGGCGACGGGGGCGGATGGCCGGACCGTGCGCGGCGCGGTGACGGCGACGGCGGTGGCGGAGGTGTTGACGGCGAAGGGGCAGTTGCCGTTGGGCGAGTACGTGCGGTGCCGGGTGAGGTACTTTTGTGACGGGGCGGCGCTGGGGAGTCGGGAGTTTGTGGAGGGGATTTTCCGGCAGCACCGGGAGAAATTCGGGAGGAAGCGGAAGAGCGGAGCTCGTCGGATGAGGGGACTGGCGAAGGGCGAGATGTTCACCTTGCGGGATCTGCAAACGGATTTGTTTGGCTGAGCGGGGTGGGGGTGGGGTGAGGTGAGGCTTTCCGAAGGGTTTCCCGGCTCGTTCGCCTCACAGCCCCTGCCCCGGGCGCCCGGCGATCCTCTCCGGAGGATGTCCTCGTCTTTCCCACTCCAAACGCGACAGCCGGCTCCCGGCGCTCCAACCTTGTCTCGCGACCGCCGCGCTCCCATCGGCGGCGCCTCCAGTTCCATGCCTTCATCCAATCGCAGGATCGTCATCGTCGGCGGAGGGGTCATCGGCCTCGCGTCCGCCTTCTACTGTTCGCGCCGGGGAATGAACGTTGTGCTGGTCGAGCGAAACGGCCCCGACCGCGATGGCTGTTCGTTCGGCAACGCGGGCATGATCTGCCCCAGCCACTTCGTGCCCCTCGCGGCCCCGGGCATGGTGGCCTTGGGCCTGAAGTGGATGTGGAATCCGAAGTCCCCGTTCTATGTCAAACCCCGGCTCTCCCCCGATCTCCTTTCCTGGGGTTTCCGGTTCTGGCGCTCCTGTTCCGCGGGACACGTCGCCCGATCCGCGCCCTTGCTTCGGGATCTCAGCCTCGCCAGCCGGTCGGCCTTCGAGGAGATCGCCGCTCTGCCGGACACGGATTTCGGGCTCGTGAAGAAGGGGTTGCTCATGCTGTGCCGAACCCAGCATGCCCTTGACGACGAAGCACGGATGGCGGTGCGTGCCTGCGAACTTGGAATCCCGGCGGAGGTCCTCGACGCCCGCCAGACCGCCGCTTTGGATCCCCGAGTCACCATGGACATCCTCGGCTCGGTCCACTTTCCGCTGGATTGCCATCTCGCCCCGGATCGATTTCTCCGCACCCTGGAAACGCAGGCGACCCGGGCCGGGGCGGAGTTCCGCTGGAACACCGACGTTCTGGGCTGGAAGACGGGGGGTGGACGAATCGAGGCGTTGAAGACCACCCGGGGCGACCTGGTCGCGGACGACTTCGTCCTGTGTGGTGGCTCCTGGTCACCGGTCGTGGCCCGCGACCTCGGTCTCGGGCTCCCGCTGCAGGCGGGCAAGGGTTACATCCTGACGCTTCCGAACCCGCGCGAGCTGCCCGGCCTTTGTTCCATCCTGACCGAGGCTCGGGTGGCGGTAACCCCGATCGGCAGCGCGCTTCGCTTTGGCGGCACGATGGAGATTGCGGGACTGAACGAGGACATCAATCCGGTGCGCATCCAAGGCATCACCGAGGCGGCCACCCGGTATTTTCCCAGCTTCCAGCCCTCCGACTTCGCGGGCATCGAGCCGTGGCGCGGCCTGCGCCCCGTCTCTCCGGATGGCCTACCCTACCTTGGGCGTCCCCGGACCCTTTCGAACCTCATCGTCGCCACCGGACATGCCATGCTCGGCCTGAGCCTTGGGCCAATCACGGGCCAGATCGTGGCCCAACTTGCCGCCGGCGACGCGCCGGCCTTCGACCTTGCGATGCTGGCCCCGGACCGCTTCGGTTAAGTTCAGGTCGCAACGGCGCTCGTCCTCGGTCACCGGCACGCCGCCGCCAGCTCGGGCCAGAGCCGCGCCGACATTTCCATGCCTTTCGCAAAGATCGAAAGGCTGAACTGTTCGTTCGGCGAATGCGCGTTGGCATCCGGCAGGGCCAGGCCGAGCAGGATCGAGTCGGCGCCCAGCACCCGTCTGAACTCGTTCACGATCGGGATCGAGCCTCCCTCCCGCAACAGCACCGGTTCGCAACCGAACGCACCGCGCAACGCGCGCAGGGCCGCCTGGGCCAACGGACCCGTCGGATCGAAGAGATAGGGCGCGCCTCCGTGCCCCGCGTTGACTTCGATCCGGACCGTGGGAGGGCAGATCGACTTCAGATGCGCCGCGACCAACCGCCGGATGCAGTCCGGCTCCTGGTCCGGAACCAGCCGGAACGTGAGCTTCGCGCGGGCCCACGCCGGAATGATGGTTTTGCTGCCCTCGCCCTGATAGCCGCTGGTCAGGCCGTTGATCTCGCAGGTCGGACGAGCGCTGCGTTGCTCCAGACAGGTGAACCCCTGCTCGCCATACAGGGCCGGCACGCCCAGAAACCGGCGTTCCGAGCCCTCCTTGAAGGGAAGCCTCGCCATCTGCCGTCGCTCGTAGGCGCTCAGTTTCACGACGTCGTCGTAAAAGCCCGGAATCGCCACGCGCCCCTTTCCGTCACGCAATCGCGCCAGCATTTGGCACAGCGCCATTGCCGGGTTCTCCACGCTGCCGCCGAACAATCCCGAGTGCAGGTCACGATCCGGCCCACGGACGATCACCTCCACCGCCACGATTCCGCGCAGGGCGTAGGTCAATGCGGGATGCCGCGGACTTGGAATTCCGGTGTCCGAGATCACCACCGCGTCGCACGCCAGTTCCCGGCGTCGTTCCTTGAGGAACGGCCCCAGGTTGCGGCAGCCCACCTCCTCCTCGCCCTCCACCAGAAACGTCAGGTCGACCGGCAGCTCGGTGCCCGTGCGAAAGTAGGCCTCGACCGCGTTCAGGTGCGCGAGGTGCTGCCCTTTGTTGTCGCTCGATCCCCGGGCGAACAAGGAGTCCCCTTCGATCCGCGGCTCGAAGGGGGGCGAGGTCCAGAGCTCCAGCGGGTCCGGGGGCTGCACATCGTAGTGCCCGTACACCAGGAACCGGGGTTTCCGCCGCGCGCCTGCCCCGCCCTGCCGCGGTGTCCGCGCCAGCACGATGGGGTTGCCGGGCGTCGGACACAGTTCCGTCTCCAGACCGATGGCTCGACACCGCGCCACGAGCCACTCCGCACACCGCCGCATGTCCGGCTGATGATCCGGTTGGGCGGAGATCGAGGGAAACCGAAGATATTCGCACAATTCGCCGACGAAGCGTGACTGCTGTTCGCCAAGGTACTTCTCGAGGGTCGTCATGAGAGCGTCCGGGGGACCCGACCAGGGACCTGGAACGGGCGCTCGCCGCCCGCTCGGGGTGACTCGCCGTTCGCCGCCGGTGCCGGCAGCCTAACGGTCCGCCCCCCCGCGGGCACGCGGGAATTCGCGTCCGAAATCCGAAGCCCTTTCCGGCTCAGGGTTTGGGAGCCGGGGAGTTGGTGGCGGAACGACGTCCGCCCAGCAACCCGCCGATGCCGCGGATCAGGTTGTTCACCGCGTTCGTCGGCGAATTCGCCGGCGGGGCAGGCGCCGTCGCGGGCGCGGTGGGCGCCGACGGCACCGTGGCCGTGGGTGCCGGGGCCGGGGCGTTCGGCGCGGGGGTGTTGTCCGTCGCCGCCTTGCGACCGCCCAGCAGGCCGCCGATGCCTTGGAGGAGATTGCCGACCGCGTTCGTGCCGCCCTTGGCGACGCCCGTCACGAGATCCGCCACGCCGCCGGCCGCGTCGCCCGCGCGACCGCCCAGCAACCCGCCCACGCCGCGTGCCAGGAGCAATCCGACCTGCACCTTGTCGATCTCGGGTGCCGGCGCGCCCAAGGTCCCCTTCATGGTGGCAATGGCCGGGAGGGGGACGTAGACGAGGTTCGTCGGGGTGCCGGAGGGCGTGAGGCGCGCCCGGTCCGACACGTCCCGGTGCAGGGCGAGGTTCACGGGGAAGTTCAGGGGCGACTGCATGAGGTCCGCGGCGATGGGAATGCCGCCCGTGGAACCAGCCTCGAACGAGGCGCTGCGCGCCCGAAACTCGGAAACCTCGATCCGCCCCGCCCCCATCCTGACATTCGCCATGACGTCCATGATGGGCTGCTCCTTCAGCTCCCGGATGTTCAGCGCGTTGGCGAGCACGGTTGCCAGCAGGGTCAGGAAGCCCGATTTCTGGCCCGCCTTGGGATCCAGACTGAGGTTGGCATTGGTCACCGAGAAGCGCATGCCCCCGGTCAGGTGCTTCTGCAGATTCACGCCCGTCACCCCTGCTCCCTTGACTTCCAAGCCCGCCACCATCGCGCCTTCGATCCGGTCTTTCAGCATGGGCACGAACGAATTGGCGATGGGTCTTACCGGAATTTTCTCCGCCGAAGCCGTCAGGTCGTACTCGTAACCGGGCACCCCGAGATTGAGCTTGGCTGCCGCTTTGATCGGCGCCCCATTCAGGGCGAGTTGCAGGGGCTGAATCTCGATCCGGCTACCCGCGATTTTCACCCCCGCCACGAAATTCTCCGCCGCGATCTCGCGCAGGAAGAACTTCCCGATGGTCGCATCGAACGTGAGCAGTTCGATCGGCAGTTGGATCGCGTCCGGCTCCTTCTGGGGTCCCGTGGGCGCCGGCGTCGGAGCGGGAGCGGGCGCGGCCCCGGGCTTGCTGCCGCCGGCGAACAAGTCCACGAACGGCGTCACGTCCAGCGATTCCGCGCTGAGTTTGAACCCACCGCGGAGGGCGTTGGTCTTCGAGTAATCCAGCTCGCCCGTCAAACCCGCCACGTTCTTCGCCCGTTCGGTGGGGGACAGCCTCAATTCGGCCTTCTTCACCGTCAGCTTCTGTTTCGCGCCCAGGGCCTCCAGGGCGAGGCCCAAGGCGAGGGGCGATTCCGGGATGGCGCCGGAGGGGTCGCGCACGACGAGATCCTTGAGTTCGACATTCGCGGCCACGCTGGTGTCCGCCGCCGGATCGAGCTTGAGCACCACGCCGGCCGCGAGCTTCACGGTCTTGAGCTCCTTGTCGCCCAGCCCGACCTGGAGGAAGGGCCGGAGTCCGTGCTCGTTCAAGTCGCGCGCGTTGAGCGTGATGTCACCGGCGCCCCGTTTGAGATCCCAGCGGCCCTTCACGTCCACGATGCCGCCCGGTTGCGTGCCCTCCTTGAGCTGCAGCGAAGCGGCGTCGATGACCACGGCTCCCTCCGGCAGCCCGATCTCGGCGGTGCCGGACACGGAGTAGGCGACAAACTTGATCATCGCGGCCTCGCCGCTCAGGCGGTCGATCCCGGTCTCCAGCTTGAGCTTGCGACGGGGGGCATCGGCAAAGGCGGTCAGCACCCCGCGCATCGTGATCCCCATCCCCAACTGGCGCACCTGATTACTCCCGAACGTGCCCGAGATGCCTTCGGCCCCCGCCGTCACGTCGAACGCGAGGTCCTTGCCGCCGCCCTGCACGCCCGCCTTGATCCTGGCTTGAACCGTGCCGCTCAACGGCGTGCCCACGAGCGCGCTCCAATCCGCGAGCAGGAGATTCGCCACTTCGAGATTCACCGCGGCATCCGGCAGCGCGCCGGAGTTCGGGGCCCAACTCACCTGCATCGGGTTCGCCAGGCTGCCTTTCAGGATTTCCCGTCCGCCCTGAACTCCGCTCAACGAGAAGGCCGACACCGTGGCCACCTGCCCGCCCAGATCCACGGTCACGTCATACGTCTCTTTCAGATCGAGTTCCGGCGTCGTCAGGTTTCCCTGTTTCACGGCGATCTTCGAACCCGTCAGCGCTCCGTTGATCGCGACCTTCTTTCCCCCTGCCGTCACTTCGATCCGGTTCGCGCTGTCGAAACGCGTCGTCGTGAAATCGAGCCCCGCGGTCGACCCGAAAAGATTGAGCACGTTCCGGTCGATGGCGCTGAGGTCGACCTGGAGTTTCGCCTCCATCTTCGTTGCATCCAGCGGGCCACTGGCACTCACGGAACCCAGGGGCGTTCCCTGCCGCGAAAAGTCGAGCCCCAGGCGCTTCAGCTCGCCCGGCACCAAGTCCGCGCTCAGGGCCGCCGCAAACCCCTGGAAATCCTTGAACGCCCCGGTGGCCTGGGCCAACTGGGCTTCGAGCTTGCCGCCCACCGCTCCCGGGAGCAGTTCCGGCGTCAATGCCAGGTCAAATCCCCCCTTCACCGTGCCCTGCACGCCGGACACCGTCGCGGTGGCCGCCGAGCCACCCGGGCGTTGCTCCAACTTCAGATTCGCGCCCACCTCCAGGCGCCCGGTTCCCCCGTTCTTCACGTCCCGCAGGGTGAGGTTCAAGCCGCTCACCTCCGCGTCCATCAGCGCGCCTTCCGCGCCGGAGGTCCGGTACCGCACCGTGCCGTTCTCGATCTTCAACGACTTCAAATCCACCTGGGCGGGCTTTCCCCCGGACGGAGCGGGCGCCGGCGCGGATGCGGTTCCTCCTTCCGCCAGCTTTTTCAGGATCGGGTCCAGATTGCTCGTGCCATCCGCCTTGTTGACCACCGTCACCGTCGGGCCCGACACCAGGACCTCCTCCACCGTGATGGTCCCGCGCAGAATCGCGAGCAGGCCGTACCGCACCCGGACGAGATCCACCGTGGCCAGGGGTTCCGCGCCGTTGGGCACCACGCTCAGTTTGCGCACCTCCAGGGACGACATCGGGCTGAGCGAGATGCTTTCCGCGTCGACCTTGGCGTTCAGGGCCGCGCCAACCTTGGGAAGCACCACGGACCTAAGGAAGCCGGAGCTGGTGACCACAAAAAACGCGACGACCATCAGCACCAGCACGAACCCGACGAGCATGAGCAGTTTCTTCATGAGATATTCGACGACGCGGAACGCGCGAGCCATCACCGCCCTCCCCTCGCGGCCCCGACACCGGACCCCCAGCGTAGCCGGCACCCGCCAATCGTCAACGCGCCCGGAAGGCCCCGATTCCCCCCGTAGCGCGGACTGCCGGGATGGAAACCCCTCGGAGCCCCGGAGAATGGGGTGGGTCGGGCCTCCACCCGAAAACCGCGCTGCGCTCCATCGATTTCGCCCGGAATTCTCGTCTGCCCTGCCCCTTTCCTCTCCGCGCTCTCCGTGCCCCCGTGGCTTCCCAGGCGGGGATTTGTGCGGGCCGAGTCGCGGGGCGATCCAGGCAGGCGCAACCAGAGGGGGAACCGGCGACCCGGCGGTCGCCGGCCCCACGACGCGGTTCCGCACCGAACTTCGTGAACGGCCTTGCCCGTTCCGTTGGTTTGGAACGTCACGCGCGCCTCCGCGCGTCCCCGTCCCCATCCGCCCCAATCCAATCGCCTTTTCGCCGCCGGCCAGGCTGGCATGCAGGAGCTCCATCGCCCATGCGCCCCCCCACTCCCACCGACATCCGGCATCCCGTTCTTGCACGAGGGTTCGTCCTGGTCCTGGTCGCCTCCGCCCTTCTGCTTCCCGGCACGACGCCCGGGGAGGGGATCGGACACCGGGCGGCCCATCCTCCCCCTCCGCCCGCGTCGGCGCCGGGCTATCCCTCGCGCGCACCGGATCTCGATGCCCTCCCCGGGTTTCGGAATCCACCGCCCGGTTACGGCGAGGTCCCGTTCTGGTGGTGGACGGGGGACCCGCTGGATCGGGATCGGTTGCTCTGGCAGATCGAGGAACTGCACCGACTCGGCATCGCCGGCGTGCAGGTCAACTACGCGCACGAGGACACTCCCGGATGGCCGACGTATGCCTCCGAGCCCGCGATTTTTTCCGAGGCCTGGTGGGACATCTGGAGTTTTGTCGCGGCGGAATGCGGCAAACGCGACATGGGTGTCGGGCTCAGCGGATACACGCTCGACTGGCCCAACGGGCGCAGCCTGGTCAGTCGGACGGTCTATTCGGAGCCGGAACTGGTCGGGCGCGAACTCCGGGTCGCGAGCCGGACCCGGGTCGAGGGGGGAGCCACCGCGAGCGTGGAGTTGCCGTCCGACGCGTTCGAGGTCCGGGCCTACCCGATCAACGAGGGGCGGATCGGCGGAACCGGGGAATCCATCGCGATTCCCGGCGGGACGAACCGTCTGGCCTGGACGTCGCCCCCCGGGACGGAACGGGAGATCTGGGTCCTGGCGGCGAGGGCGAAGGCAGGCTCGTTGAATCCGATGCATCCCGAAGCCGGACGGCGGGTGATCGCGAAGTTCTTCCAGCGTTTCCAGGACCACGCCCGGGACGGCACCTCGCGGGGATTGAACTACTTCTTCCATGACGAGCTTCAATTCGGCGTCAGCGACCCCATCTGGACATCCGATTTGCCCGAGCGCTTTCGGGAACGCAAGGGGTACGATTTCTTCGAGACGATTCCGGCGCTGTTCGGGGAGGCGGGGCCCCGGACGGCGAAGCACCGGCTGGACTACCACGCCGTCCGGATGGAGCTGGTGCAGGAGCGGTACTTCGCGCCGATCTTCGCGTGGCATTGGTCGCGGGGCATGATCTACGGATGCGATCAGGGGAGCCGGGGGCGGGATCCCACGGAGTTCGGAGACTATTTCTCGGCCGTCCGGTGGTACACGGCGCCGGGTCATGACACGCCGGGCGGGCGGGCGGACCTGATCAAGGGCAAGGTTTCGAGCTCCATCGGGCACCTGTACGGACGTCCGCGGGTGTGGCTGGAGGGGTATCACAGTCTGGGTTGGGGAGCGACGCCGGCCCGGTTGATGGAGGCCACGTGCGAGAACTACCTCTATGGGTGCAATCTGCTGAATCTTCACGGTCTCTACTACTCGACGCACGGCAGCCACTGGGAGTGGGCTCCGCCCTGTTATCACTTTCGGATGCCGTACTGGCGGCACATGGGCACGTTTCTCCGGTACTTCGAGCGCCTTTCGTACCTCCTGAGCCAGGGCGTGCATCGCTGCGACATCGCCGTGCTCTATCCGGTCACTCCGGGCCAGGCGGGGCTGGGCGGAAAGGAGGCCACCGAGATGGCCTTCGAGGTGGGCGAGGGCCTCTTCCGTCGCGGACGCGACTTCATCTATCTCGACGACGATTCCCTGGATCGCGCCCGGATCGAGAACGGGCGCCTGGTGGTTTCCGACGCCTCGTACCGGGTGCTCGTCCTTCCCGCGATGCGGGCGGTGCGTTGGTCAACCCTGGAAAAGGCGCGCGACTTCCGACGCGGGGGAGGCTGGGTCATCGCCGTCGGTTCGCTTCCCGAGGCCAGCGACCGGGCCGGAGCCGAGGACCCCGCGGTGGACGCCATCGTGCGGGAGGTTTTCGGGGCAGCCTCGCGGGAGTCCCGGGCCGCGACGCCCCCGTCACCCAGCGTCCATCCCTCGGGTGGACTTGGCATTGCCCTCGCCCACGACGGGCAGCTCTGGAATCGATTGCCCGAGGTCCTCGGCCCCATTCCGCGCGACGTGATCTCGGACGCCCCGGTGGCGGCCGTGCACCGGCGGGTGGGACCGCGCGAGGTTTATTTCGTGACGGGGGCCGGATCCGGCGCCGAGGTCACCTTTCGCGCCCGGGGCCGAGCGGAGTTGTGGGATCCGTGGACCGGCGAATCGCACCCGATCCACACCGCGTGGCCGGACGGCGAGGGAACCCGGGTGCGTCTTCCGTCCGGGCCGGCGGAAGCCCGGCTCGTCGTCTTCTCTCCGGGCCAGGCGGAGTTCTCAGTGGCGGCATGCGATCTGGCCGAGGTTCGCCGGGTCGAGGTTCGAGGAGGAAGCCCAAGGGTCATGGGGTTTGCCGACGGTTCCGGGCCGAGGAAAGCCCTGGTTCACGCCGGGGATCGAACCTTCGTCGTCCGTGGCCAGTCCGAAGCCACCAGGACCATCGCGCTCGACGGCGAGTGGGAGTTCGAACTCGAGCCCACGATGAACAACCGGTGGGGGGACTTCCGCCTGCCCGTCGTCGAGACAATCATCGGGCCGGAGGCCCGCCGGTTTCGCCATGCCGAGGAGCGTTCGCCGCAGCCCGGATGGCAGGCGGCGGCCCTCGATGATTCCGCGTGGAATTCCGTGACGCACGGGTTCGGGACGAAGCTCCTGGTCCTGGGACCCCTGCCCTCGGACTCCGACCCCCAAATGCTGGACGGGTATCTGAGCGGCCTGTCCCGCGTGGAGCCAGGCAGCACCCTCGAGGTGGGGGGACGCCGCCACGCGTGGAAGGCCTACGAATTCTCGTGGCGATGGGGCAAGGAAGGCGATCCGGGTCATCAGGGCTATCACGGACTGAAGGAGCAGGTGAGCGATGATTTCCTCTGTCTCGGCAAGCCCACGCCGGGCCACAACGAGACGGTCTATCGGACGGAACCCGGCGGTTCCCGGTACTACGTCTGGACCACCGCGGCCAGCCGCAGCCCAGGTTCGGCCCGGGCCTTGCTGGGCGGCCTTCGGCCCGCGGCGATGTTCCTCAACGGCGAAAATGTGACCGGGCATCCCGGGGAGCTCGCACTTCACGACGGACCCAATCCCTTGCTCCTGCGCTACGAATCCGCGGGTCGCGGGCACCTGGTTCTGCAACGAACCGACGCCGGGCCGGGCCGGGGCCGGACGCCCCTTGCCATGCGCTGGTACGACGAGGCAGGCATCGTTCCTTTCGACGTACGCCCGGGGGAGCCCGCTCCCGTCGGGTGGTATCGCTTCACCGCGCCGCCCGGGCTGCGTGCGCTGACCGTCCGTGCCTTCGGGCAGGTCGAGGCATGGATCGACGGCACTCCCTGCCCCGTGCTGGCGGAGGAGGCGCCGTCGACTCCCGGCTTCCGCGCGGCGGCCACCCATCGCGTGCGGAATCCGAAATCGTCCGCTCCCGGCGTGACCGTGGCGCTCCGGATCGCCCAGGTCCGGGGAGAATACGGCGGATCGGCGATTCCGGAACCGGTGGTTCTTGAATGCGAATCCGGACCGAAACGCGCAGGTGACTGGTCCACGGGCAGCGTGCTCGAGAACTATTCGGGCGGAGCCTGGTACCGCCGCACCGTGGCGCTCGAGGACGCGTCGTCGGGGGGACGCGTCCGGCTCCACCTGGGCGACGTCGCGGCCACGGCCGAGGTTCGGTGGAATGGCCAGCTCGTGGGGGTACGCGTCGCGCCGCCCTGGACGTTCGACGTGTCGGACCACGTGCGGACGGGCACCAACCGGGTGGAGATTCTGGTCTGCAACACGCTGGCAAACCACTACCAGACCATTCCGACCTCCTACCGCGGCAGCCCGCGATCCGGGCTGATCGGTCCCGTGAGCCTGGAGTTCCAACCGGAGACCGTGCTCGAGTAGGCCAGTGGGCCCGGGCCCGGGCCCGGGATCCAATGCCCGGCCCACGACGAGCGGCCACGGGCACGGTGGTTTGCCGCGGGTCTTTTCGCGGGGGTCCTGTCGGGTTTGCCCCGGGACGCCGGGTCCCGAAGGCGGACCGTCCTCGGGGGATCTGCTATCCCCAGATCTGACGATCCAGCGAGCGCAGTTGCACCGCTTCCATGACATGGTCCGCGGCGAGGGTGGCACAACCGGCGAGGTCGGCGATGGTGCGGGACACCTTGAGCACGCGGTCGTACGCCCGGGCACTGAGGCCGAGGTCCTGCATGGCGTGCTTCAGATACTCCAGGATCGAGGCGTCGAGCACGCAGTGGCGGCGCACGTCGCGGCTCTCCATCCGCGCGTTGCAGGTGATGGACGGCGTCCGCTTGAACCGTTCCTGCTGCCGGGCCCGGGCCTCGATCACGCGGGCGCGGATGGCGTAGGACGGTTCGCCGGGCCGTTCGCTGCTCAGATCGTGGAATTTCACGGCCGGCACCTCGATGTGGATGTCGATCCGGTCCAGCAAGGGCCCGCTGACCCGCGCGAGATAGGCCTGGATCTGGCGGGGCGAGCACTGGGACTCGTGCGGCATCTTGCCATCGGGCGAGGGGTTCATGGCCGCCACCAGCATGAATTGGGCGGGAAACGTCATCGTGCCCGCGGCGCGCGAGATGGTCACCCGCCCCTCCTCCATGGGCTGTCGAAGGGTTTCCAGGACGGTGCGCTTGAACTCGGGAAGTTCGTCGAGGAACAGGACCCCATGGTGCGCCAACGAGATCTCGCCGGGGGTGGGGTGGGCGTTGCCGCCCAGCAACCCCGCGTCGCTCGCGGAATGATGCGGGGACCGAAACGGGCGGCGCGTGACCAGCGCCTGGCCGGGCGCCAGACAGCCGGCAATGCTGTGCACCTTGGTGGTTTCCAGCGCCTCGTCGAGGCTGAGGGGCGGGAGGATCGTCGGAAGACGCTTGGCCAGCATGGATTTTCCCGTGCCCGGAGGGCCCAGGAGCAACACGTTGTGCCCGCCCGCCGCGGCAATCTCGAGCGCGCGCTTCACGGACTCCTGACCTTTGACGTCCGCGAAATCGAGTTCGTCGGAACCGGCGTGCTGGAAGAGCGTCGCGGGGTCGACGTGGACGGGTTCGATGAAGGCTTCCCCATCGAGAAACTGGGCGGCCTCCCGCAGATTGCGAACCGGAACCACTTCGAGTCCCGCGACCACCGCCGCTTCACGAGCGTTTTCGGGGGGAACCAACACCCCTGTCCTACCTTCGGCCCTGGCGAGCAGGGCCACCGCGAGGACGCCCTTGACGGGCCGTACCGCGCCGGTCAGGGCCAGCTCGCCCACCACGAGGTAGTCATCGAGCGGTTCCGTCTGCATCTGACCCGTGGCGGCGACGAGGCCAAGCGCGATGGGCAGGTCGAAGCTCGGCCCCTCCTTGCGCACGTCCGCCGGGGCGAGGTTGATGGTCGTGCGTCCGAGCGGGAATTTGAATCCGGAGTTGGACAACGCGGTGCCCACCCGATCCCTGGATTCCCTCACGGCCGCATCGGGAAGGCCAACGATGACGGTCTGGGGATCCCCCCAGCCATCGTTGACCTCGACTTCAATTGGGTATGCTTCTACGCCCTGCACGGCGGCAGAGCGCACCTTGGCGAGCACGCCGGAGAGCTAATGGCGCCCGGCTCCGAAAGGCAACTCCGCAGTCACCCCCCCTCCCCGTCCCAGGGCCGTTGACAAAGTCCTGCGTGGAACCGCGATGTGGGGCCGGCGACTGCCAAGTCGCAGGCTTCGCCTCTCGATTCGCCTGCTTCGATCGCCCCGCGACCCGGCCCGCCGTCGCGCGGGCGCTATGGCGGGGAGCCGGTCGCGGGCCTCAATCGACTTTGTCAATCGCCCTGCTCCCCGTCCGACGGTGGCTTCCGGGTCGCGGAGCGACCCTTCGAAGTTAGCCGGAGATTTCAACCTCCGGAAAGAGTCCGCTCAGAAGGAACCCACCTCGCGGAGCCACGTCCGAGACCTCCGCCATCCACGCCCCACCTGAGCGCCCCGAGTCGAACGTCGCTCCGCGACGGGGAAGACCGGGAGGGCGAGACCAGGGCCTGAAGGCGCCGGCAACCTTCGGTCGTCGCTCCGCGACATCGTTGCCCGCGCCGGACAGGTACGGCCCGCGAAGTAGGGCCAGGCATCGGGTTGGCCAGGCGCCTCGCCCGCTTCAGGAAACGGAAGCGCGGACCGCACGTCGCCGCGTAGGGGCACGCGGCCTCCAGCCTGTAGGCCCGGTGCCCTCACCGGGCGGTTTGGTCGCAGGTCGTGGTTCTTGAAGGCAACCACGGTCCGCAAACCGCGGGTGGGGACCTTGAACCGGACGCAGGGAACCTTCAGAGCCCCTGGTAGAGCATTTCCAGGGTTTGGAGGGCGTAACTCGTGACGAGCGCGGGATCGTTCTCCCACCAACGCGCACTCGTGTTTTGCCAGGAACCATCCCGTTGCTGGAGGTCGAGCAATCGCAAACCCAGTTCCTTCCGCCAGGCAACCTTGCGTCCGTCCTGGGTGGGAAGATCACCCATACCGTAGGCCGTGAGCGCCTTCGCCATGGTGTAGAAGTAGTAGTACAGCCCCTGGGGTCCCATGCCGGGATTCTCCTCGAGCGTGTAATTCCGCTCGAGCCAATCCAGCACGGCCGTGACCCGGGGATCATCCCGCTTCAAATCAGCGTAGATGTAGCTCAACAGGCCGCCATAACTGATGCTTCCATACGACCGCAGAGCGACGCGCCCGGTGGCCGCATTGGTCACCGTGCCGGCCATGCTGTGGCCCGGATAATACACGAAACCGCCCTTGTTCTGGGCGTCTCCCGACACCCAGCCCTGCGTGTTGGTCCCGGGCAGGTTCTGGCAGTTCTGGAGGAAATGGATGGCCGCGGCCCAATTCAGATCGACCTGGTCCGCCTTGGGCTGGTCCTGAACGAGGGTCCGGCTGTGGTAGAGGGCCTCCAGGGCCTGAAGCGTGTTCCCCATGTCGGAATGCTTGTACTTGGAACCATATCCGATCCCGCCATCGAACACATCGTCCACCTTGCCCGACTCCCCGAAATCCCCCTGGAGACCCACCAGGAACTTCCGGGCGCGCAGGATGGTCGGATTCAGTTCCGCCCGTTGGGCCGACAACAACGCCATCATGCAGATCGACGTGTTGTATGTGACGAGGTTGGTGCGGTGGATGCTGCCGTCGGGTTGCACGCACGACATCACGAACTCGAAGCCTCGGTCCAGATACGCGGGTCGATTCTCGCGGAATCGACCCGTGGGCTCTCCGGAATGGGCCATGAGGGCCAGGGCGGTGACCGCCGGCTGATCGGGGGTTGACCACCACCCTCCGGCGTTCTGATTCGTGCCCAACCACGAGATTCCACGGTCAATGGCGTGCTGCAGCTCGTTGCGGAAGGAGACGTCGCGGGGCCCCCGAACGAGAGCCGCTGCCTCCTGGGCGACGGCGGCACAACCGGCCCAGAGGGACAACCCCAGGACAGGCAGCGCCATCCAGCGCGTCCAAGGTGTTGTCTTCCGGGCCTGCAATCCATCGGAGCCCGCGTCCATTGCCTTCAGCTGATGCGTCTTCATAAGCTCAAATCGTTCCAAGTTGGCCACTCTCGCTATCGCCCTTTGGCAGGGGCAGGCGTCGCCGGGGGAACCGTGCCTGGCGGTTGACCGATGTTCGTTCCATGACCCGCCTCGGGTTTCGCCGCCTCCGCGTCGGCCGCACGAAACACCAATTCGAGGGCCACCCCCGCGGGCGGCAGGCTGGCTCCGTTCACCGTCCACAAATCATCGTCCTCATGTCCCTCGGCCACGCTGTTGATCAGCGCGTTCCCATCGGTGACCACGGCGATAATCAACCCATACATCTGGGCCAGAAACCGACCGCTCACCATGGCCGACCCGTTGTATACCCAACTTCCAACTCCCAGCTCTCGATTGAGCTTTCGACCGAGCACCAAGTCTCCCGCCGGACGACGCATCTCCCTGCCGTCCTGGTCCCAGGCCAATTCAACAAGGATCCGGCTTCCCGCAACCTTCGCGGTCGACGGCACCTTGATGGGACCCGAACCAGCCGCCCCTCCGTCGCGGGCCGCGGATGCCCCCGCAGGATCCGCGGTTCGCGGCGCGGGATCGCCCTCCAAACCAAGGAGCAGCATCGCGGTGTGAATCTGGAACGGTTCGGCATCCGAACGGAGCACGCTCTCGTGCAGCTTCCCCGCCGCGGTCACGGCAAGGTACTCCACCGGCCCTTCCCTTTGGTTCACCACGACGGGAATGCTGACCTCCCGTTTGACCTGATCCAACCGAACCCGGCCCACCCGGAACACGCCGGGCGCGATGGGTTGGACCAAAGCCCCGCCGATGCGTTCGTCGGAGTTGGTCTCGCCCCGAGGGCGCAGGGGGATCGGGACCGCCTTCGGCTTGATCGGATTGGGCCGTCCGGGTGAAGCGGAAACCGGGGATGGCGCCCCGCCGATCGGAGCCTTGGGGGCTGTGCGAATCAAATTGGTGTTGGATCGACCAGCGGAGGAGGTCGAATCGGCCGGGAGTGCCGGATGGCACCAGATGGCGAGAAGCAACACCAGCGGGGCTGCGAAGCGATGGGGACGGAAACGCATGAGAGTGAGTAGCATTCCAAATGGACCGCCGACGTGAGGCACCTTGGGCCGGTGCGGAAGTTAGCCAAGTCAAAAAAAAAGCCCTCACCCAGACGGGCAAGGGCCGAAAGACACAGGCAACAACTGCCTCAGGAACGAACGGCCTTGGCCCGACGCCAAGCAAACCGCCCGACCAAACCACCCAAGGCGAGGGCTGCCACCGTCGTGCTCGCCTCCGGAACCTCACCGGGCGGGCCTCCGGTCGGGATCACCGTAATGGAAGCGGCCTCGTAGGAGTACGGGATGTTCTCGGCGTTCTCGTCCGACAGGGAGTTGGAGGCCTGCGGGTCCTCAAGAATGCTGGAGGTGCCCAACCCCACGGCGTCGAAGTCGATGCTGAACAACGTCAGCGGGATGTTACCCGGCAGGCTTTGAAACGCTTCCAAGGCGCCAAAGTCCTCCAACGAAAACTCGAACGAAAAAATGCCCGGGACGAACGACACGTCAGAGGAATTAACGGAACCATTCACACCCAAATCCATGCCAGGACCGAACGTCACGCCGGTCGCCAGAAGAACGGCGGGGTTGTAAAGCAGTTGGAAATTGAAGCCGGTCAGGGTCGGTGCCCCACCCGGAACCAGATCCGAAATTCTGACATCGACCGTCGTCGAGGAACCAAGGGTCACGTTCTGGGCTGCCGGGGAGAGGCTGACCACGGCGGCCGAGGCGGTTTGAACGGCCAGCGCCAGCGTTCCAAGGGCCAGCACCGGAGCAAAGTACGGCTTAAGATTCATTGGAAGTAATTTGAGGAATTGTTGCGGATTGAAAAGGAAATTTTTTGAAGAGTTCCCGGGGGCCGCACGCGTGCGGCCCCCGGGAATCCGAATTCAGGGCCTCAAGGGCAAGCCGCGCCGCCGGGGTTGGTGAACAACAACCGGATCTTGATCGCGTCCGCGGCGTTCACCCGACCGTCGCCGTTGACATCGTACTGCAGGTCCGTGGAGCGAGCCTTGATCGCCGCAATCAGCACATCGACGTCGGCCAACGACACGCAGCAGTCACCGTTGATATCGCCCGGACGCCGAACCATGCCGGAGACATCGACCGAGGCAACGTTGTTGCGCTCGTCCCATTCGGGGATGACGAACGACGCGTCCACGTAGCAATGCACGGTGGAAACGCCGGCGATGGGGAGGTCGACCTCCACCGTGGCGGAGCCGCCGATGGGCAGGTTGACCAACTGGCTGGCCCCGATCTGGGAACCCACCGTGAACGGATTGCCGTCGTAGAACCGAACCACCACGTTGTTGAATCCTTCGGTGGAGTCGGCGTGGTTGCGCAGGACGGCGCGAACCCGGGCCGAAGTACCCGGCGTGACGCAGACGGCCGTCAGGCTCTCGACGTACAGATCCTTCGTCGAAGCGAAGATATCGATATGAGCCGAGTTCGAGCTGGTTTTGCCGTTCGCGGTGACCTCCAAGCCAATCTCGCCCACGTAGGGAGTCGGGCTGGTGAAGGTGGTCGTGGCACCGCTGGCGTCGTCATAGGAGGCATCGCCATCCAAGTCCCACTCGTAGGAGGAGATAACGTCCCCCGGGTTCGGGTCAAAGGACGAGGTACCGTCCAAGGTAATGATATCGCCGGGTTTGCCAGCGTACGCAGGCAGCAGCGCCGTCGGAATGGCCACCGCCACCGGCGGCAGGTCCTCGGTCACCACGTTGACCACGATCGTCTCGGTGTCAAAGAGCTCGGGAGATTGGTTGTCCTTGACCCGCAGGGAGATGGTGTAGGTCCCCGTCGAGGGGTACCCGGGATGGACCACGACCGGTCCCGTGGCGTCGGGGCTGTCGAAGTCAACGCCGTCGCTCGCATCGAAGTCCCAGGCGTACTGCACGATCTGCCAGTTGGCGGGGTCCGTGTGATACGACGAGCTCCCGTTCAGTCCGAACGAAGAGCTGGGAATCTGATCCCCCACGGCCGCGATCTGGGCCACCGGGACGTCGACCGTGACGGCCTTGGTCAGCACGAGGATCGCATTGATGGTGCACATCGTGCCGTCGCCGTAGAAGGGCCACTGATTGTCCGTCTGCCAGTGTCCGTCGGCGTACTGGCCGAAACCATAACTGCTTATACTGCGCATGCCCGCTCCCAGCGCGGCATCCAGGAGAGTTCCGTTGCCCAACAGCCACGCGGAGAAGTCGAGGTACCAATCCCGAACTCCGAAGGGCGTGGTCACCTGGGTGAGGCCCTGCAATTGAAGCCCCTTCTTCACCCCGTACATCGCGTACAACTCGCCCATCCAACCGCCGTTGTCGCCGCTGCTGCCCGTGGTGATTTCCGAGTACCAGGTATTGCCGAGGAAGCTCACACCGGCATCGACGCTGGCATTGCCGACCGCCATGCCCGCGTTGCCGTAGGCGACCAAAAGTCCGCCCGTTTTGGCGTGGTTGATCCAGCTCTGACCGCTGTACCCGGACCCACCGGAGGCGCCCTGCAGAACCTGATAGCCATACGCGGCGTTGTTCAGCATCCAAGCGGGAGACGCGAGACCCCAGCGGTCCAGTGCGGCCCGGAACACCAAGGCCGGCCACTGTTGGGCGGAGCCGTCATAACGACCGTTGTCGGGGGTGTTGATGTCGTAGACCCATCCGCCGCGGTTGCCGCCATCGCCCTGCGAGTAGCTGAACTGGTCAATGGCATCCACCACGAAGTCGTAGTAGCTGGTCCCCGCGAAAGGTCCCGTGGGGATGATGGTGGACATGGCGGAAGCCGCGTTGGGATGCGCGAGGACCACCGCGAGGACGCCATACCCGTTGGCGTAGCTGAGGGGAGTGAGGTACGAGCCAATGCCATCGTTGTCGGCATCGCTGTCCTGAACGGCGACGCCGTCGCTGTGATCGGAGATGGCGTAATTCGCCGCGTAAGGGCTGTTGAACATCCAGTTGAGCCCCTTCTGAACGACCTCGGCGTAGATGTCGTCGCAGTACGGGTTGATCGGGAGATGGCCGTTTTCCTCGAAGCACAACACCGCGCCACCAACCCCGCCGACGTCATCCACTCCTCCGTGGTAGCTCCCATTGTTCCAAAACACCTGGTCCGCGCCGATTTCGATCCGGGTCTGGTAAAGCCAGAGCAGGCCCTTTTCGATGGCCATGTTGATGCGCTGGTCGTGCGTCGGCGAATTGATGACGGAGATCACGGCGCTCTTGGTATAGATATTGGCCAGACCATCCGTCACGGTAAGGGTCATCGTCTTCGACCCGGACGTGGTATAGGTGTGCGGCTCGCCGATGAAGCTCTGGTCCGTCACGGGGCCGCTGGTCGAGCTTCCATCACCGAAATCCAGGGTGTAGGTGACCGGCCCGGTCATCCCGTTGACGATGCGGCCCCAGACCGTGATCGGTTCGTTGAGGGCGGCGTTGGCGTAAGTGGAGTTCTGCGTGAAGGACGGCATGACCGCGAGGCAGGGCGGATCCACTACATTGACGACCCGGGTAGCCTCATAGGTTCCCCCGTTGCCGTCCTCGGCGCTGTAGGTGATCAGATAGCTACCCCGGACCGCCGTGTTCACCGAACCGCTGGTGACGACCGAGATGGTATTTCCGAGGTAATCCTCGGCACTGGCTCCCGGGTCCACGAACGGCGTGCCCACCAGAAGGTACATGGGGGTGTCCCCGTTGAGGGTGATGATCACGTTCGGGGACGACCGCTCCCAAGAGAAGTACCCCCCGGCACCGCCTCCGACGCCCCAATCCGAGACCGTGATGTCGATATAGATGTCCTCGTCGATCAAGTGGAGGACGGAGGGCACCCCGACCGCTTCGGGCGGACCACCCAAGCTCCACACGTAATTCCACCAATTGTTGAACGACAAGGTTCCCACACCGTCCGAGATGGTGCCGGTGGCCCATTCGGTCCCGACAGGGCCGGGATAGTCCCACGAACTCTGCACAACCGCATTGTACAGCCCCTCGACATCCGCCCGAGTGAGGCGCACGCCGGGAGTGAGGTAGTCCTGGTTGGCCGGGTCCGCGGAATTGGCAAAGGCGGCCTTGGAAAACGACACGGTCGGCGCGGTCCACAAAGTAGCCGCCTCGGTCGACGGCGCGGAAGCGCCCAGGAAAGCCAGGAGAGCCAGGAACAAGCTGGCTTGGCGCGCACCCGCGGCGCGTCCGGCGATTCGGAGAAGGAATTGGGTTATCATATGCACCACCTCGTTGCTATTCGCTGTTTTGATCGGGAACCGAATGATCTTGAATTACTTCCGATACCAAAACACCCCCCAGCGAAGCCATGACAGCCCCGCGTAGCGCTTTGGAAACACCACCTGACCGTACACGCCAACGCCCCCCCAACTACACCAAGGCAGGTGCGCTATAAGCATTCGGCCCAGCAGACAGCGGCATCCAAGCGGGTACCGCACCAGATTTCAAGGAGATTCCCCCAGGATCTAGGACAATTTCTTAGCCAGGTTCCGGGTCAGAACGCGGCCTCGTAGATCCGCCGCAAATCCTCGAGGGTGGCCTGCCGGGCGTTGAGCAGCATCAGGCGTCGGATGCCGAACGCCCGCTCCGCCAACCCCGGGAGCAGATCCCGGCTCAATCCCAGGTCCCGGAGCCGGGCGGGAATGCCGATGGCGGCGTTGATTTGCTCGATCCGCGCGATTCCCGCCTCGGCGACCGCGATCTCCGACCCGCCCTCGCCGGACTCCCCGAGGAGCACGGCGATGCGTGCCAGTTCACGGGTGCGCACGGGAAGGTTGAATCGCATGACATGCGGCAGCAGCAAACCGTTGCCCGCGCCGTGGGAGCAGTGGATCGCCGCGCCCAAAGGATATTCGAGGGCGTGAACCACGGCGACGGCGGCATTGGAAAACGCAAGTCCCGCCAGGGTGGCGGCCAGGCTCATGCCTTCGCGGGCCGGGCGGGAGTCCGGTTGGCGCACGGCGGTGACGAGGTGCCGGCCCACGAGTTCGATGGCACGTTCGGCGAGGCAGTCCCCGATGGGCATCCGGCCCGAGTATGGGGCGAATTCATCGGGGGGGATGGCCAAGTCCCGGTAGTCGGTCGCCGTGTAGGCCTCGATGGCGTGGGTCAGGGCATCGATTCCCGCATCGGCCGAAGCCTGGGCCGGGCACGAGAAGGAAAGCTCGGGATCGACCAGCGCGAGGGCGGGACGAAGGTATGGACTGAGCGTGCTGACCTTGAGGCCTTGCTGGTCATCCGTCAGCACCGTGGCATGGGAAACCTCGCTGCCGGTTCCCGAGGTGGTGGGGATGCCGACGATGGGCGTGACGGGTCCGGGCACGCGATCGAACCCGAAGTAGTTCCGCGGATCCCCGCCATGCGTGTGCAGCAGGGCGGTGAATTTGGCCAGGTCCAGATTGCTGCCCCCGCCCAGGCCGAGGATGGCATCGGGTGCGAACTCTCGGGCCACGGCCCGGGACTGTTCGGCCACGGCGATGGAGGGCTCGGGTCGACCGCCCGTGAACACCCGAGTTTCGACCCCGATGTTGGCCACCGCCGCGAGGACCCGCTCGACCAGGCCGGCGGCCACCAGGTTGGGATCCGTGACGACCAGTAGACGCTTCCAACCGCGGCGCCGCACGCATCGTCCCAGATGCGCGATGGCTCCCGTCCCGAACACCAACTCTCCGGCACCGGCAAAGGTCCAGTAGTTTCGCATGCGTGGTGTGGGGAGGGGCAGGGCGATGGACAAAGTCAATTGGGGCCCGCGACTACCTGATCGCGGGGCGATCGAATCAGGCCGAAACCGAAGAGAAGCCGGCAACTCGGCAGTTGCCCGCCCCACCTCGCGGTTCCGAACCCGACTTTATCCATGTACCTGCGGGCGGGGAAGCGGGCAGGCGGTGGCGGGAGACGGGCGACCTCCCCGCGGCGCCCGGAGCCCGTGGTGCATCGCCTCGACCGGGACGGGAGGCTAGGCACCCATGCCATCCTCGAAGGAGCCGCCGGCGACCGGGAAGCAGAGGTGATCCCGGACATAGGCGATCCCGTTGGCGCTGGTGTAGTCGAGGTCCTTGTGCGCGCTTTCGGCTTCGACGACGAGGGGGGCGGTCCGGGTGCCCTGAGTCTCGCAATAGCGTTTGGGATAGCCGGCGTGGATGAGCATTTCGACGTAACGCGGCATGTTGAGATCGCCGCTGGGAAGGTCGGTGAACTGCATGCCCCGCCGGGGCCAGTCGGGCTGCATGGCGCGCAGAGGGAAACCCGGGCGCACGGTGTGGTTCTTCACGTGGGCGGCGTAGATGCGGGAGGCCACGGAGAGGAAGCGGGCCTCGGAGGATTCCCCTTCCCAGCAGTGCGAGGGATCGGCGTTCACGGCGAGGCAGGGGTCGCCATCGCAGATCTGGACGAGCAGATGAAAGTCATCGGCGCACATGGCGGCGGTGCCGGGATGGATTTCATGGCAGAGCTTGATGCCGCGTTCGTTGGCGGCCTTGCGCAGCTTGGCGGTCTTCTTGACGAAGCGCTCCTTGCCCTCCTCGAGCAGGTCGTATCCGGGGCCCTTCCAAAATCCCCAGGGATAACCGGAGGCCACTTCCCAGCCGAACGCGACGCCCCAGAACATGGGAACGATCTTGATGTTCAGCTCGGCGGCCAGGTCGAGCAGTTTGAGGAGGTAGGTCTCGGCCCATTTCTCGAGCTTCTCGGGGGACATCGCCTGCGCCTCGGGGGGGATGAAGGGATGTCCGGACTTCGTCCCGGTCCAGGCACTGGTGTGGACCCAGAACGGGCAATGGGAGGAGATGCCGTCGAGACTCATGCCCCGCGACTCGAAGGCGGCGCGGATTTCCTTGGCACTCTTGAAGAGCTTGCCGCCCTGCAACATGTAGTTGCTGGGCTGGGCCCCGGCGGCTCCGGAACGTTGCGCGTAATCGAGGAAGTCGGCGAGGCTCTTCGCGCCGTGTTGGGCGCCTTCGATGGAAGCGTGATAGCAGGCGTTGGCCATAGGTTCGTCCTTTTTGGGTGTCCGCGTCTGGCGTCCGGAACCAATACGGACCGCCTGCCCCGCGTGCAATCCCAGAGTGGCGTCTAAGCCGGTTGCACGATGAGCTTCAGGAAGTGCTTGAGGGGATCGGGCGACGCCACCCGGGCGCGCAGGCGCTCGAATCCGCCCTGCACCCCCTCCCCCACCACGGCCACGGGCGCCCAGGTCTGCAAATCCGCCGAGGCCAAAACCTCGTACCGAACGTCGGTCCGTTCCACCGGACGAACAAAGACGAGCGAGACGTCGGTCGCCGTCCGTTCCAGGGCAGGACGCCCGGGGGCGAAGCCCGCCGCCGCTTTCGAGGCGGGTACGAGTGGGTCGAGTCCCAGGGCGTACTTCGCGTAGTTGGTCAGGCCGTCACCACTGGCGACGGCACCGTCGGCGGCGGCTCCCGTGTTGGACGTGGTTCCGAAATGCCGGAAGCGCCAGGCGGACAGGGGATCGGCACCCGCGGAGACGGACGCCTCGACCCAACCACCCTCGCCATGGCTGTTGAACGCCTGGACACGGTACGCGGGAGTCACTCCGGCCGGCACGAGGTTGTCGTCGTGGCGGGAGGTGCCGGCTCCGAGGATGATGACGAACTCCCAGGCGCCCGCGGCGGCCGTCCGTCGTTCGATCCGGTAGTTCGTCGCGTTTTTGGCCTGGGTCCACGTGAGGCGGATCGCGGTATCCGAAAGGCGCCGCGCGGCGAAGTCCGCCGGCGTCACGGGGATGGCGAAGGAGTAGTCGGGCGGCTGGTCGGTTCCGAGGACGATGTCGAGGGGCTGGTAGTTGGCGTAGCGGGGGAAGACCTCGCCCAGCTTCGGGTTGCCGGCGCGCCGGATGAGGATCTCGGAAAGAACGCGGCGCAGATCCGTGACGGGGGCGATGTCGACGCCGTCGAACAGCTGGTCCGGATGAAGGCCGGGCCAGGTGCCGTGGAGGCCGCCGCGAACATTGCCGCCCATGACGAGCACGGGGTTGCCGGTGCCGTGGTCGGTGCCCCGGTTGGAGTTCTCGCGCAGCCGCCGTCCGAACTCGCTGAGGACCACCACGGTGACGCGTTTGATCGGGGCGTCGGCGGTGCTGCCGTCGAGGTCAGCGTTCAGGGCCGCGAGGCCTTCCGACAACTGGAGCACCATGTTGGAGAAATGGCCGCCCGGCTGAATGCCCTGGCTTTCGTGCGTGTCCCAGCCGCCCAGATCCACGGTGGCGACGCGCAAACCGACGTCGCTCTTGATCAACTGCGCGAGGAGCATCAATTGCTGGCCGAACTCGCCCACGGGATACCTCGCGCCGCCGCCGGGAACGTACGTGGATTGCACGTAGCTTTCGAACAGCCCGGCCGCGTTCAACGCCTGGATTCCGGCGGAGTGCAGGAACGTATCCTCGAGCCCGAACAGGCGACGGAGGGCCGCCCATTGATCCCCTGCGGCCCACGACGGATTTCCGATCTGCCCCAGCTGCAAGGTCGTCGAATCCGCGAGCGCGACCACCTCGTTGCTGCCCTGCAGGGACGTCGGCGAGGTGCTCCCGGTCGCCAGCGCCGGCATGATGATGCTCGCCGGCAGCGCCGGCGAACTCGACAGGTGCCGGGTCAGCCAGCCGTCGGCGGTCGATTTCACCCCCGGGGTGCCGAGCTCGAGGTACTTCATCGCGTCGAAATGACTGCGACTGCCGCTCGCGCCAACGGCTTGAATCACGGCGAGGCGCCCGGCCTGGAACAAGGTCTGGAAGGCCGCCGCGGAGGGATGCCACCCGAACTGCGCGTTCAGCGGCAGCGCGGCTCCAACCCCGCTGGTCGGGATCTTCAGGACGGGGCGGACCGCTTCATAGTAGCCCCGATCATCGCCGGCGATCGGCGGGATCAGACTCAGTCCGTCCATGCCTCCGCGGAGGAAGACCACAACCAGGGTTTCGCGGTTGGTCGCGGTCGCGGGATCGGCGCCCGGCTGGGCTCCGGCAAAGCCGAGGTATCCAAGGCGCGAACCGGCCATGGCCGCGATGGCGGCCGAACATCCGGTCAGGAAACTGCGTCGCGAGGTTCTCATGCAGCGGTGGGACAGGGGGTGGGAATCGGCACAGGGCAGGCGGGGCGGCTCATTTCAGCAGGTTGTCCGGCGACGCCATGATGAGCGCGAGGGTCCCCCAGACTCGTTCCTTGAGCTGGGGATCGTCGAAGCCGCGCCAGACCTGCTCGGGGTCCCTGCCCCGGGCCATGAACTCGATGATCTCCTGGCGGCCCGCGGCGGACATCGGGCGGCCCAGGATCCGATCGATCCAGAAATCCACCACCGCGGTGGCGGTCTTCGCTTCCGGCGGCATCTGGGCGAAGGGATTGAACGGCACGTAGGTCAGGTCCCACCAGTTCTTGACCTCATTCAACCAGTTGGACATGTGCCAACGCCCGACGAAGGCGTTGCTGCCCAGCCATTTTTCCCGGGTCTCCGGATACCCGTCCGGCGTCGGCCACCGGAACAGCGGATGCCCGGACTGTCCCACCAGCGACATGAAGTACTCCGAGGGCCGATGGTACAGCTCGAAGCTCAGGTCGGCATCGACGGCACGGAAACAACCGATCACGTACTCCAGCGGGCGCTTGATCTTCTGCCCCCAGGTCGTCCGGAACTCGGGCGAAAGCAGGATGGTCCGCACCACCTGGCGCAACTGGTCCGGCGCGTCCTTCTGCGCCAAAAAGACCTCCGCAGCCTCGGTCACGATTCGCTGCGGGGGTTCATCCGCAATGAACCGGCGACACAACTTCCGCGCGATGAACCGGGCCGTCCCCGGATGCGTCGCGACCAGATCGAACACGTCCTTCCCATCCTTCAACGCGGCCTGATCCGAACGCAGAAATCGGCCGAGGACGAATTTCTGGAACCGATCATGACGGTCGGGATAGTACTCGAAATGGCCGGTGTCGAAATTCACGCCCCACCCCGTGAACGCGCGGGTCGCCTCGTACACGTCGTCGTCTACATATCCGACCGGCTTCCCCGCGGCGTCCTCCTGCACCTC
>CAZSOV010000092.1:0-25702 GCA_964608505.1 uncultured Verrucomicrobiota bacterium
TGGACAATGCGGTAGAGCGTCAACTCGGTGTCGACCGGCAGCCGCACGATCACCGGCGCGCAGACCAGCTTCACCGACACGCCAGTCCGTTCTGCAAACTTCTTCGCGGTGTCACGCAGGACCGCGACCAGGCCCAGCTCTTTCAATAGGCTGGGCCGCAGATTACGGGAGATGAGCTCCACTTCTTTGGCCGTTTGGCCGAGCATCTCGCTGAGCTTCTTCGCCTCTCGCTTCAAGGGTTCATGGCGCGACGAAAGTGCGTTCGCGAGCGCTTCGCTGCGAAAAAGGGCGCCGCAAAGCAACTGGGTGATGCGGTCGTGCAATTCGAGAGCTACGCGCCCGCACTGGGCTTCCTGTAATTGCACCACGCGCTGGGTCAAGGCCCGTAGCCGTTCCTCGTTGCGCCGGGCTTCGGTCAAATCCGTCACTACCATGCAGAAGACCGGGCTCTTGAATCCACTCTCCGCCACGGGACGCGTGGAGATTTGCGCTGGGACCTGTGAACCATTGCCGGCATTGAGCAATAATTGGATTTTCGCCCCGGCTTGAGTGGTTCTTTCCAGAAGTTGCCGAAGCGCGGCCTGGGTGTCGGCCGGGAGAAAGCGGCGAAAGGAACTCCCGGTCAACTGCTCCAGGGGACAATTGACCATCCGGGCGAAGCACTGGTTGGCGAACAGGATTATCTCGTCCGCCGTCAACGTCAGCGCCCCTTCGTTCATGGATTCGATGAGTACGCGGTAGGCGCGTTCGGCGCCTGCCAGGGTGAACACTTGCGGGCCTTGCTCGCCCTCGACGATCACCGCATCCACTTCGCCACCGCGGATGGCGCGGAGCGTTTCCTCAGCGTCGGCCAGTCGGGCGCGGAGTGCGGCGAGTTCGCCGGCGGGCGGGGAGCGGGAGGAACGGTGGCGGCGGGCTGGCTTCACGGGGCGGGTTCCGCTTTCGTGTCCAGATTCAACCCGACAAACAGGGCGGCGGTGTTCGTGAGGTTGCCGATCAGCCGGCGCACCGGCTGCGGGAATTCCCGAACGAGCGTCGGGGTCGCGAGGATCTGACCGTCGCGCGCCAGGATGGGCTGCTGGTAGACGTCAATCACTTCTAATGTGAAGTTGTCCTTCAGTTCGGCCTCGCACAGCTCGCGGGCTCGCCGGATGGCATCGCGTGATCGGTCGGTGGCCCCCGCCACATAGAGTCGCAGCACGCATTTGCCCCGGGCCCGGCTGGCCACGGCCTTCTCAAACGCCTGGGTCGCTGGGGGCGTCTTTCTCCTGCTCACGCGCGTCGGTCTCCGTTAATCGGCCACGCGCAAATCCAACCCGACGAGCACACGCTCAGTGTCAGACAAGTCGCCGATGATCTTCCGCACCGGCTGCGGCAACTTGCGCACCAGCCTGGGAATGGCCAGGATTTGGTCGCCTCGGGAAAGTTGCGGCTGCTCCACCAAGTCAATCACCTCGATGCGATAGCGCCCCCGGAGGTGGGCTTCGCAGATTTGCTTCAGGTTCGAGAACGCCGTCAGGGATTTGGCGGTCTGCCCAGCCACGTACAGGCGCAATTCCCAGAGTTTGGGTGGCCGTCGATGGGCGCCGGACGTGGGTCGTTTCACGGTGGCTGTTCTCATCGAGGGCTCTTCGGTTTGGGTTTGCTCGGCGCGCGGGCGGCAGCCTGGGGGGCATCAGCCTGTCGCCAGCGTCCCAGTTCGGTCCGTTCGGCCGTCAGCGCGCGATTTCGCGTGGCCGCCTGCTCGTCCAGGCGCCGCCCCTCCGCCTCTTCGGATTCGTATTCGTAGCGCAGCCCGGTGATCTGCTGTTCGAGGGCCGCGCGCTTGCGCTCCCATTCACGCTTACGGCGAGCGGCTTCCTGCTGGCCGGCTAAGCATTCGGCCTTTTCGCGCGCCGCCTGCAACACCCGGGACGCGCCGGTCAGGACGCCGCCGGGACCGATGTAAGCGTCCACCAGGTCAATGCCCCGGTGGGAAATCAGAAACTCGCGAACTTGATTCGAGTGCGCCATGCCCCGCGCCTTCAACACGTACAGAACGCGGTTGCGTTCCCCGTTTCCTTCGAAGTCTCGCAGCAACAGCCAGGAGTCCATGAGCGAGGACATCGAAATCTCACTTTGCTGCAGAGGGTGGCCCCCGTGCGTCAGGCTGGTAAAGAGCGAGGTGATCTGTCCGCCCTTCAAGAAATCAATCAGCCGCGTCGCCATTCCCTTGGTTTCGTAGTCGCTGCCCGCGACCAGCAGGCTGGTAAGAGGGTCGACGACGACGACGGAGGGTCGGAACGCGGCGATCTCCTTGAACATGGTGGCCAGGTGCATTTCCAGGCCGTACAGCGTGGGCCGCGCCGAGTGAAACCGCAGCCGGCCGCGCTGGACCAGCGGTTCCAGGCGCAAGCCGATGGAATGCATGTTGCGAATGATCTGGTTGGCCGATTCCTCGAACGAAAAGAAGAGCACCCGCTCGCCGCGCCGGGCGGCGGCCTGGGCAAAACAGGCACCCACGCTCGTCTTGCCGGTGCCGGCCGTGCCCGTGAGCAGAATGCTGCTGCCGCGAAAGAAGCCCTGCCCGCTCAGCATCGCGTCGAGCCGCGGGATGCCGGTGGAAATCCGCTCGCTCGACACTTGGTGATTCAGCCCCAGGGAAGTGATGGGCAGCACGCGCAGGCCGTCGTCGCTGATGTGGAACGGAAACTCGTTGGTGCCGTGCAGCGCGCCGCGAAATTTCACCACGCGCAGATGCCGCGTGGCGATCTGCTCAACGACCCGATGGTCGAGCAGGATGACGCAGTCAGAAACGTATTCCTCCAACCCGTGGCGCGTCAGTTGGTCGCGCCCGCGCTCGGCCGTGATGACGGCGGTCACGCCCTTGTCCTTGAGCCAGCGGAAGAGCCGGCGCAATTCGGCGCGCAGGATGGCTTCGTTGGGCAGGCCGGCGAACAGCGCTTCCAGCGTGTCCAGGACCACGCGCCTGGCGCCGATGGAATCAATCGCGTAATTGAGCCGGACAAACAAGCCTTCCAGGTCATACTCGCCCGTCTCCGTGATTTCACTCCGCTCGACGCGCACGTGTTCGACCGCCACCTTCTTGCGCCGGACCAGGCCCGCGAGATCAAACCCGAGCGACGCGACGTTGGCCGCCAACTCCGCGTCCGTCTCCTCGAACGACATGAACACGCCCGCCTCGTCGAACTGCACGGCTCCGCGCACGAGGAACTCCGCAGCGAACAGCGTCTTGCCGCAGCCCGCGCCGCCACAGACCAGCGTGGGACGCCCGCGCGGCAACCCGCCGCCAGTAATTTCGTCGACACCCTGGATGCCGGTGGGACACCGGGGCAGGGCTGCGGACGAGTCACGGGATTTGCGACCATTGTCTCTCATTCAAGAGCATGCTCTCATTTAAGGCGGCTCAGCCAAGAACACGCTTGCGGCGGATGCATTTCTAGCGGCCGACAGGTCGGCATTCGCCTGCCTGGGGTGCTGGCGCAAGCCCTTCGCCCATCGTCGCGATAACGCGATCGACTTGCGCTTCATCTGGTAGGTGGAATCCGAGCATGGTTGTCCTCGATGACTGATGCCGGCCGGTGAGACATTAGCACAAGCCCACCATTCCATACTTGTTCTAATTCGGTGTATGGGGTAAACACCCCATATCCAAAACCGTCTGGGTAGGAGCGGCGGAGCCACCTTCGACATCACCTTCACCTGTAACGTTTGGGACCTGGAGGAAGCCGCAGTCGAAGCAGCGACCAACACACAGCCACTTCAGATCTTCATCGGCGGCGAAATCTTGCTCGGCTGCGAGACGCCCAGTTCACCGGACCGGGCGGTACACCTTGAAGGTCCTCCGGAAGTGGTTTGACACCCGGGCCGAGACGCACGCGAGTGGCGCCACGGCTGATGTGCTCCAGTTGTGGCTCGATAAGCGCGTCACCTGGACCGCCGACCTCCCCGAGGGCACCGCTACGTTCAAGGAGCAGCTGTACCTGCTGGCGCAGGAACTGGACCTCGCCACCTGTGCGGAGATTTCCGTCACGATCCAGACGCGGGCCCAGCGCCCTGCGGCACCGACCAACCTGCGAGTCTTCGAGAACGGCGCCCACCCGACCTTCACGACGGGCCAGGCCATCACCGTCAACTGGACCCCAACCAGCGAACTGCGGTTCGGGTTCAACGTCGCCCAGAACCTCGAATGCCGTGCGGAAGCCACGGTCCCCCAGGTCCTGACCACGGCCGGCACGCTGAAGGGCGAGATCGCCTTCGCCGGCAACGCCGGTCCGATGACGATTCCCAACGCACAACTCGTGGCCCTGCTGGGCGCGGAAACCGACTTCAGATGCCGAGCCTACTACTCCTTGGCCGGCCTACGGAGCCTGAACTTCGACGAAATCACCGTGAGGAAAACATGAGCACCATCGCCGCCCGGACGCCTCTTCAAGGTCACCGACACCGCCAGCTTCGTCGCGCTGTCCCAGCAAAACTGGGTCATCGCCAGCGAGGAACTCTACCGCCGTGTCCCCACCTACCAGAACGGCAACCCGAACACCCTGAACGGCCCGCCGACCTCCGGGGCGTGGAACGTGGGCGACTTCTGGCGGGACCAGAACGGGGCGGAGTTCGTCTGCACCCTGGCCGGCACGCCGGGGACCTGGCGACAAATCATGCCGGCGACCGTCACCGTCGACCCAGCGAGCGGGAGCTTCCCGACCGGGTACCTGATCGTAAACGTCGCCGACGGGGGCCTGAAGCGCCACGCAGGGGCCTTGTCGTGGGAGGTTCAAATCGGGGCTGCCACGGTCTCGAAGATCGGCTTCCACAGCGTGACGCCCTCCGCGCAAAGGGCCAACGCCGATCAGTCCGCCGCCACCGACCTCGCCAGCGTCATCACCCTCGCCAACGACCTGCGGGCGGCGTTGGTCGAGAAGGGGCTCATCAAGGCGGGTGATAAAGAATGATCTCGAAGGATCCTCAATGACTCTTTCCACCGGCTGGGATCACCGGTCAATCTCCACTCCATTTGTATCCATATCCCGTCGGGGGGTCGTACGAGAGAGAGAACCCAGCCCGTCGATCATTCCAGAAAACCCGGATATAGCCGACGTGGCCATCCACGAAACTGAAATTGTTCAGCGCATCGTTGAAAATGGCGTTTTGGTGTCCCAGAGGCAGCCGCGGTTGATGCCACGACCACGGGATATAGGCAGAAGCCTCTGCAACGAGTACCGTCTTGGTCGGATCCAACACCGAACTGAGTTTTCGACCGGATATTCCAGGAAAATTCGAGTTGGGAGAAGCGTTTCCCCCGTTGAACGCGTAGCTAGAGTAGTCGGAAACCGCCTGCTCGCAGAGCCCCTGGCGGACGAGTCTTGGGCTGCCGGTCAATTCATCGTAGTAAAAGGTGTCTGAAGGACAGGCAAATACCCTTCCATACGAGTGCGATGCGCCTTCAGAACCGAGGTAGGTTTTGAGCATTCGCTTGTAGCCGATCAGACTTACCGTCGGATCATTTGCTTCGACCTCTTGGGGCGCAGCATCATTGGAGTCGTCGGCGTACATCCGGATGGCCAAACTAACCTGCTTGAGATTGCTCGAGCACTTCGCGAGCTTTGCCTTGGCCTTGGCTCGACCGAGGACGGGGAAAAGCAAGGACGCGAGGACGCCGACCACCGCGACGACCACCAGGAGTTCGAGCACGGTGAAGCCAAGGCGTTGAAAAGGAGGACTCCGCATTTTGTGCTGACGGCTACCGGGCCGTTCTCTTGAGTTCGCCCAACTGGCGCCCGTCGCGCACCAGAATGAAGCGGGTGGGAGAGCCGGAAGGATCACGACTGAATGTGAGTTCGGTCAGGGAGTTGTGATCATGGCTGATGAATTTCTCTTCCGACTGCGGATATGCAATGAATGCGCGGTTTCCGTCGATGAAGGCTTGTAGACCATTGCCCTTCGTTTGGATCTCGATTTTGTGGCCGATCATCTCGAAGTGCCCCGCGTACTGGTCTAGCGCGGGCGACTTTACCGCCCCGGCAGTTGGCCTCCCTCGCGTCAGATTGGTCACCAAGACGGCTCCCCCTCCGCAAGTTAGAATGGCAATGCCTAGGACGATGCTTTTTTGCATTGTGCTCATGATAGTGATTGTAGTGATGGAGGTTGGATCTGCCGTTACTGCCAGAACCCCGCTTCCTGCGACTGAAAGAGCGCCGCCCGTAGTGGCAGCGGCCAGGCCGGCCGGCGCTGCCTCGACAGCATAAGTCGAGATGACGACACCCAGCGCACCCGCTCCCACCACGATTCCCCGCCCGGCGAAGAATCTCCGCAATCTACCCATGGCCCGGCTTAACCGTTTTTGCGCGGCATCGTCGCTGGTGCCGAGGGCTGTACCGACTTCCCGCAGGGATTTGTTTTCGAAGAAGCGGAGAAGAATGGCGGCTCGGTCGGCTTCATCGAGCCCGTCCATGGCTTCGTCTAGGAGGGGTTTGACACGCGCCCAATCGTCGCGGGGTTGGTTGATGAAGTTCATTTCGGTTGAAACGTGCTCGCGGAGCTGCCGGGCCGCCTCTCGTCGCGCGACGTCAATAGCTTCTCGCCGCGTCACCCGATGCAACCAGGCGCTCAGAAGCAAACCCGGAGTCAGCTGCCGCGCGTGCTGGGCGAGTCTGAAAAAGACGGTTTGGGCTACTTCCTCGGCCAGCTGTGGCGAGCGCACCTGCCGGATGGCGGCGGAGTGCACCAGATTCATGTGGCGCCGAACGATCTCCGCAAACGCGGCCTCATCCCCGTGCAGGGAATAGCGCTCAAGGAGATCCTGATCAGGCGCACTCATGCTCATAAACATAACGAGGCCGCCGGCTGGGATCCGACAGGAAATCTTCCTTCGCCGACGAGCGGGCGAACTGGGTGGTCCTTCGAGGAAATGAAATTGCCAAGCCTGAGCTCTCGAATCTGAACCCTCATCCTTGAGAGCTACGCCGAAAATGGACCCATGATTGGCGGGGCTTCCGGTGCCAAATATTTGGCAAAAGTTTGGTAAGCGGACCGACGAGGACCCTTGCGGACCCTGTACGACCAAGGGAGGGCAGTTTGACGGGTTTGGCCCCTAGAAAGCGACGAAGCCGCTGGAGGCCAGCGGCTTAAGTCGTTGCGGTGCAACGGGAATTGGTTGCAGAGCTTCCCGCGTACGCGGGGTGAACCTGGATCCCGTCCCGCAGGCGCGGGACGGGATTCTGAACCTGACAGGGAGCAACCACCCGGATTCGACCTGGACCCGACGCCAGGATTGACGACGGACCTGCTGCGTTATTACGGTATTACCCATGCCGACATTGACCTTCAAAGTCTCGGATGAGGAGGCCCGGCAGATTCGAGCGCTAGCGCGACAGCAGAAGCTGTCGGTGTCCGAGTTCCTCCGGCGGCAGGCCCAACCCGGTCGGGAGGAACCCAGGGAGATCCCTCGCGTGGTCTGCGCTTACACGGGAGCCACGATCTTCGGACCAGCCCCCGAGCTTCCCGCACTCAACACGGAATCGGTTCGCGGCCTGCTGGCTGATTTCCCATGAGGTACCTGCTCGACGTGAACGTTCTCGTCGCCTGGGGCTGGGCCGACCATGCCGATCACGACCGGGTCGCGGGATGGATTGGACAAACAAAGCAGATCCAATCCACGAGGCTGTTCACTTCCCCGATTCCCGAACTGGGCTTTGTCCGAGTCTCCGTTCAGCGTGCCGGGGGCCGGCTTTCACCGGCCGAGGCCGGGCGAACCCTGGCCGGCATGCTCGCCAGCCTCGGACCCCACCACGGTTTCATGCCCGACGACCAACCGGCGACGGATTGGCCGGAATGGTGTCGGGGCGCCGGCCAGACCACCGATGCGCATCTGGCCGCACTGGCCGCGAAGCACCAAGCCAAGCTCGCCACTCTGGACACCGCGATCCCGGGCGCATTCATCCTCCCCCTCGAATCCCCCAGAGGCTGAACTCTTGGAATCCCGGGCCCGACCTCCTCGAGGCCGGGAATTCTTTGGCAAAAGTCTGGCTTCCGGAAACGAATGGCACCTTTCGCAACCGAGTGGACACGGCTTGGGCAAGGATGTAGGAACCGTGCCAGAGAAAGAAATAAGCCGCTGAAGGCCAGAGACTTAAGTCGTTGCAGTGCAACGGAAATTGGTTGCTGGGCATCCCGCGTACGCGGGATGAACCTGGATCCCGTCCCGCAGGCGCGGGACGGAATTATGAGCCTGACGAGCGATGTTCTCGCATCAGGGTTTCGAGTCCTACGCCGCCCTTCTGACGCTTCATGAGGTTCTCCAGGGCACGCGCGTCGCCGAGGCTCCGCGGCGTGCTGAACCACTCAAGGGACCAGGGGCCTCGACCGCGGGTCCACTTCGAGACCCCTTGGTTATGTTGGACCAAGCGGCGGTTCACGTCGTCCGTCACGCCGATGTAGCGGCGTCCCTCCGGATTCCGGAGAACGTACGCGCGATAGGTCCCGCGTCCGCCATCATTCCCACCGTTGGTTCCGGCCTCGTTAAGCAAAAACACCTCCCGTTCGGGAGGTCTTTTTGGAAATTGTTTGCGGGGCTAGGATTTGAACCTAGGACCTTCAGGTTATGAGCCGAAGGCTGCGTCGTTGTCCTCGAACGACTTATCCCCGTTGGACCTGGAAAAATTTGGCAAATGTTTGGTTCGAGCCCGAAAGTGCGCCCCAGCGCACCCGAACGCACCCCAGTGCGCCCAACGAACCGACTATGAGCCTCGAACTCAGAAAATCCAGCCAATGGTGGTACGGCGTGTTCATGGAGAACGGCCAGAAGACCATCGTCAACCTGAAGGTCCCCATCGCCGGCAAGCGACCGCCGAAGCGCACGATGCAGGGGGACGACGAGTTCGAGCAGTCCCGCGGCATGGCCCAGGCCGCCTACGACCTCTTGGCCCGGAAGATGCGCGACGACCGCACCGGCGAGAAGACCCTCCAGAAGCTGGCGGAGATGAAGACCGGCCGGGAGGTCACCTTCCCCAAGCTCGCTGAACTCGCCGAATGGTGGGCGAAGATCCCGCGTCGGAAGACCCCGGACGAACGGTACGCCCTCCAGGTCCGGCTCCGGTTGAAGCGGTTCGCCGAGTTCGTCGCCGAGCACCAGAAGGGCGCCACCGAGTTCATCGAGGTGAAACCGGCCACGGCGCAGGCATTCATGAACGCCGAGGCCGACCGGAACGTGTCGCCGAAGACGTGGAACGACACGCTCAAGCTCCTCAGGGCGACGTTCAAGCACCTCCACCCCCAGTTGGCGGACGGCAGCAACCCCTTCCACGGGCTCGTCACGAAGGCCAGCGAGACGGTCAACCGGGAGCCGTTCTCGGTCGAGGAGCTGAAGGCCATCACCGACACCTGCGCCGGAGACGACTTCATCCGGCCGATCATCGTCACCGGAATGTGTACCGCGATGCGGCGCGGCGACTGCTGCCTCCTGAAGTGGGGCGACGTGGACCTGAAGGCCGGCTTCCTCTCCGTCGAGACCGCCAAGACCGGGGAGCGGGTCGACATCCCGGTCTTCCCGATGCTCGCGGAGGAACTGAACCGGGCGAAGGCCAAAGCCGGCGAGTCGGAGTTCTGCTTCCCGGAGGCCGCTCAGATGTACCAGAACAACCCGGACGGCATCACGTGGCGGGTCAAGCAGGTCATCGCCCGGGCGCTGGAGTCGATGCCGAAGCCCGGCACTCCCGCGCTACCACCGCCCGCATCGGCAGAGGAGGTCCGGACCCGGGTCGACGCCTACCTGACGAAGCTCGGCGAGTCGAAGCGTGCCCCAAGGCTGCGCGCCGTGTTCGACGCGTACGCGGGCGGTGCCCCGCTGGGCGAGGTCATGGCGACAACCGGGTTCAGCCGCGGCGCGGTCTCGAACTACCTCAACGAACTCGAACGCGAGACCGGCACCTCAATCGTGCGAGGCAACCGGAGAGCGCCGAAGACCGACGCCCTGCAGGAGGAACGCGAAGTGGGGCTGCGGCGAGCCTCGCTGCACGATTTCCACAGCTTCCGCGTCACCTGGATCACCCTCGCGCTGGCGGCTGGGGTTCCCCTCGAACTCGTCCAGCGCGTCACCGGCCACCGGACCGTCGAGGTCGTGCTGAAGCACTACTTCCGGCCCGGGCGGGAGGACTTCCGACAGGTCCTCACCAAGGCGATGCCAAAGATGCTTGGAGCAGAAGCAATTGCATCCCCGAAGAAACGCCTGCTCGCGCTTGTGGAAGGCTTGAGCACCGAGAACTTGGCCGAAGGCAAAGCGCGACTCATTGCCCTGATTCAATCAATTTGATCTGGAAGCTAGGGAAAGCCGCACATCCACGACGCCTTGCCTCCCCGCCGGCGATATCGGTCGAGATCTCCGCTCGCGGCCATAGGCCCTTTCGGCCTCAGCTGAACACCCGGGGCGTCATGCATTCGCGACCAGCGAAAGCAGGATCACTATTATAACATATTCCACGTAATGGCTTTACAACCGATTCCAGCCTACCGGAATGCCAAAATCAACCGCTTGACCGGACACGTATCAATTGATACTTTGTTCGGGCGGGTTTCGCATGGACCAATCCGTTCCCCCCATACCAAATCAATGGCGGACGAAGGTTGCTTCCCTCTTGCGAGGCGGCAAACCGGAATCGGTCCTAATTAGGCAACGCGCCCGACGTGATTGGGCAAGTTTGCCTTCCAGCCCATTCGACTATGAGCTCCGCGAAGCGATTGCAGCTGCCCTCGATGACCCACAAGTACGCGGGAAGCGACACGAAATGGACGAACCTGGCGAGACTTATGCTTTCCTCTTCAACTACCAAGGCACCCGCATCTACACGAAAGTAAACCTCACGAGCCCAGACAATGTGGTTATCGTTTACTCTGCACACCGCCCTCTAAAAGGAGAGGATCTATGAATTCCCTCTCAGAACGCTTGGAACGAATCGAAGTCGAAGAACCAGTCCACATCCCAAATCTGGACGGCACCGCGATTGCGGAAACTGTCACAGTCAAGGTTCCCGCTCTGCGCGATCCCAAGGATGGCGAGATTTACCTTGATACTGAAGCGACGGCGCTCCTCGACAAGGTAAAGGCTCGGCACATGGGCCTCCTGCTACCTGAGCAAATCCGAGCATTGCGCGCCAGGCTCGGTCTGACGCAGCAGCACATCTCAGAACTCCTGCAGATTGGAGAAAAGACTTGGACGCGCTGGGAAACCGGACGCGAGCGACCGTCCCGAGTTATCAATGTACTCTTGTGCGCCCTAAACGACGGCAAGCTCGACACGGCATACTTGCAGTCTGTGGCGCGCCGCCGGAACGACTGGACCGCTCACATCACCGAGGAGTGCTGCGCTCCCAGCAACCCATGGCTGCCCACGGCAGTAGAAAAGTGGCAGGGATGGCGCCCGCAAGCCGGCATTGAACTAGGAAAAGCTATCCATGATGCAGTGGCTGGCTTTCTTGGATGTCGGAGTTTGCAGGCCGACTTCGGATTCTCAGTGGAGGACGAAGTCGAACTTCTACCCTCATTCAGCGGAACGACCATCGCATTACAACAGGTCGAACAGGTGGTTTTACCCGGACGTTCGATCAGACCCGCGCGACCCGAACAGGGCCATAGCCCTCGTTTCGAAATCCCTGACACACTCGTCGCATGAAACTCGCACCAATTCAGCTCGAAGGCTATTTCCTGACCGAAGTGAACTGCCAAGTGAATCCGCAGTTCAAGGCGGATAAGGAAACCAAATTTGCTGAAAGGGATCTTGAAGTGGGAACGGGAATTCATCCGATCAAAGGTAGACCTAACCGATGGCAGGTCAGCTTGAACATTAAGCTCCAGCCCTCCGCCGAGGCAAATTCGCCATATTCTTTTGGCATGAACTTGATTGGCGTGGTCTGCTGGGTTGGCCCCGAACAGCCAGAAGACAAGATCGGTACCCTCTTACGGACGAACGGACCGAGCATGCTATACGGAGTTGCCCGGGAGATGGGACGCGACTTAACGGCTCGAGGCCCATTTCCACCCCTTGTGCTTCCATCGGTGTCCTTCATACCCGATGCACCCGGAGTCGGACACACCCCTGAGCAGAAGCAAATAGCGGCAGCCAGCTCGGAGCCAAGCGCTCCACAAGAGCAGCACTAGACGCGGTTCTAGATCACGATCCAACTGCGAAGAGCTTTAGCCCACGCTATGGCTAAAGCTCAGCTGGCCGCAGCCGGGCCAGCATGGACACATGGACCGCCCGTCCCATTTATTGCGCACGAACGTGATCTTCTGATATTGCTCCCGGAAGTTGACCGATCTCCGGTCGACATGGCCGGCCGAAATCCACGATCCGCGCATGGGACATTCCCGCATCGGCACGCTGCCCGCGTCGAAGAAATGGCAGGAGGTCGTTCGCCTGATATCGGAAGGCGCAAACGTGGCAGCGGTGGCCGACGCGACTTTGAACGCCGCAGAGCGCGCCCTTGCCTGGGTGCAGAAGAACGCCGGCTTCCGGGAGGCGGTGCGCCTGTTGACCCAGGTCGCTGTCGCCGGAGGCACCCCAGATCCCCTGGCCCACCTGGCTGCTGCAGGAATCTCGGTCCCGAAAGGAGCGTCGCTCGTCGACCTCATGCTCGGCATCAGCGACGCCCACGACCGACGGGTGGAGGAGGCGCGGGATAGGTCCGACTTTGGAGAGGTTGCGCGCCGGGCTCTATCGACCGCGGTGGTGGGCTACCTGGAGAAGCGTCTTGGCGGCCTCTTCGAACCCACCCCGACTGAAGTGGAGAGCGCCCTCAAGGGCTTGAGCAACCCTCGGACGTTCGGCGACGTGTTCCAGTCGTTCGCGGCGAACCTCACCAACGAGACCTTGGACCACTTCCTGAGCCGAACGCTGTCGACTCATCTCGGCGAGGGCCATCAATTCCAGACCGCCAACCAGAAGGCCCAGTTTGAAAGCGCGCTGAGAACCCATTGCGAAGAAGCGTCGGAGATCGTGCGCGAATTCGGCGAGGACTGGTTTTCGAAGCACCGCTACGAGGAGGGTGGAAGCATTTCGGCTGAATCAGCGGAGGGCTTTGGTTGGTACGCCATGCAAAAGATGCGAGCCGAGCTGAAAGTGAGGGCGGCGAAAGATGCAAAGTGAAAAGCTGATCCTTTGTGGCGGGGCACGACCGAAGGAGGTTCCTCCAGGAGCCCTCAAGTTGATCCTCGATATTTGGGGCACAACCGGCACGCAAAACGTCTGGCTAGAAATCGAGAACCTTCACGCAAGCCTCTGGCGCGACATCCCGCCAAGGTTCCAGGACCTGCTTGAGATCGCCACCTACGTCTACAGCTGCGATTCCTCCAGCCGGCGCGGAAAAGTAGACGTGGACTCGTTCGGGAGTTTTTGGCGCCGCCACCTCCATTTTCACATCCCGGTCAGAGAGCCCGATTTCTGGAAATCAACCGAGGTGTCGGCCGCCCTGCGGGAGACTTTGGAGTTCCTGTCCGACGACTACTACGACTTTACCTTTTACCCAGCTACCGGCGCGCCTCCCGTGCAGCAGCTTTTCAAGCTCGACCTGGGCAGCGTGGCTTTGAGTCGCCCCGAGAGGGTCGCCTTGTTTTCTGGCGGGCTGGATTCTCTCGCCGGAGCAGTCGAGGAAGGCTGCGGCGAGAAGCGAAAACTGCTGCTGGTCAACCATCGCTCCACCGACAAGTTCTGCCGCCGCCACGACGCACTGACGCAGCAACTGATCGAGAAGGTGAGTCCTGTGCCGCTGACGCAAGTACGGGTCAGCATCAACAAGGCGGCGACCCTCGGGACGGAGTACACGCAACGGGCAAGGTCCTTCCTCTACGCTTCAATTGGCGCGACGGTCGCCGGAATGCTCGGGCTGAGCGAGCTGACCTTTTTCGAGAACGGGGTTGTTAGCCTGAACCTCCCGGTTTGCGCCCAGGTGGTCGGGTCACGCGCAACGCGAACAACCCATCCGAGAGTGGTCCGTGGACTTGGTCGGCTCCTCACGTTGCTCTCCAACGGCCAAGCGTTTTCGGTCAGGACACCGTTTCTCTGGGACACGAAAGCTGACGTCATCCGCCGTATTCTGAAGCATGGCTGTGGTCCCCTGATCGCCCTGTCGAGGAGTTGCGCGGAAACCATCCACCGATCCAACGAGCTTCCCCATTGCGGAGTCTGCTCCCAGTGCATCGACCGCCGCGTCGGGGTGATCGCAGCCGAAGCAGAGGCGTTCGATCCCGTCGCCGAATATGAGCACGATGTGTTCACCGAGTCCTTGCCGAAGGATTCGGATAAAATCATGGCTGCGTCGTACGTGGAGCGTGCGAATGAGATCGGAAAGTTCCGCACTGTCGGCCAGCTCGTGGCACATTTCCCGGAAGTGCTCAGGGCCTTGGGTCACATCGAAGGCTCGCCCTCCGGTGTCGCTGAACGGGTCTTGCGGCTGTATCAGCGCCACGCCGAAGAGGTCAACAAGGCCATCGAAATCATGATGGCACGCCACACTCCAGCCATCCGCGCTCGAACCCTTGCAGGCGACTCTCTCCTGAGGATCGTCATGGACCCTCGTTCGGTCAGCGTCCTTCCAGCCGCGACGCTGTCCGATGCCCCTGTTGCGCCAAGCACCACGGCCTCCAGTACAAGCACGAACACGATGCTCGAGGGAATTCACCAGAAGCTGGACCAAATCCGGACAGACTTCCGAGAGATGCGGACGGTAAAGGAACGCTTGGAACAGATGCAGGGCGAGAAACTGTTCGCGTTCACAAGCGGGATCGACCCGCAATCGTTTCACATCCTGTGCAGCATTCTCGCCAACGGAGACGTCGCAAAGGCCAGCCGCGCCCTCAATATGCCCGACTCCACCATGCGGAGTCGCATCGACGAGTGGGAGACCCGCGGACCTGCATACAAAGTTCTCGTCGACTTGGTGCGCTGGAGAAAATCCATGGGTCGCAAATCAGTCGTGCCGCTAAACGAGGCGATCACCCGCGGGACTTCGGCAAGCGCAGATTACCCCAACCTGCTCGCGGACGTGCTCGACGAACTCCTCGAGATGGAGCCCGACAACTGGGAGGAGAAGGCCCAGGCCCTAACCACGTTGCTCCGCCCCTACGTCAGCGGGTAGCAGTCACGATTTTTTCCGCGATCTAGACAGATTTCACAACCCGTTGAGCCGCTGACAGTAGGAGCTTCGCCAGCTGGGTTCTGCATCGATTGATCGCGATTTCCGGGTGGTGTTGTGAAGAAACGCCACCGCAGCCCGAAGCGCGACCAAAACCCCACCCCGGAACCCCTGCAAGACTGCCGTCCGAAGCACCGTCGTGGCGCTCGGTTCGAGCAACTGCTTGCGCTAACCCGCACCGGTAAACAGGAAGCTGTCGGGGACCTGTTCCGAGAATTCGGCTTCCGCTTCGGCGAGGAGGAAGCGTGATCGCCTTGGAGGACATCATGTCCGCGGCGATGACGGCACCGCCCGAACGCCGTGAAGCCGCGCTTCGCATCCTCCGCGGCGAACTCCCGAAGGAGGAGCCGTACCTGACCCTCCGCGAGCTGTCCCGCCGCCTGGGCTTCGGCATCACCACCCTTCGCCGCTGGCGGATTCCCGGTCACGGCGTCAGCGGCGCCAAGCGATACCGATTCGCCGAGGTGGAGGCCTACTTCACCACCGCGGACTTCCAACGGCGGAAGGCGGCAGTCCGGGCCGAACGCGCCCGCTCCCGCAAAGCATGATTCCCCTTTGGCAGCAGTGACCGCCGGGCTCGCTGTCTCGCCATCCCAATCCCGCCCGGCACGTCAGCAGCAATCGCAAGACACCAACATGGAAACGCAAAAACGCAAAATCGACTGGATCGTCAGCTTGAAGAAGTTCGCCGCTGGCACGTGGGGAATCGGCACCTACATCGCGCTCCTGATTGGCGCCGCCTGGCTCGCCGTCGCGATGGGAGGCCAGAACGCCTGGCAGATCGCCTTCGGCGCCGTGTCCTACGCCACCACGGTGAACTTCATCGGCTTCATGGCCATCGAGCACGCCTCGAATCGCCGCTAACCCCAACCCCTGAAAGGAGAAGTCCGTCTATGGCAGTCCTCAGTCAACCCGTCGACAGCAGCAACCCGTTCACCGAAATCATCGGTAGCGACCTAGCACCGGCGGGCACTTACATCGCGACCGTCCTCGACGTGCGCGACGAGTTCGGCGTCGTCCGAACGAAGTTCCAATCCACGGAGACCGAAAAGGTCGACCTGACCACGTTCCTGTTCGGCTTCCGCAGCGCACAGGGACAGCCCCATCGCGTAGCCAGCCGGCGGATGAAGATCAGCGGCAACGAGAAGTCCGCGTTGTTCGCGTTCCTGAAGGCACTGCTGGGAAAGGCCCCGGAATACGGCTGGGACTACTGCTCGCTCAAGGGGGCGAAGTGCCTCCTGACCGTCGAGCACGTGAAGCGGAAAGACGGCGTCGGAGTGTTCGCTTCCATCGCCGCGTTGTCCCCGGTGCCGCAAGGGCTCACCGCGCCTGCTATGGCTCCCGCCCCGGCTCCTGCGCCTGTCCAGCAGCCGCTCGCGCCGCCGCGCCCCGCACCGGCTCCTGCTCCGGTCCCCGCAGCGCCGAGCATCGAAACCTTCGTCGACGACGTGCCCTTCTGATCGGCGAACCAACCCCAACCACGCGGGGAGGATCGGCCGCAGGTCCTCCCCGCACTTCCTCCCAAACTCATCATGGCAGTCTTGAGCAAGAACAAGGTCCCCTCGGGCCACTGGTACAATGAGCGAGGAGAACCGGTTCATCGCCTTCCGACCTCGGACGGTAGGGGCGAACGTCCAACCACAATCCGCGACGCCAAGCGCCTCGGGCTCTACCCGAGCGTCACCGGCATCCTCGGCATCCTGGCCAAGCCCGGTCTCGAAAAGTGGAAGCTCGACCAGGTCGCCCTCGCCACGCTCCGCACTCCGAAGGCGCAGGAAGAGTCCGAGGACTACTGGTGCAACCGGGTCCGCACTGTGGCCTTCGAGCAGGTCGAGCAAGCCGCTGACCTCGGCACGATGATTCACGGTGCGCTCGAAGCCGCGATGGCGGGCGAGCCCTACGCCGAGGACCTCCGCACGTACGTCGAGCCCGTGCTCGCGTGGAAGCAACAAGTCGGCATCGAAATCGTCGACCGCGAGTCCCGCCTCGTGAACCGGCAGCATGGGTTCGCCGGTACTGCCGACGTGCTCTTCCGCTACGGCCGAAACGGCATCGGCATCCTCGACTACAAGACCCGCAAGACGAAGCCGGGCGAGGACGTTCAGGCCTACGACAACCAGGCCATGCAGCTTGCCGCATACGGCGCCACCTACTGGGGCGAGGAACACATCGGCCGCGTCCTCGCCGCCAACATCTTCATCTCGACGACCGAGCCCGGCCGCGTGGTCGTCGTGAAGCATCCCGATCCCACCCGCGACTGGCAGGCCTTCCGCATGGTCGCGGCCCTCTGGCGCTACAAGAACGGCTACGACCCTCGCAAGGCCGTCCTGGGATGATCGCGGAACCCGTCATCCTGACGCCCGACGTGTGGGCATCGAAGCCGGCCGGAGACCTGGTCGCCGTCGACTTCGAGACCTTCTACACGTCGGCCTACTCGGTGAAGGAACTGGGCCACTGGGCCTACTGCCACGACCCGCGATTCCACGCGTACCTCGTGGCCGTCACCGACGGCGAACGAACCTGCGTCTGCGCCCCGCGACAATTCCCGTGGGCGACCATCGCGGGCCGCCGGTGGGTCAGCCACAACCGCGATTTCGACCGCGCCGTGTTCGAGCGGCTCCGCGAGCTGGGGGCGATTCCGTCGGACGCACGCGGCCCCGCCGAATGGCACTGCTCCGCCGCCCTGTGCGCCTTCCTTCAACTTCCCCGGGACCTTGCCGGCGCGGTGAAGGGCGTCTTCGGCCAGACGCTCGACAAGGCGCCGCGATCACGGGCGAAAGGTTGGAACCCGATGGAGGACGGATTCCTCGCCGTCGAGATGCGCCGCTACGCCGGTCGAGACGCGTTGGCCAGCCTCGCCCTTTGGAACCACCTGGAGCGGCACTGGCCGGCGCACGAGCGCCGCCTGTTCGAACTGACATCCGAGATGGGGCGGCGGGGCCTGGCGGTCGAATGGGACCACGTTCGGGCGAGTCGCCAAGGCCTCCAGGAGTTGGTCACCGCGATGTCCGCGGGGCTGCCGTGGGACCGGGCGCTGTCGATCAAGTCGTTCCGCGCCGCCTGCCAACTAAAAGGCGTTGAAGCCCCAGCCAGCACCTCGGCGAAGGACCCCGGCTTCATCGAGTGGGCCGACGCAAACCCGGACTCGGTCGGCACCGGCTGGGCGCGGGATATGCAGCGCATCCGTTCGGCGAACCGGACCGCCCGGGTGCTCGAAGCGATGGAGGCGCGGCGGATGCCCGGCGGCCGGATGGCTTACGAGCTGCGGTACTTCGGCGCGAGCACCGGCCGCTGGTCCGGGGGCGGCGGGCTGAACCTCCAGAACCTGAACCGGAAGACCGCCGAGGGCGTCGACCTCCGCCGCGCCATCGTCGCCCCGCCGGGACGCGTGCTCGCCGTCGTCGACTACAGCCAGATCGAGAGCCGAGTCCTGCTTTACCTCGCCGGGGACACCGAGGCCCTGCGCCTGTTCCGCGAAAACCCGGAGGCCGACGCCTACGAGATCCATGCGCGTCGGACGATGGACTACGCCGAGCCCGAGCCGTTGAAGGCGTACTGCGACCGGACCGGCTCCGGACTCCGACAACTCGCGAAGGCCCGCGTACTGGGCCTCGGCTTCGGCTGTGGGTGGCGGAAGTTCATCGAGGTCGCCCGGGTGATGGCGGGCCTCGAACTCTCCGATGCGGAGTCGAAGCGGATCGTGACCGAGTTCCGCGATTCCAACCCGCTGATCGTCGACCTCTGGGACCGGCTGCAAGCCGCGTGCGAAGCCCGTGACGGCCAGCACTACGCCCTGCCCCTGCCAGTCGCGCAGCACGACCCCGCCTCGAAGAGGTTCCTGCTGTACCGCGACATCAGCGTCACCGACGACGGCATCACATGCACCGTGGGCGGTGAGCGCATCCGGGTCTACGGCGGCCTCCTGGCCGAGAACTGGACGCAGGCCACCGCCCGCGACGTTCTCGCCTACGCGTGGCTCCGATGCGCCGACGCCGGTTTCCTGCCCGTCCTCAGCGTCCACGATGAACTCGTGTTCGAGCTTCCCGAGGTCTCCGCCCGCGAGGACCTCGAACGCATCACCCGTGTGATGGAAACCCCAATGCCTTGGGCGCCCCACCTCCCCCTAAGGGTCGAGGGCAAGCTGATGAACGCGTACTCGAAGTGACCGACGTGGCCACCCTCTACCCATTCTCGAACCGGACCTTGGAACGGCTGCGGGCCATGCCACCCCAAGGGCAAACGCACCGGTGGTTCTCCCAAGTGGCGGCGGGACTCGTCGGGGTCTTCACCGCTCAACAGTGCTTTCGATTCCTTCGGCGATGCTGCGACGAGTTGGTGACTCATCGCAGCGTGCCCGACCGTGAGATTCAGGCGGCAATCGAGTTCGCCTACAGCGGAACGGGCTCACCGCTCAACTTCGGCCGAAAGGCTCTGACCTGGCCGGAACCGTCGCCGGCACTCATCGCGAAGACCCTCGCCACGACACCGCCTGCGTTCGCGGACGCCGGCACAGATGGGCCGGGGGCAGACCAGGTCCTCGCCGCCTTGTTCCAGCCCGGGGAACTCGTCTGCACCGGCCGGAACCAAGAGCAGGCCCTCGTGCGACCGCTCGAAGCGAGCCTCGCGGACGCGCATTGGCAGCAGTTCATCGTCGTCAACCCGATGCGCGGCGAATTCGCGGTCAACTACGAGGGCGACCTCTCTGCTCGCTGCCAGAACAACGTGAAGCGCCGGCGGTATCTCGTCGCCGAGTGTGACGACCGGACCATCTCGAAACCGCAGCAGGCGCAGCTTGTCGGGCGACTGGCCCAATTCGCGCCTCTGGTGCTCGTCGTCGATTCCGGGGGCAAGAGTCTCCACGCCTGGTTCCGGATCGAGGACTGGTGCCCACGCGAGCAGGCCAAGCTCTTCGCCGCGGCCTGCCTCCTGGGCGCGGACCCAACGCGTTGGGATGTCTGCGGCTGGCTCCGGATGCCGGGCGGACTCCGGGTGGAGAACGGCTGCCCTCAAACCCGTCAGCGGGTCCTCTACTTCAACCCCTGAAGAAAAGTCGCGCCCTGTGCCCAAGACCCCCCTCGACATCATGCTGGAAGAGTCGATGGCCCCCAAGGAGGCCGAGGCTCTGCAGGCCGAGATGGCCACGATTCAGACGCTCCCACCGTCGCGGAAACTGCGCGAGCTGCGGCGATCCGATCCCGAGGTCGATGCGAGCGACCTCATCTCCGAGCGATTCCTCTACCGTGGCGGGGTCTGCCTTCTGGTCGGTCCGACGGGCGCGGGGAAGTCCTCCCTCCTGATGCAGCTCGCGATTCACCTGGCGGTCGGCAAGACCCTGTTCGGTCTCCAGCCCGGCGCGGTGTACCGCAAGAAGGGCATGCGAATCCTGCTAGTTCAGGCTGAGAACGACGAAGCCGAGCTCGCGAAGATGCGCGACGGTGTTCTCCAGGGCACCGAGACCCTGTCGGATGACGAGAAGGCTCAGGCTCAGGATCGGATCATCGTCTGCACGATCAACGACCGGAGTGCTGACCGCTTCGCCCTGGCCCTCGACGCGCTCCTGACCGAGCTCGGTCCATTCGACTTGGTCATCGTCGATCCCGCCTTCGCTTACCTCGGCGGCGACTCGAACAGCCAGAAGGACGTCAGCCGCTTCATGCGGGAGCTGCTGAACCCCCTCCTGCAACGCCACGACGTGGGCCTCATCCTGGCCCACCACACGAACAAGCCCCCGCAGGGGAAGGAAAAGAGCAGCTGGGCTGCGGGCGATTTCGCCTACCTCGGTGCCGGCTCCGCCGAGTGGATCAACCCATCCCGCGCGGCGCTGGCCATCCGTTCCATCGGTTCGGACAGCGTCTTCGAACTCCGGGCACCCAAGCGTGGCAAGAACCTTGGCTGGGAGGACTGGGATGGCGAGCCGACCGTCCGCCGCTACATCGCACACTTCAAGGTCAAGGGCGTCATCTGCTGGCGCGAGGCCGAACGCGAAGAGGTCGAGGAACTCATCGGCGAGAAGAAGCGTGGCCGCCCCCGGACGTGCGATCCGGTCGAGCTGCTCCATTGCATCCGGGCGAACGAGCGGAAGAGCCAGGCCTTCTACAAAGCGACGGTCAGCAAGGCCCTCGGATGCTCGGAAACGGCGGTCCAGAACGCCCTCAAGCAGGCCATCACCAAGGGCTGGGTCCGCTTCGAGGAATCCGGTCAGGAGAAGCTCCATTTCCTGACCCCCAAAGCCACCGGAAAATGCGAAAACCAGCCTCCCTCGGTCGACTGGACCCACCAGTAAACAGAAATGCTGTTCTGGAATTTCTGGTCACCCGTATCCAGCGAAACATCAACGACTTCCAACTGATCCCATGAAAGCCCACCAGAAACCCGAAATCTCAACCCTTCACCCACCAGAAAATAATGCTCCCTACGGGAGCAGCATTTTATTTCTGGTGGGTGGGGTTGGGTACGGCCGGAAAACACGGTCCAAAGTTCGCGTGGGAGGTGGCCGGTGAAAGGCCTCTCCCCCACCCAGCGAACCCTTCGCGCTCTCCGCGAACAAGGCCTTGTCTGCGCCATCGTCGAGAAGTGGAACCCCTACGGTGGGCCTCACGGCATCCGGCAGGACCTCTTCGGCATTATCGACATCCTCGCCCTGGACCCTCAGCGCGGCGTCGTGGGCGTCCAGTCCACCGGCCAGGACTTCGCCGGCCACCTTCGCAAGCTGACCGAGGAGAAGGCGCAGGAGTGCCTCGACTGGCTGACCACGCCCGGAACCGGGCTCGAACTGTGGGCGTGGCGGAAGGTGAAGGCCCAGCGCGGTGGCAAGGCCCTCATCTGGCAACCCCGGGTCCAGGTCCTGACTTCGAACGATTTCAAACCCCAACCCCAGCAGGAGGTGACGCAGTGAAGGAGGAGTTCCATGAAGGCATGCTCTCGGAAGACCTCGATCCCATCGACGCCCATGGTCAGGGATTCGACTGGCAGCAGCTCTACCAGCGACTCGGCGAGGACGCCGGCAAGAGCGAGAATGACCGACGCCTCGCCGAGGCCGTCGTCCGTCTGCTCGAAATCCTGGTCTCGAAGACTGACAAGCCCATGCACCCGCAGAGCATCGGCCTACGCGTCATCGCGTTGGCCTGGGTCCTCAACCCCGGCTACTTCGACGGCAGCCCCTCCCTGCGCGAACTCGCCGAACGCTGTCGCGTCACACCCTCGACCCTCGGGCGCTTCACCGGCGAGGTCAGCCGCTTCATCCGCTGGCGCAATCGAGCCCAGCGCCACGCCTGGAATTGGCACGCCTTCGAACGTTCCGACCTTGGGTAGAAGCGATGACGCACGCACCGACAACGATGGGCTCTGGCGACCTGTGGAAAGGCGCCCAGCGACCGGCACCTCGAACGTCCTGCGTTCTGGCAGTGAGACGCAGTGTTGAACGTTCCTGGCGGCGATTCGCCGTCCTGCCTGCGACGGCAGGCGAGAACCGCCATCTCGCAGGCGAGACGGGCGGCCTCGCCCCCGGGCCGGTGGGGGGTAGGAGTCTTCTTCGGCCCCCCGGTGGGGTGGAGGTGTGGCGTCAGCCCTGACAACGCGCATGAACGACCGAAAACCGAAAAAACGCGCCGCGGTTCCAAACCCGGCCCCGGAATCCCACGCCAATCCGCCCGCCGGCCCGGCGGTCAACTGCGCCTTCGACGAGCTGGTGCCGCTCGAAAAGCTGGTGCCCAACCCGCGCAACCCGAACCAGCACCCGCAGAGCCAAGTCGCGCTCCTGGCCAAGGTCATCGGGCATCAGGGCTGGCGCTCGCCTGTGGTCGTCTCGACACGATCTGGGTTCATCGTCGCGGGCCACGGGCGGTACGAGGCGGCGAAGGCTCTCGGGCTGTCGGTGGTGCCCGTCGACTACCAGGACTTTGCGACCGAGGCCGACGAGTGGGCGCACCTGATCGCCGACAACCGTCTGGCCGAACTCGCCGAGGCGGATGACGCCGCGCTTCGGTCGTTGCTTGGTGAACTCAAGGCCACCGACCTCGACATGGACCTGTCCGGGTTCGATGCGACGGCGCTGCAAGGCCTCCTGTCCGGCGGGGCAGAGCCCGAGCCCCCGGCCGACTTCCCCGCGGTCGACGAGAACGTGCCGACCGAGTTCCAGTGTCCGAGGTGTGCCTTCAAGTGGTCGGGCAAGCCGTCGTGAAGATCGAGAAGCCACCCTACCGCGTCCCGAGCATGGCGGAGATCGCCGCCGTGCCGTGGAACGGCTTCACCGCCATTTCGACCTTCAGCGGGTGCGGCGGTTCGTGCCTAGGCTACCGGATGGCAGGCTTCCGCGTCGCGTGGGCAAGCGAGTTCATCCCGGCTGCCGCCGAGGTGTATCGGGCCAACCACCCCGACACGATCCTCGACACCCGCGACATCCGGGAGGTGAAGCCGTCCGAGGTCCTCGCGGCAGCGGGGCTGAAGCCTGGCGAACTGGACCTGATGGATGGGTCTCCGCCCTGCGCCTCGTTCTCGACCGCCGGCAAGCGCGAGAAACACTGGGGCAAGGCGAAGAAGTACTCCGACACCGTCCAGCGCACGGACGACCTCTTCTTCGAGTTCATCCGGCTCCTGAATGGGTTGAGGCCCCGGATGTTCGTGGCTGAGAACGTCAGCGGTCTCGTGAAGGGCGTGGCCAAGGGCTACTTCCTCGAAATCCTCGCGAAGCTGAAGGCCTGCGGGTACCAGGTCGGGGTCAAGGTCCTCGACGCCCAGTGGCTCGGCGTCCCGCAGGCGAGGCAACGAACCATCTTCATCGGCGTGCGCGAGGACTTGGGCAAGGCACCCGTATTCCCGAAGCCCCTGCCGTACCGCTACACCCTGCGGGACGCGCTGCCGTGGATCGTGCGCGGCAAGTACGGGCCGACGTGGAAGCAGGCGGACGCGCCGTCGCCGACCGTCAGCGCCCATGGGTCGTACAATCCGGTGACCAGCCACCAAGGCCTCGAACTCGTCGAGGCGCGGATCACCGGCGGCACCGGCGCGGCGTTCGATCAGAAGGGCCAGGCCTTCGACCCCGACCGTCCGTGCCCGACGGTCCTCGGGACGAAACCGAACCAGTTCGCGGTCGAAGGCCTCGACATGTCGCGCTTCGCCATCGGCAAAGAGTGGGACCGACTCAAGCCCGGCGAATCATCCGACCGCTACTTCAACCTGGTGCGCCCACACCCGGACGCGCCGTGCCCGACCATCTGCGCCAGTCACGGGCACCCGGGAATCGCGAGCGTCACGCACCCGACCGAGAAGCGGAAGCTGGCCATCGCCGAGTTGAAGCGCATCTGCGCCTTCCCCGACGACTTCGTCCTGACCGGCACCTACGGCCAGCAATGGGAACGCCTCGGACGAGCGGTCCCACCCCGAATGATGGCGGCCATCGCCACGACTATCCGCGATGAAATCCTCACTTGAGATCCCGAAGCACTGGACGTTTCGCAGCCAGGCCGTTGCGAAGCATTTCGACCAGCACGTGCGCGAATCGTTGCCGTTCTACGAACTAGCCACGAACGCCGTAGCCCATTTCGGCAGGCACTACATTCCGAACGGTGGCCGCGTGTACGACATCGGGGCGTCGACCGGGAACATCGGCAACGCCCTTCGGGAGACACTCGCCCAGAGGAAGGCGAAGTTTACCGCGATCGAGGAAAGCCAGGAGATGGCCGACAAGTACGCCGGCCCGCCGCAACTCGTCGTCGCCGACGCCGTCAGCTTCGCCTACGAGCCCTTCGACTTCGCGGTGGCTTTCCTGGTCTTCATGTTCCTGCCCGTCGCCCACCGCGGCTCGTTCCTGCGCCGGTTGCAGGGCCTGACCAAGCCCGGCGGGGCGCTCATCATCCTCGACAAGATCCAGATGCCGCCCGGTTACGTCGGCACGGCGTTCAGCCGACTCACGCTCCAGCAGAAGCTCGCGGTGGGCGCGGAGCCGGCCGCGATCCTCCAGAAGGAACTCTCCCTCGCCGGGTACCAGCGTCCGCTCGACACCCGGCTCCTTCCGAAGACGGCCAGGGTGTTCTTCCAGGTCGGCGAGTTCGTCGGCTGGATCATCGAGGCACCGGAGGCCTGATCCGTGGCCGATCCCGGCACCATCGACACCGCCCAGTTGATCCGGCTGTCCGGCCTCACCGACCGGCGTCTGCGCGAACTCGCCCGCGAAGGTTGGCTCCCCGCGCCCGACAACGGCCGGTATCAGCTCGTGGCCGCCATCCAAGGCCTCCTGCGCTACTACCGCGAGCGCGACGAGAAGCGCACCGTTCAGGAATCCTACGACAGCATCACGTCCTGCGCGGCCGCGACCGGCATTCCCTCGACTTCGATCAAGCACGCGAAGCGGTCGGGCTGCGCGGCGTTTCGCGGGAGCCGGGTCTACCTCGCCCCGCTGATCCGCTGGCTGTTCGAGACGCCGAACCGCTCGCCGGTGAACTACGAGCAGGAGAAGGCGCAACACGTCGTCCTCCAGAACGCCAAGCTGAAGGTCCAACTCCGGGAACTGAAGCGGCAGTTGATCC